>JBKPCR010000230.1:0-26118 GCA_046727435.1 bacterium | reverse complement strand
GCCATGTCGAGTCGTTGCGGTAGCGCGGACCTCCTGCAGGCACTGGGGGTGGCGATCGAGCTCAGCCCCGAGAGGGCCGAGACGTGTCTGGCGGCGGTGGGTATCACATTTCTCTTCGCGCCGCTGTTCCACAGCGCCATGAAGCACGCCATCGGCCCCCGACGCGAGATCGGCGTGCGTACCATCTTTAACATCCTCGGCCCGCTCACCAATCCTGCTGGGGCCAAGCGGCAGCTTTTGGGCGTCTCCCGGCAGCAGTTCGCTGAACCGATGGCCCGCGTGTTGGGCAACCTGGGCTCCACGCGAGCCATGGTGGTGCACGGTGCAGATGGTCTGGATGAAATCACTATCAGTGGGGACACCTATATTACCGCTCTCGAGGCGGGCAGGATTGCCTCGTATACCATCATCCCCGAGCAATTCGGACTCTGCCGTGCTCCTCTGGGCGCACTAGCGGGCGGAGATGCGCCACAAAACGCCGACATTACCATGGCCGTGCTAGAAGGGAAACCGGGACCTCATCGGGATGTGGTCCTACTCAATGCTGCAGCAGCGCTCGCCGTCGCTGGTACTGTTGCCGATCTGAAGGCAGGGGTCCAGCTGGCGGCGCAGGCAATCGATTCCGGCGCCGCCCTGGAAAAACTTCGATGCTTGCAGCGTTTCACACCTTAGCGACCACCAATACCGGCCCCATTGATGATTCTCGCTGCTCAGGTGTCAGCATGACATTACCCCTTACAGGGTTGCGCGTCCTGGATTTGAGTCGAGTCCTGTCGGGTCCATACTGCACCATGCTACTGGCCGACATGGGTGCCGAGGTCATCAAGGTCGAGGTCCCTGGCGAGGGGGACCTCACACGCGGCAAGGGTGACCCGGAGTCAGAGGCCCACGGCGGGCAGCCTGTGTTCTTCGATCTGAATCGTAACAAGAAAAGCCTCACCCTAAATCTCAAGGCCGCGGCAGGAAAGGAAATTTTCCAGCGTCTGGCGAAAACCGCGGACGTGCTGGTGGAGAACTACCGGCCGGATGTCATGGATCGGCTGGGATTGGGGTACACGGTCCTCAGTCAGATCAATCCCCAGTTAATTTATTGCGGGATCTCGGGATTTGGGAAGACTGGGCCATACAGTCTCTGGCCGGCTTACGACCAAATCGCCCAGGGGATGTCAGGGCTAATGAGCGTCACTGGCGATCGCCATGGCACCCCGATGCGTGTGGGGGTGTCCATCGCTGATGCCATCGCCGGGCTTTTCGCCTCCTGTGGGATTTTGCTGGCGTTGACGCATCGTCAGCACACCGGCCGGGGGCAGGAAATTCAAGCGAACCTCCTCGATAGCCTCATCAGCATGCTCACAGCCCGCGCCGCAAATTTCCTTGACAGCGGCGTGCTAGTGCCCCCGGTAGGCAATCATCTCCATGACCTCGGCCCAGCCGGGACTTTCGAAACGCAGGACGGCTATATCAACATCACAGCCTGGCCGGATGCGGCGTTTCGTCGTTTGTGCATAGCTCTCGAATTGGGAGACTTGTGGGCTGACAGCCGCTTTGCCACGCCGCACCTACGCGCCGCACATCGCGATACGCTTACCGACACCCTCAACACCACACTACGCCTGCGGACCACCGCGGACTGGATCGGCATCCTCCATCAGCAACACATCCCCTGTGGTCCGATTCTCAATCTGCAACAGGTGTTCGCCGACCCACAGGTACGGCATAACGGCATGGTGCTTGAGCACCACCATCCCACGGCCGGGCATCGGCGATTGCTCGGGTTTCCGTTGCGGCTAAGCGAGGCGCCGGTGGATATTCCCCTCCCCGCTCCGGCGTTGGGCGAGCATACAGAAGCGTTACTTACCGGGTTAGGCTACTCTCCAGAGCGGATCGAGAAGCTCCGGCGTGACGAGGTGCTATAGGCCCTTAGGTGGACGCTGCCGCGACCGGCTCAGCAGAGCTGTTTCTCCCTAATGGATCGCTGATTCAGAGCATTGATCATGCCCATTCCTGCACGTTCACGCAATCTGCGCAGAAAAACGCATGGGACGACTTGCCCTCCGTGCACTCATCGCCGTCGACTTCAGAGTTGCATGTCGACTTCAGAGTTGCATGGAGAACGGGATTCCGTCGGTGGCATACGACCTGCTCCTCGCTGGTTGGCCTCATGACTTTACCACTGTGGGCCAGCGACGCCGTGCCCATAGCCAGACCCCAGCAACCACGCCAGCCGCCACGGCATCCGCCAAGAGATCATAGCCGCTCATGACGCGGTTGGGTGTGAACGCTTGGTGGAGTTCATCAGATGCACCGTAGAGTACAACCAGGATGGCTGCACATACGGCAAGCGCTGTGGAAGCGCGGGTAGCGGTTGTCAAGGACAAAGCGCGAATCAGCAAAAAGGTTAGACCACTGTATTCGGTGAAATGACAGAGCTTATCGAAGTATGGTAGATCAAAGGTCGAGACCAATGGTCGATGTGACAGAGACGAACCGATGGAAATGCCACCAGCATAGAAAGCAACTAATATCCAAGCGCCCGTAAATCGGAGTAGAGATTGCATCCTTGGGAATATGTCCTTTTCTGTGAAGAAGACACCGTGTGGGAAACTACTTTGCAGCAGTAAAGATGCTATTGGTACTGTGCTCAAGAGCATCTTGACAAGAGTATAACAAACTTACCTTGGCAGGCGGCAAGAAAATGCGCTGAGGCATCTTGCCTGCCGGAGCGATGTCCTTCCCGTGGAGCGGCCGAAGCCTCAGCGGGAGAGGCTAGACAATGATCGGGCCTTGTGCTATTTTGATCACACTTCCTGTCGAATTCGAGAGGCGAGAGCATTTATGGGCGGAGCGACGAACGCTGCGTGGCAAACGACAATGACCGCCGAGGCACTTGAGCAGGCGCGGCGTGTGCTTGACCTGGAAAGCGAGGCGATTGCCCAGTTACATGAACGCCTGGGTGCAGAATTTCTCAAGGGCGTGGAAATGATTGGTCAATGTCAGGGGCGCGTCGTGGTCACTGGTATGGGAAAATCCGGCCTGATCGGGCGCAAGTTAGCGGCAACCTTCGCTAGCCTCGGCATCCCAGCCTTCTTCCTACATCCCGCTGATGGCGCTCACGGCGATGTCGGCATGATGGCGCGCGGCGACGTGCTACTGGCAGTATCGAATAGTGGGGAAACCGATGAGATTTTGCGCCTGCTGCCGATCATCAACAATCGTTTCGGCCTAAAGCTGATCGCCATCACTGGCAACCCGCATTCAACTCTCGCAAAGCGCAGCGATGTCGTGCTCAACGTGCAGGTCTCACAGGAGGCCGGCCCCTTTGGCTTGATCCCCACCGCCAGTATCGCGGCAACTTTGGCGATGGGCGATGCGCTGGCCATCGCGGTAATGACGCACTGCGGGTTTGAGCAGGGAGATTTCGCCCTCTTCCACCCGGGTGGCCGTCTTGGGCGCCGAATCGCGCTGATGGTCAGAGACTTAATGCACCGCGACGACGAAATCCCCCGCGTTGCTGAAGATGCTTCGCTGAAAGAAGTGATCCTCGAGATGTCCGGCAAGCGCTTGGGCCTAACCTGTGTCGTTGACGGTGCCGGGCGCCTGCAGGGACTCATCACCGATGGTGACTTGCGGCGATCGATGGAACGAATTGCCGACCTAGGGCCTCTAAACGCTTGTGAGTTGATGACCAAGCATCCCAAGACCGTTGAGCTTGGCACTCCAGCTGTTGAGGCGCTGGCCCTCATGGAGAAATTCTCGATCACCTCGCTACTGATCATCGATGCGGATACAAGACCGATTGGTGTGCTTCATGTGCATGATCTGCTCAAAGCTGGATTGATGTGACTATGTTGACACTCCTCGAACGCGCACGCAAGACCCGCCTGCTTATGATGGATGTGGACGGTGTCCTCACTGACGGGCGGATTATCCAGGATGGTCATGGCCATGAGTTAAAAGTGTTCGATGTCAAAGATGGCCATGGAATCGTCATGGCACACCGCGCTAAGCTGCGAACCGCGCTTATTAGTGGCCGAGAGTCCGAGACGATTACGCGTCGCGCCGAAGAGTTAGGGATTGAGCTGGTGTTCCAGAAAATCTGGAATAAACTTGAAGTCTATGAGAAGATCTTGGTGGACACTGAGCTCACCCATGACGAGGTGGCATATATCGGGGATGATCTGATAGACATCCCCTTGTTGCGACGGGTAGGCCTGGCGGTGGCGGTGGCGGACGCTGTGGATGAGGTCAAAGCCACCGCCCATTTGATTACGCAGCGCCCAGGCGGGCAGGGTGCTGTGCGCGAAGTGATCGAGCTCATCCTCAGGGCCCAGGGCCATTGGGACAGCTTGATCGCGCGCTATACCAAAGCCTGAGCGTCGAAGGGAAAATTATGGATAAAACGATGCAGACCAGCCCCACCCACATGGCCCGCTTGCTCGCCGAGAGCAAGGGATTTACCTTGATCGAGATCATGGTGGTCATCATCATTCTCGGCCTGCTTGCGACGTTGGTCATCCCGAACATCACCGGGTATACCGAAAAGGCCAAACGCGAAAAGGCGCGTGCTGACATCGCCAGTCTTGAGGGAGCCCTAGAGCTGTTCAAAGCTGATAACGGCTTCTATCCCACGACCGAGCAGGGGCTCGACGCTTTGATTGTCAAGCCATCGACCGGTCGTATTCCAGCGAAGTGGATGGACGGCGGCTACTTCAAGAAAGGGGTTTCCCTAGACCCATGGGGCAATCGGTATGTGTATTTCGCGCCCGGGCGTCGTGGGGAAGGCTATGAGATCATTTCTGTGGGGACCGACGGACAGGAAAGTGATGATGACATCTCGAGTTCAGATCATCTGGACTCAGGCCGGGCTGTCGCTCGTTGAACTCTCCATCGTCATCCTCCTCCTCAGCTTTCTTCTGCTCCTCAGTATTCCCCGGTTCGGTGCGGTCTTGGTGGGGCAACGACTTAATAGCACCGGCCATCTGATCACCGGCATGGTTCGCCATCTGTACGATCAGTCCACGGTCAAGAAGCGGGTCTACCGTCTGAACTATCACATCAACGATGGAGAGATCTGGGTTGCCGTCCCGAATGACGAGGGGGAGTTCATCGAAGATCAATTGTCAAACTTTACCCGCCGGCGCAGGCTCCCCACCGGCATACAGTTCGAGGACGTGGTCACCGCTGCAGAGAAAGTTAAAGAGGGGCAGGCCTACACTCAGTTTTTTCCGTCGGGGTTGGTCGATCGCACAATCGTCCATCTCCGCGCCGACGATGGCTCGCAACTGTCCGTGCTGATCCACCCGCTCAGCGGCCGTGTGACCATCGAGCCAGGGTATCGTGAACTCGAAGTGGTGCAAAAGCGCTGATGGATTCACGTTGCTGGAAGTCATGGTGGCTCTAGCCATTATCGCCTTCACGGTGGTAACCTATGTACATTCGCAAAACACCAGCATTGCGCTGCTCAATGAATCGACAAATGTCACCGTCGCCACGCTGCTCGCCCAGGGACGCATGGTGGTCCTTGAGAGCAGCGACGTTCCCAGCTCCCTGGAGCGGGAAGGGACCTTTGATGAGCCCGAGTATGCGGCATTTCGGTGGAAGGAGCGAGTGGTCTCGACGCCACTGGCGAATATTCTCGAGGCCCATGTAGACGTTTCATGGGACGATAATCGGGGACGACGTTCCGTGGAATTGATCACATTCGTCATCCGCAAATGATCGCTGATAGGCCAATCGAGAGTCCAGGGCGTTGGCGTGCTGCCGCGGGGTTCACGCTGCTGGAGGTGATGATTGCTATCGGCATTATGGCGACCATCCTGGTGATTCTATTTGGGACATACTCCGCCGCCGTGGATCGTGCTGCCCGCGCGCGTGATCTGTTGCAGGTCTATCATGAAGCACGGGTGTTACTCCAGCTGATGGTGAATGATCTGCGTTCGTCCTATGTTACGGAGCCCCCCCAGCAAGCGCAGCAAGCATTGCAGCAAGGCAAAACAGAGCCCATCACCTTTCTCGGGGAAGATCGCACGCAAGCCAATAATCCGGCGGATAAGCTGGCATTCTCCACCGTTCTACCGACGCAACGCCCTGACGTCCCTGATACAGAGATGTGCCGTGTGACCTACAGTATCGAGCCGGTGAACGAGCCATTGGAAGGCCGTGCGCTCTTCCGACGGGTGAATTGCAGTTTGGACCCTGAGGACTCTGATCAGGACCGCCTGTTTCTACTGACTGAGGTGGCCTACGGACTTGACTTTAAGTACTATGATGACCAGGGCACGGAATACCTTGACTGGAATTCCCGTCAACCCCGTGGTGGCAAACGCATGCCGGCACGCGTGAAGATCACGCTTCTATTGGCGGACCAGCGTGGACAGCTACGCCCATTCGAGATGATCACAGACTTTGTACTCTCGCGCTAGAAGGCCTCGATGGTGAGTTTTCAGCTCTCGGAATGGTGGTGACAATGATACATGGACCCCATAGGCAGCGCTGGTCTCAGCCAATGACCGACGAAGCTGGTATGGCGCTGGTTATCACGCTGATCATCGTCACGCTGGTGGCGATTATCGTGCTCGATCTGAACTATTTGATGCGGGTCGATGTCCATGCTTCGACCAATTTTCGCGATGGAATCAAAGCCTATTATCTGGCTAAGTCCGGCGTCACTGTGGTCAAGGAGCTGTTCAGCCGGAATATCCAGGAACTCGAGGAGCTAAAGAATACTCTCCTCGCGGGGGGTTCCCATACGCTGCCGATCGGCGAGGGATCGGCTACCGTGCGCGTCATCGACGAAACAGGTAAGATCAACGTCAACGCGCTGGTCGTCGACACAGCTCCGCCTCAGCAGACTGCCGGGGCCCAAGTGCCCCAGGTGCAGCAGAGCGCTAGAACCCAATCTCCCCAAACGCGGCGCGGCGCTCAACCAAGTGAGGCCCAAACAGTCAACCCATGGATTCAGCCGATGCAAGATCTCTTTCAAAGGCTCGGCGTCGATCCGACGCTCGTCGGTGCCCTGGTCGATTGGATCGATGTTGATGATATTCCCACGGGTGCAGGAGGTGCTGAGAGCAGCTACTACCGAGGTCTGGAGAAGCCCTATGCGGCCAGGAATGGGTCCATGGAAACGATCGCCGAACTCCGTCTCATCAAAGGCTTCACCGACGAGGTACTGCTCAAGCTCGGGGCGCGACGCGTGGGTGGAATCGTCGATCCTGCCACCAACCTGTATCTGGCCGCGGTGCCGATGCCGCAGGGAGGTAGTTGGCGAGTTAATCTCAACACTGCGCCGATAGCGATCCTGCAAAGTTTGACCCGTGAGATGGGACAATTCGCCGACGACATTGTGCAGCTGCGGGCACAGCATCGCATCGAAAAGATCGACGAGCTCCAGCGGGTCGGCGTCGGCGGCGAAGCCCTGCAAGATTTTCAGCGCCTGGGCACATTGACCAGCCTCTATTACACGGTCGAGGCTCGTGGAACCGTGGGCGACATGGTGCAGCAGATCAGCGCCCTGATCCGAACGGGCGGCGATCAAGTCAGTCAGACCCTCTACTGGCGAGTCCAGTAGAGAAGATAGGGCAGCAGATGCGGAGCACACGTCGACCGGTCATTTTGGCGGGCTATCTATGCTACGCAGTAGTGCTGTTTGCACTGTTCACGTATCTCAAATTCCCGAGCCAACAGGTCCGCACTTTCGTGCTCTCGGCACTAAGTCACCATGGATTGGGACAGATTCGCATCGGGTCAATCCAGCCCCTCCTGCCGGCGGGTTTGACGTTCAGCGAGGTGAGTGTCACCCACGACGTCAATGGCCAACCGTTGGAGCTGATGCGCATGCCAGAACTTCAGGTGCAGCTTCGGACCCTACGTCCCTTTGCCAATCCGTTACGCATTGGCTTTGAAGGAGAGCTCTACGGTGGTATGCTCTTGGGCGCAGTCGAGTGGGAGCACAATGGCAAGGGGCCTCTGCTGGGCATCCATGTCGATCTGCAAGATATTCGACCAGCCGCTCACCCGCTCGCAACCAAACTGGGAAACGCCATCGTGGCAGGGAAGCTCGCGGGCACGATCACTTTACAACTCTCGAATGGGCGCTGGCAAGATGGTAACGGGCGCTTGATTCTTCAGGGCGAGTCAGGGAGTATCGCCGGTCTAGATATCGGCGGCGTCCGACTTCCCTCCCTTACCTATGATCAGCTCAGTGCCGAGCTCGCCCTCCAACAGCGCCACGTGGTGGTGAAAGACGTGCAGATGAGTGGTCGCGATTGGCAGGTTGCCGTCCAGGGGAACGTCAGACTGAACGAGCGCCTGCGACAAAGCCCCGTAGACCTGACCTTACGCGTACACACCTCGGAAACGTTGGAGCAGCAGCTCGGCCTCGTCGGTATATTTCTGAAGCAACGCCGAGACCGACAAGGCTTCACAGCCCTCAAGATCAGTGGCACTCTGGAACATCTCAACCCAGTGCTGTAAGTATAGCATCCCCACGTCTGGCAGCCGACAACAGAGCAATACGTGGCTGAAGGAGTCATCATGACCGGCAATGAAGTTCGCCAAAGCTTCCTCCAATTCTTCGCTGACCATGGGCATACGGTAGTGCCAAGCTCGTCCCTTGTCCCGCGCGATGACCCGACCCTCCTGTTCACGAACGCCGGTATGGTACAGTTCAAGGATGTTTTTTTGGGGAGGGAAAGTCGTCCCTACACGCGCGCCGCCACGTCGCAAAAGTGCATGCGCGCCGGCGGCAAGCACAACGACCTTGAAAACGTCGGCCGCACAGCTCGCCATCACACGTTCTTTGAGATGCTGGGGAATTTCTCGTTCGGGGATTATTTCAAAACCGACGCCATCGCCTATGCTTGGGCCTTCGTTACCCAAACTCTCGGGTTACCGCGGGAGCGACTGTACGTCAGTATATACCAAAATGACGATGAAGCGTTCCAGATTTGGCGCACGCAGATCGGCGTGCCGGTCGAGCGCATATTCCGCTTCGGTGAGAAGGACAACTTTTGGGCTATGGGTGACACCGGCCCTTGCGGCCCCTGCTCGGAGATCTTTTACGATCACGGGCCTGAGCTATCGTGCGGCCGCGCCAGCTGCACTGTGGGCTGCGATTGCGATCGCTATGTAGAAATCTGGAACCTTGTGTTCATGCAATTTGAGCGCGACCTCAGCGGCCAATTGACCGCACTGCCCAGACCAAGCATCGATACCGGCATGGGGCTTGAGCGCATCACCGCCGTCCTGCAGGGCGTGCACAGTAACTACGACACCGATCTGCTGCGTCCTATCATCCGCTTTGTCGGGGAACTGATCGGCAAGCGCTACGGCGCCGACGAGGCCCACGATGTGGCCATGCGTGTCATCGCCGATCATGCCCGCGCCACCAGCTTCCTTCTCAGCGATGGTGTACTGCCATCGAATGAAGGGCGTGGTTATGTGCTACGGAGGATCATTCGACGCGCCGCCCGTCATGGCAGGCTGCTCGGCTTTGTAGAACCCTTTTTACATAAGGTGCTGGGAGCGGTGGCCGACGACATGGGTGGAGCGTATGCCGAATTAAATGCATCGCGACAGTTCGCCGCCAATGTGACACTGCATGAGGAGGAGCGCTTCGCGTATACCCTGGAGACGGGCATGCGTGTCCTGGCGCGGGTCTCCGCGGAGATTCGCCAACGTGGGGAGGAACAGATCCCTGGGGAGGAAGTCTTCAAGCTGTATGATACCTATGGCTTCCCCCTCGACCTCACCGAGGAGATCGTCCGCGATCAGGGGCTGGCGCTCGATCTCGCAGGCTTTGAGCGCGCCATGGATCACCAGCGCGAGCAGGCCCGGGCGGCCTGGAAGGGGAGTGGCGAGGAGGTAGTCAACCCGGTGTATCCCACGCTCGCGAACCGACTCGGGAGTACACGCTTCCTGGGGTATGACACGCTGGAGGCCCAGGGAAGCGTCCTGGCCATTCTGAAAAATGACCAACTGGTCGAGGCAGCTGAGGAAGGCTCCGAGGTGGAGATCATCGTTGACCAGACGCCGTTCTACGCCGAGGGGGGTGGACAAGTTGGCGATACGGGCTTGCTGGTCAATCCGCATGTGATTCTCGAAGTCAAGGATACCAAGCGGCCGCTGCACGACCTGATCGTACATCGCGCCCTGGTAAAGGGTGGACGCGTACGGGTGCAAGACGTGCTCCACGCCCGGGTTGAATCGCATCGCCGTCAAGCGATTGCCCTCAATCATACGGGCACTCACATTCTGCATGCCACGTTGAAGCAGGTGCTGGGCGACCACGTTAAGCAAGCAGGGTCATTGGTGGCTCCCGATCGCCTCCGCTTTGACTTCACCCATTTTGGACGCCTAGCAGACCGCGAGGTCTACCGCGTGGAAGATCTCGTCAACGAGCGCATTCGTGAAGATCGACCAGTTGAAGTGGTGCACTCGGCGCTACACGACGCCTTGCAGATGGGCGCCGTAGCCCTCTTCGGCGAAAAATATGGGGATGACGTACGGGTGGTCAAGATCGGCGATTTCAGCATGGAGCTCTGCGGCGGAACACACCTGCGTTCGACGGGCGAAATCGGTCTGTTGAAGGTCACTCAAATCAGTGGTGTGGCCGCGGGCGTCCGTCGTATCGAGGCACTCACGGGGGAGGCAGCGTTCGCACATGTCCGGCGTGAGGAGGCGGTTCTCAATGAGTTGCGTGAACTCCTCAAGGCCCAGGCATTTGAAGAGCCTATGAGAGTGCAGCGCCTCATCGAGCAGGTGCGCGAACTCGAACATGAGGTTGAGATTCTGAAAGGACGACTCGCCAACGCTCACACACAGGATGTGTTAAGGGGCGTGACCGAGGTCAACGGCGTGAAAGTGCTGACGCTCCACGAGGGCAGCATGAACCCAAAAGACCTTCGTGCCCTCGTAGATATGGCCAGGGAGCGGCTGCGCTCTGGGGTGGTCGTGGCCGCCACCGTCGTGGATGAGAAAGTCGCGCTTGTGACCGGGGTAACGCCTGATCTCACCCATCGCGTTCATGCCGGCCAGCTGGCCAAAGCACTGGCGTCCCTGGTCGACGGCAGCGGCGGCGGACGCGCCGATATGGCCCAAGCAGGGGGCAGAAGCCCCGAAAAGCTCTTGGAAGCGCTGGCACGGGTACCTTCCCTAGTTGAAGCGCAACTGCAGGCGACATAAAGGCGATCAGACCCCCTATGATCATTGCTGAGTGTCTCTCAAAAGGCTATCCTCGGAAGATACTTGCCGACAGCCGCCCCGAAATGTTTGATGTTCTTCAGTAGGTCCTCATTGCGAACTGTCGCCAGGTATCGATGGTCAATGAGGTCCCAAGATCGTGCGTTTATGGCATCGGAGACCGGCTCATCGCTCTTCCCAGAACGGCCGTGCGTATGTCCAGCAGAATTGGTCGCAAAGCTCTTTCGCATGATCCGCATCGCCGCGATACACAGCAAACGGTCCACTCTAGAGCGCTCCCCAAATCAAGAACAATAGAAATATCTGAACAAGCTAGGAACTTCATAGGTTCGCGCATCGAACATTACGGCCCGGTGCCGATTATGATAGAATAATCGGAGTACCGGGCCTGGAAGGGCAGACTATTTGCTGAGCGTGCGGACGTAGGCAATGATATCCTGAATTTGGTCATCTTTCAGCGAAGCTCCCCAAGGTGGCATCAGGGGAGATTTACCGACAGAGGCTCCACCGTTCTTGATGACTTTGAGCATGTCGTCATCTGACAGCTTCGACATATATTCTTTGTCCGTGTGATCCCGAGGCTTTGGGTTAAGGGCGGCCGCCGCCGCGCCATCTCCCTTGCCTGACTCTCCATGGCACGTGACACAAAACTGCCCATACAGCTTTTTCCCTTGCTCGGCGTCTGCTGCATGAGCTATAAGGGCCGTGCCCAGCACCACTGTACAGAGGACCACGATGAATATCATCTCATGTGTACGCTTCACTGCTGTGCACCTCCTTTGTTAGCAATAGGTCAACCTGCCTCTATCCAGGCGATGTGAGGCACTCCCCAAGGTGGGACAGGAATGCAAGTCGGGGAAATCGACGGGCGGGCCATCGGGCAAGTGGTACCCGCGACAATGATACCGACTGCGCAATGAGTTGGCGGCACTATAACAGGTCGATACTTGAGCTGTCAAGGTTTCGAGACTCTCGATCAGCTATGATAGACGGGAGGATACCCGTGAGGGATTTGAGCCACATCGATGACCACGGAAAGGCTCACATGGTGGATGTCGGAGATAAACCTAATACGGTGCGCGAGGCGCGGGCGCGGGGGGTCGTCGTCATGCAGCCGTCGACCTTGGAGCTGATCCAGCGCAATGCCTTACAGAAGGGGGACGCGCTGGCGGTGGCGAAAATTGCGGGTATCATGGCCGCTAAGCATACATCTGAGTTGATCCCGCTCTGTCACCCACTGCCGTTGACGAGTGTCGACCTGACGTTTGGCCTGGATCCCAGCGCAGGCCGGATCGATATTGAGAGCATAGCACGTGTGATCGGTAGAACCGGCGTGGAGATGGAGGCGTTGACGGCCGTTGCGGCAGCGGCGCTCACCGTGTATGACATGTGTAAAGCGGTGGACCGTGAGATGTGCATCACAGACATTCGTCTCATTGAAAAACAAGGAGGGCGGAGTGGTTTCTTTCATCGCCCGGGGGAGAGGTAGTGATCGGAAAGGTTCGCACGATATACATTTGCCAGAGCTGTGGCTACCAGAGCAGCAAATGGCTTGGGCGGTGCCCCGAGTGTGAGCAATGGAGTAGCTTCGTCGAAGAACATACGTCGATGAAAGCCCACCGCCACCGGGGTGGGGGTGAGAGGTCCACGGCAAGGCCCGTAGCGATCACTGAGGTCAGCGCTGATGAAGGAGAGCGCTTGGCGACCGGCATTGAAGAACTCGACCGTGTGCTCGGCGGCGGTGCGCTGCCCGGGATGGTCATACTCGTCGGCGGCGATCCCGGCATCGGAAAATCGACGCTGCTCTTGCAAGTCGCTGGCTACATAAGCCGCAGAGGCCATCCCGTATTATATGTCTCCGGCGAGGAATCGGCCAAGCAAACCCGCCTGCGAGCCGACCGTATCAGCGCCTTATCCGAGCATTTGCTCATTCTCCCGGATACTTCGGTGGAGCGCATTTTAGAGCACGTCGAACAGTTGCGACCCAGGCTGGTCGTGGTTGATTCAGTCCAGACACTATCTTCAGAGCAGCTCCAATCTAGCGCGGGGAGCATCAGTCAGGTGCGCGACGTGACGGCGCGCATCGTCGAGATGGCCAAAACCGGCGGTATCGCGACCTTCCTGGTGGGGCATGTGACCAAAGATGGGGCCCTCGCGGGTCCGAAGGTGCTTGAACACATGGTTGATTGTGTACTCTATTTCGAAGGCGAGGCAAGCCATGCGTTTCGCATCTTGCGTGCGGTGAAAAATCGCTTCGGGTCGGTCAATGAAATCGGCGTGTTTGAGATGGCGAAAGAAGGTCTTCGCGAGGTGTGTAATCCCTCCCAACTTTTTCTTAGCGAACGCCCAGAAGGCACTTCTGGATCGGTTGTGGTCTGCACCCTGGAGGGCACACGTCCCTTGCTCATTGAGGTCCAGGCTCTGGCCTCCCCTTCACCCCTGGCCATGCCACGGCGTGTCGCGACCGGCTTTGACGTCAATCGGGTAGCTTTACTGATCGCCATTCTTGAGAAGCGGGTCGGACTGCATCTCCATGGCGAGGACGTGTATCTGAATGTTGCCGGTGGGATTCGCGTCACCGAGCCTGCTGTCGATTTGGGGGTAGCCGTGGCTATCGCCTCCAGCTTTCGCGACCGTCCCATCGATCCCCACACGGTGATCATGGGGGAGGTCGGGTTGGGAGGGGAAGTTCGGGCCATTCCACATCTCGAAGGTCGGCTACGGGAAGCGGAGAAATTGGGGTTTCAGCAAGCCATGATTCCAGCACCACAGCGTCCCCTGGGAACCCTCGCCGGCAAGCTTCATATTATCCCCGTTACTTCTGTTGCGGGTGCCTTCGAAAGTCTCTTTTGAGGTGCGATTTCCCGCCTATGTGCTTGACCAATGGGCTCAATTGTGGTATGATTTTTGTATGTTCGAGGCTTAATTTTCAATCATCTTTAGGATAGTGGCGGCTCACACCGGAGGACGTGGCCTCGTCACTCTTGAGCTCCATGGGGGAGGTGAGATTCATTGGGATAAGTTTTCTGCGTATCGGGTTTGTCCTCTCAGCTGCGTTCCTAGGATATCATCTGGGTGCCCCACAGATTGCCAATGGGGAGTTCCCGTGGCTTGGTATGACGATAGGAATTACGCTTGCCGCCGGCATCATTGCGATCGAAAGGGGGGCACAGAAGATTCCCCCCAAGATTCTGCTCGGCGGACTCCTGGGTTTAATTGTCTCGCTTCTGCTTGGGCACCTCCTCACGATCTCTTTGCTAACTATCCCCTTGATCGGGGATCCTGACAACATCGCTTTGCATGGTCTGGTCCACGCAGGTCTAGCCTATATCGGTATGGCGCTAGGGGCGCGTAAGGGTGCAGAGTTTGACCTGAACGAATATAAGAAGCTGTTTAGGGGTGAGGCAAAGGAGGAGAATCCAAAACTGCTCGACACGAGTGTGATCATTGATGGACGCGTGGCGGATATCTGTGAAACGGGATTTCTCGAGGGCACGCTGATCATCCCTCAATTTGTCTTGCGTGAATTGCAGCAGATCGCTGACTCCTCTGATCCGATCAAGCGCAATCGCGGCCGACGCGGATTAGATATTCTCCAGCGCATCCAGCGCAGTGTGGATGTACAGGTCAAGATCCTAGAGCAGGATTTCCCCAAAATCCGTGACGTCGATTCCAAGCTAGTGGCACTGGGAAAGGAATTGGGGGCTAAGATTCTGACGAACGATTTCAACCTCAACAAAGTGGCGGAATTGCAAGGGGTTCCTGTCTTAAACGTCAATCAACTCGCCAATGCGGTCAGACCTGTCGTGTTGCCAGGGGAGCTGATGAGCGTTCATATTCTGAAAGAGGGGAAGGAGTATGGTCAAGGGGTAGCCTATCTCGATGACGGCACCATGGTGGTCGTCGATAGCGCTCGCAAATATGTCGGGAAGAATGTCGATGTGGCTGTCACTAGCGTTCTGCAGACAACGGCGGGCCGCATGATTTTCACCCGCCTAAAAGATGACTTCGAGCGCGAGGAAAGCCTGGAAAGCAAGGTGGGGCGATGATCACCGCTGCCTTGATCCCCGCGGCGGGACGAGGGCAGCGGATGGGGCTGGACATTGAGAAGCAATTTCTGCAACTCGGGGGTAAACCCCTTCTCGCCTACACGCTCGCCAGGTTTGAAGCGACGCCGACTATCGACCGCATCGTAGTAATCGTCCCGTCGGGACGTGAAACCTTTTGCTACCAGGAAATTGTCGCGCCGGGGGGGATACGCAAAGTTACCCACATCGTGGCCGGTGCAGAGACACGTCAGCGTTCGGTCATGGCTGGCTTTAGTTGTCTCGATCAGGATGTCGACGTCGTCGTCATCCATGATGGGGCCCGACCGTTTGTGACGCCATCGCTGATTCAAGCGGCAGTTGAGGCTGCCTTGGCGGGTGGTAGCGCCGTTGCCGCGATCCCAGAATCAGATACATTGAAACGCGTGTCGAGGGCGGGTACTGTGATCGAGACGGTGGATCGGCGGAACCTGTGGAGAGCGCAGACGCCGCAGGCGTTCCGGCGTGCAATATTACAACGCGCTTTGGCGTATGCCACACAACATGATCTCGATGCGACGGATGAAGCGTCATTAGTTGAATGGTTGTCATGGCCAGTGCGGATTTTCCCTGGCTCAATCTGGAATTTCAAGATCACCTCCCCCGATGATTTGGTGTTGGCGGAGTTGTTGCTGGGCCCGCACGCCAAGGCGGACAGTACTATCGAGAACCCCCGGGAGCACCAGTGAGAATCGGCATCGGGTACGATATACATCGCCTGGTGCGCGGGCGTCCACTTATCCTGGGTGGGGTGGAGATAGACTCAGAGTGGGGTCTTGAAGGGCATTCCGACGCCGATGTATTGTTGCATGCCATCGGTGATGCATTATTAGGCGCCCTGGCGTTGGGGGACCTCGGCCACCATTTCCCGGACTCTGACCCAAGCTATCGTGGGATCGCCAGCGTGAAGCTCCTCGAAAAAGTCATAGAGATGGTACGAGATCAGGCCTACAGGCTGTACAACCTGGATACCGTAGTGATCGCTCAGAAACCTCGCCTCGCCGCATACATCCCCGCGATTCGGAGGAACGTCGCCGACTTACTCGCCACGGATCTCGGATCAATCAGTGTGAAAGCTAAGACCGCCGAAAGTTTGGGAGCTCTTGGACGCAGTGAAGGCATAGCCGTGCATGCCGTATGTCTCATCACTCAGGATAGCTGAAAGCCCATGCGCCATCATAAAGTTCGTCCTGATCATGCCTTAGCTTCCGTTGTCCCTCGCTCCAGTAGGCGAGACCGAGGCCATGTACTGTGCGGAATTCATGCGATTCAGGAAGCGCTACGCGTGGGAACACGGCGGATCGAGAGCATCTGGCTGGCCGAGGGGAAGGAGGGAAAGCGTCTGCGCCAGGTGAAGGCACTCGCGGCAGCACGGGGGACGCCGATCGAAATCGTTGCGGATCCTCGGTTGATCGAAGCGGCGGGGACATCAGTGCATCAAGGCATCGTTGCGTTCATGGCATCCCCACCCCTGTTGACCTTTGACGAATTGACCGCGGGGCTCACACTCCAGAGCCCAATCCCCCACATCGTGGTCCTAGATGGGGTGAAAGATCCACGTAATCTGGGTGCCATTATTCGCTCCGCCGCGGCGTTTGGCATCGGGGGGGTGATCGTGCCTGGACGACGCGCTGTGGGCATTACGGCAACAGTCACGAAGGCTGCCGCTGGAGGTCTTGAACATGTTGGCGTGGCCGAGGTCACCAATCTCTCCCAGAGCCTTGAACGTCTAAAACGACTGGGATTTTGGATCGTGGGTGCCGATGAGCAGGCCGAGATCTCCTGCCGGACATTTGCGTTTCCCACACCACTCGTCTTTGTTTTGGGCGACGAAGGTTCCGGCATCAGTCCGCTGGTCAAACACCACTGTGATGCGCTGGTAAGCATTCCTGTGTGTGGGCCACTGCGCTCACTCAATGTTGCGGTGGCGGCTGCCGTGCTGTTTTATGAAGTGATGGGACGCGAGCTTCGTCAACATATCGCATCCACCGTACCTATTCCCGAAGCGTCATCGCTGTAGCTTTTTCGCGTCGTTTGTGGTATAAGTATCGCTACGCTGCCGCTGGGGGTTCGCACTAGGACCCATGTGTACATATCGCTGAGATGCCCGCCGATCATTGAGATCCCGGCTGACGCCTGCGAATATTGTAGTGCAGCGTAGACTCGCCGGACCAGGTCCCATGCTCACCAGATCAAGACGATTTCCGAGGGAGGCATGCCCATGCTTCGGTGGTGACTGTGTAACCTCGGGGCGGCTTGAGCCCTTGTTTTCGTGACAAAAATTGTGCTTGACTTTGGAGACACCCGAGCGTATCGTAGTGAGTTTGCGCTGGGCTGGCGTAGCTCAGGGGTAGAGCAGCTGATTTGTAATCAGCCGGTCGGGGGTTCAAATCCCTTCGCCAGCTCTGGTCTTATCGCTTCTCCCCTGCGTGTTATCGGCCCGCACATGTTATCTGGTGCGTTTGGCAAATTCATTAGAGACCGGGGGAGGTGCCCGAGCGGCCAAAGGGAGCAGACTGTAAATCTGCCGGCGTACGCCTACGGAGGTTCGAATCCTCCCCTCCCCACTGCTGGCGCAGTAACGTTTGGGATAGAAGTTGCAGAAGTTGTCGCAAGGAAGCGTAGGTGGTTTCAGCCCGGCACGGCCAGCCGGTGAGGGCGGGAATAGCTCAGTTGGTAGAGCGTCAGCCTTCCAAGCTGAGGGTCGCGGGTTCGAATCCCGTTTCCCGCTCCAACCTGTGTGGTTTGGGTCATCGGCTCACGTAGCTCAGGCGGTAGAGCACTTCCTTGGTAAGGAAGAGGTCACCGGTTCGATCCCGGTCGTGAGCTCTGGTTCAGCATTGAGAGGGTAGTTGGGTTGTCTGTCGTGTGAGTCAATTCGCGGTTATAAACTATACTGATGAGGTGGGTTTAAGCCGAACGCCAGAAGAGACTGAGAGCTAGCCATGCGGGAAATCATTACGTTAGCATGCAACAGCTGTCGACAGCGTAATTATTCCACCATGAAGAACAAACGCACCACCCCCGATCGACTGGAACGCAAGAAATATTGTCGCTTTTGTCGAAAACATACGATTCACCGTGAAACGCGGTAATGCTAAGAATGTACGGGCCTTGGTGGAACGAGTGATGAGAGGTACTGTTTCATGGCCATGAGAGGGGCCAGTAGCTCGAACGGCTAGAGCACCGGACTCCAAATCCGGGGGTTGGGGGTTCAAATCCCTCCTGGCCTGCTTCTTCAACGTGTCCATGGCTCTTTGATCTGCATAGTCCCATTTGTGAGCAATGTGCCATGCGTGAATATGTTGCGCGGGTGACCACTTTTCTGCAGGACGTTCAGGCGGAGACGAAGAAAGTCACATGGCCAAGCCGGCGAGACGTCGTGGGCTCCACGCTGGTAGTTATTGTGGCGGTATTCATCATCGCTGGTTTCCTCGGAATCATCGATTTTATCCTGTCGTTGCTTATCGGTGCACTCATTAAGTGACTCCTTCTCATTGACGGTCTGGCCACGGGGAAGAGGTTGCGAGGCATAGCCTTTTAGGCTTTAACGTGGGTCATACGCGTATGGCGCTGCATTGGTATGTTATTCATACGTACTCAGGCTATGAAGATAAGGTAAAAGCTAGTATTGAAGAGCAGTTTAAGGCAAAGGGGCTTTCGTCTGCGGTCGGAGAATTGCGCATCCCTACAGAGGATGTTGTCGAAGTGAAGGCCGGTAAGAAGCGCGTGTCGAAGCGCAAATTCTTTCCAGGCTACCTCTTGATCCAGATGGAGATGAATGATGAGACGTGGTACTTGATTAAAAGCACGCCCAAAGTGACGGGTTTTCTCGGCGGTAATACTCCGACCCCCTTGACAGAGGCCGAGGTGGAAGAAATTTTGAAGACGGAAAAGGGCGAGCCAACGACCCCGAAGCCTAAGGTGCTCTTTGAAGCTGGGGAGAATGTCCGAGTCATCGAGGGGCCCTTCACCAATTTCACCGGCGTGATCGATGAGGTAAACCTCGAACGTGGCAAATTGCGCGTGATGGTGAGTATTTTCGGTCGGGCTACCCCTGTCGAATTAGACTTCCTGCAAGTAGAGAAGATTTAGGGAGGCTCCATGGCAAAAGAAGTCATGGCATCGGTCAAACTCCAACTATCAGCCGGTCAAGCGAATCCCTCACCTCCTGTGGGACCCGCGTTGGGTCAACACGGTGTGAACATCATGGAATTTTGCAAAGCGTTCAATGCCCAAACAAAAGGCCAAGAGGGTACTATTGTGCCGGTGGTGGTGACCATATTCACGGACCGTTCTTTTACCTTTATTACCAAATCGCCCCCTGCACCTGTCTTATTGAAGAAGGCCGCTGGCATCGCCAAAGGCTCGGCGGAGCCGAACCGCAATCGAGTGGGGCAGGTCAGCCGGGAGCAAATCCGTGAAATCGCCCAATTGAAGGGGAAGGACCTCAATAGTTATGATGTTGAAGCCGCGATGAAGACGATAGAGGGAACCGCCCGGAGTATGGGGATTGAGGTCGTCCCCTAAGACAGATTATGAGGGAGGCAACTATGCCAGATTATGGCAAGAAATATGCGGCCGCTAGGAACCTCGTTGACCGAACTAAACGTTACGATCTGCCTGAGGCTCTATCGCTGGTGAAGAAAATTCACCCGGCGAAATTCGACGAGACAGTGGAGGTGGCGGTGCGTCTGGGCGTTGACCCACGCCATGCGGATCAGATGGTGCGCGGTAGCGTAGTGATGCCACATGGCATCGGAAAAGTGGCCCGAGTGCTGGTCTTCGCCAAGGGCGAAAAAGAGAAAGAAGCGCTGGAAGCCGGTGCGGATCACGTGGGAGCTGAGGATTTAGTCGCCAAGATCCAGCAAGAGGGTTGGCTGGAGTTCGATCGCGCTGTAGCTACACCGGATATGATGAGCCTGGTCGGTCGTCTGGGTAGGCTCCTGGGGCCACGGGGGCTTATGCCAAACCCCAAATCAGGTACCGTAACGTTTGAGGTGGGGCGTGTGGTACGGGAGATCAAAGCGGGAAAGGTCGAGTTCCGGGTCGATAAGGCTGGCATCATTCATGCGCCGGTTGGGAAGGTCAGTTTCGCTGACGAAGCTTTGGTAGAGAATGCCCGCGCTATTATCGACGCGCTGATTCGGATGAAGCCGGCATCGAGTAAAGGACAATATATCAGAGGCATCGCCGTGTCATCGACGATGGGCCCAGGTGTCAAGGTAGACCCGACACAAGCCGCCGCCACACCGCGATAGTTGAGTCCGGAGGTAGGGGAGCGTGGGAGAGGGAACACGAGTCAAGTCAGAGAAAGTGGAATCTGTTGCCGAATTGCATGAGAAGTTCGCCCGTGCGGTCTCGGCGGTGTTGGCTGACTTTCGTGGTCTCACGGTACAAGAGATCACAGACCTGCGGCAGCAATTACGTGATGCATCGCTCGAATTAGCGGTAGTGAAAAATACGTTGGCGCGTCTCGCTGTCCAGGAAACGCCCTTTGAGCGATTGTCGCCATACCTGAAGGGTCCAACGTCTATTACTTTAAGCTATCGAGACACGGTGGCACCGGCGAAGATCCTCAGTGCCTATCTCAAGAGGCAGCCGAAGTTGGTGGTCCGCGCCGGATTGTTCGAAGGGGAGATCGTCCCTGCCGAGAAAATCGCGGAGATCGCCGACCTACCGCCACGTGACGTGATACTCGTACAGGCATTGGCCGCCATGCAAGGGCCGCTAGCTGGTCTGGTGTGGACACTACAGGGTGTTTTAAGCACTTTTATCGGGACCCTACAAGCCATTCACGACAAGAAAGCGCAAGGGTAGGAGGAAATCATGCCCGATATTACACGGGAGGATGTGGTCACCTTCATTGAAAACATGACTGTCTTGGAGTTGTCCCAGTTCGTCAAAGATCTCCAGGAGCGATTCGGGGTCTCAGCCGCGCTGCCGATGGCTATGCCACAAGGTGGGGGAGGGGCCACCGCCGAAGCACCCCAAGAGGAAAAAACCGAATTCGACGTAGTGCTCGGCGGCGCCGGCGACAAAAAGATTCAGGTCATTAAAGTCGTGCGAGCCATCACTGGCTTGGGATTGAAGGAGGCCAAGGACCTCGTCGACGGAGCACCCAAACCAGTTAAAGAGAAGATCAGCAAAGATGAAGCCGACGAACTGAAAAAACAGCTTGAAGAGGTTGGAGCCGCAGTCGAGATCAAGTGAGAGGTGACCAGCATGGCGAAGGTGGACGTTTCGCTGGATCTTAACAAACATCGGCAGCGCAGGGACTATGCCAGGATCTCCACCGTCATCAATATTCCCAACTTGATCGAGGTGCAGAAAGATTCGTACGCTCGGTTCCTGCAAAAAGATCGCCACCCGAAGCAACGGGAGGATCGAGGCTTAGAGTCGGTCTTCCGCAGCATCTTCCCGATCAGCGATTTCAACGAAGTGGCGTTCCTCGAATATGTCGGCTACGAAATTGGGACGTGGGAATGCGACTGCGGCGAATACAAAAGTCTGGGCGGCGAGGGTGTGGAATGCGAAAAGTGCGGGAAGAACCTTCTCTACAAAGAAAAATATGATGTGGAAGAGTGTCGCCAACGCGGAATGACGTATGCCGATCCGTTGCGCATTATGGTCCAACTCGTGGTCTCGGAACGGGACGAGGAAACTGGCGAGATTCGCATTCGCGATGTCAAAGAGCAAAAAGTTTACCTAGGGGAAATCCCCCTAATGACGGACAAGGGCACTTTTATCATCAACGGCACCGAGCGCGTTATCGTCAGCCAACTCCACCGCTCTCCTGGTGTGTTCTTCAACGCCGAGAAGGTGCGGGGGGCAAGCGGCAATGTGGTATACTCAGCGCGCGTCATTCCCTATCGGGGCTCGTGGCTAGATTTCGAGTTCGATAGTAAGGGGACGTTGTTCGCTCGCATCGATCGCCGCCGGAAACTTCCCGTGACTATCCTGTTGCAAGCGCTAGGCTACAGCGGTGAGCAGATGCTGCGGGCCTTCTACCCCATCGAACACGTAGTGTACGAGACTACTCGCGGGGTGTTTGCGAAACGCGTCTCAGAGCTATTAGCCGGGCAGGCCCCAACAGAGGATATCGTCGATCCAAAGAGCGGCGAGATGATCGCCAAGGCTGATCGCAAAATCTCCAGGGCGACGGCAAAGCGCTTGACGTCAGTAGGACTCGAGACTGTCCCGATTGGCACAGACGAACTGTTGGGCAAATATTTAGCCCATGATGTGATCGATGAGACGACGGGCGAGGTGGTGGTTGGGATCAATGAAGAGGTCACCCCTGACGTCCTAGATAAAATCCGTCTCAAAGGGATTCGAGAGTTCTCCGTTCTGTACATGGAAAACCCTCGGTTAGACACTTGTATGCGAGACACCGTCGCCAGCGATAAATCGCGCACGCAAGAGGAAGCGTTGCTGGAGATCTACCGACGATTGCGGCCGGGTGACCCTCCGACGAAAGAGACGGCAAAAGCGCTCTTCGAAAACTTATTTTTCAATGCCAAGCGTTACGACCTCTCTGAAATCGGGCGCTGGAAGCTGAACCACAAGTTGCAAGAGACGTTCGACAAGCTTGAACTGACCCCACCCCCGGCAGAGCATCGCACCTTAACCGAGGCCGATATTGTGGCGGTGATAGGTTATCTGCTCGACCTTCGCAAAGGGCGCGGGACGGTCGACGATATCGATCATCTGGGGAACCGGCGCGTTCGATCGGTGGGGGAACTCCTGGAAAATCAGTTTCGCATTGGCTTGATACGTATGGAGCGTGCCATCCGGGAGCGCATGAGCATTCATGACCTCGATCAGGTGATGCCGCATGACCTCATCAGCTTCAAGCCGGTGTCGGCGGCGATTAAAGAATTCTTCGGTAGCAGTCAACTGTCACAATTTATGGATCAGACCAATCCGCTCTCGGAGCTGACCCACAAACGCCGCCTCAGCGCTTTGGGACCAGGAGGTCTGACGCGTGATCGAGCGGGGTTCGAGGTACGTGACGTCCACCCCACGCACTACGGTAGGATCTGTCCAATCGAAACCCCTGAAGGGCCAAACATCGGCCTTATTGCGTCGCTCAGTACGTATGCCCGCGTCAATAAACTGGGGTTCATTGAATCACCCTATCGCAAAGTACGGAATGGGCGAGTCACCAACGAAGTCGACTTTCTGTCGGCGGTCGAAGAAGATCGCTATGTCATTGCTCAAGCCAGCGCCGAACTCGACCCTGATGGGCAGTTTGCCCATGAAATCGTCGCAGCTCGTAAGGGCAGTGAATTCTTGCTGGTGCCAGTGGAAGAAATCGACTACATGGATGTGTCGCCGAAACAACTCGTCAGCGTCGCTGCGTCGCTCATTCCGTTCCTCGAGAACGATGATGCGAACCGCGCCTTGATGGGTTCCAACATGCAGCGGCAGGCCGTCCCCTTGCTGTGCACGGAAGCCCCATTGATTGGGACTGGAATGGAGTACATTGCGGCCCGCGATTCTGGGGCTGTGTTGGTTGCGAGGCATCCTGGCACGGTAGTCAGCGTTGATGCCACACGCATCGTCGTGCGGGCCGAACCAGGCAGCGACACAGAACGCCTGGAGGCTAAGGTCGACATCTACAACCTGACCAAATTTCAGCGTTCGAACCAGAATACGTGCATCAACCAAAAGCCAGTGGTTCGCGTGGGGGAGCGGGTGGAACGCGGTGAGGCTATCGCCGATGGACCTGCCACAGAAGCCGGCGAATTAGCCCTAGGGCAAAACGTGCTGGTGGCCTTCATGCCGTGGGGTGGCTATAACTTCGAAGACGCCATCGTCGTCAGCGAGCGATTAGTGAAACGTGACCGCTTTACCTCCATCCATATCGAGGAGTTCGAGGTCGAAGCCCGCGATACGAAGCAAGGCAAGGAAGAGATCACCCGCGATATCCCCAACGTGGGTGAGGAGGCGCTTAAAGATCTCGATGAAAGCGGCATCATCCGCATCGGGGCGAAGGTCAAACCGGGCGACTATTTGGTCGGAAAGGTCACGCCAAAAGGAGAGACACAACTTAGTCCTGAGGAAAAGCTCCTGAAGGCGATTTTCGGCGAGAAAGCCGGTGATGTACGCGATACCTCCTTAACCGTTCCCCCTGGCGTAGAGGGGACTGTAGTCGGCGTCCGAGTGTTTTCCCGCAAAGGACTCGATAAAGATCTTCGGGCGCGTGCTATCGAAGACGACGAGGTGCGCTATATCGAGAAAGATTTTGCGGAGGAGCGGCAGATCCTCGAGAGTGAGCGTGACCAGCGCATTCGAGAACTGCTGGCGGGGCAAAGAGTCGGCCAAGAAGTGCGCGATCCCGAAACTGGCATGGTGTTCCTCAAGAAGGGGGCGACCTTAACATCCGACGTCCTGGCGCGTTTCGGGGGCTGGGCGTTGTTGGATTTGCCTCTCGCCGAGCGTGATGGCCCGGTCAGTGCCGTCGAAACGTTGTGGGAACGTGTGCGGGATCAGGTCCAGCGCTTGCAGGATCTCTGTGAAGAGAAAACCTCCAAGGTTCGCAAGGGAGATGAACTTCCACCCGGGGTGCTGAAGCTCGTAAAGGTGTATATCTCCATGAAACGGAAGCTATCCGTTGGCGATAAGATGGCCGGCCGCCATGGAAATAAGGGAGTGGTCTCGGTGATTGTCCCAGAAGAGGATATGCCATGCATGGCCGACGGTACGCCGGTTGACCTGATTCTCAATCCTCTGGGGGTGCCTTCGCGGATGAACGTCGGGCAGATTCTCGAATCTCATCTGGGCTGGGCCGCGGAGCATCTTGGACTATATATTGCGTCTCCTGTTTTCGATGGGGCTCGCGAGGACGACATCAAACAACTGCTCGCTGAAGCAGGATTGCCTCAGACAGGGAACACGATTCTATATGACGGCAAGACCGGTGAGCCCTTCAATCAGAAAGTTACGGTGGGCTACATTTATATGATGAAGCTGCACCACTTGGTTGATGATAAAATTCACGCTCGTTCCACGGGTCCCTACTCCCTTGTCACACAGCAGCCACTGGGAGGTAAAGCCCAATTTGGCGGACAACGCTTGGGTGAGATGGAGGTTTGGGCCCTCGAAGCCTATGGGGCCGCATACACCCTGCAAGAGATGCTGACCGTCAAATCCGACGATGTTGCTGGGCGCACCCGCATGTATGAAGCGATCGTGAAAGGTGACAATATCCTCGACGCCAGCCTGCCAGAGTCGTTCAATGTTCTGGTCAAGGAACTGCAGAGCCTCTGCCTTGACGTTGAATTGATCAAGAGCGACGGACATGTCAATTGACCGATGCATTGGCGTGGTCAGGATGGTAGTCGGAGCGCTTCGCTGAGGAGGAACGAGTTTGGACAGCATTCTGGAACTCTTTGAAAAGCCCAAGGAGCCGCTCGATTTTGATGGTATCCGCATTCGGATCGCATCGCCGGCGAAAATCCGCGAATGGTCGCATGGTGAGGTGAGGAAACCCGAGACCATCAACTATCGGACCTTTAAACCTGAGCGCGATGGGCTTTTCTGCGCCAAGATTTTCGGCCCGACAAAAGATTGGGAGTGCAACTGCGGCAAATATAAGCGCATGAAACATCGTGGTATCGTCTGCGAGAAATGCGGCGTCGAGGTCATCCAATCGAAAGTACGTCGTGAACGCCTCGGACATATTGAGTTGGCCTGCCCAGTGTCCCATGTGTGGTTCTTTAAGGGGTTACCCAGTCGCATCGGCAATCTCCTCGATATGTCGCTGCGGGAGTTGGAGCAGATCCTCTATTTTGAGAAGTATGTGGTCATCGATCCTGGTGAGACA
>JBKPCR010000229.1:0-5576 GCA_046727435.1 bacterium | reverse complement strand
CCCCACATTGGGGCATTCCGCAGCGATCCCCGCCGGGCGCTCTTCCCAATGTACGCCGCCATCGGTGGAACGGAAGACCTTCGATGGGGTCGGTGTACCGGTTCCCGCAAACATCACGTCAGGGCCCACCGGGTCGATGGCGAGTGCCCAGACGGCATAGTTCGTCAGGGGAGCATCAAGCAGGCGCCACTTCTCCCCTGCGTCGTCGCTGCGATACAGCCCCTTCTCGGTGCCGGCATAAATGATTTCTGGCCGGCGGGGGTGATTTAGCAGTGTGCGGACCATCGCATCAGAGTGCATCCCCTGGCCGATCCCCACACGCCGCCAGGTTGCCCCGTCGTCAGAGCTGCGCATAACGCCTTGCCCTACGGTTCCTACCAGGATCATCGCCGTTGCCATGGCCATGCCTCCTCTAGGGTCAAAACCCCTCTGAGTGCCCGACGTATCCTCATGCTATGGCGCTCTCCGCTACCGAGCGCTGCTACTGCACGCCCTTCGCCTCCATCCTCCTCCAATGCAGGCAGACATATGAGATTCAGCGTTGACCTCTGTGCAGCAACACACGATACCCCTTCCACCCTAGTGGTGGAAGGTTGAGCGCTATTGTCGCATGCACCCCTCACGGGGGTCAAGTTCTGATGCTCAGGCACCGTCTCCCCGAATTCCTACGTGCTGCCGCGCCTGCACCTAGGCGAGCCACCGTTGGCCAAACCCTGTCACTGGCTCAGTGTTGCCGCCTACACCCCTGTGAGCGTCAGATGCATGGGACGATTTTCCACCTGAGTGTATAATAGGGCCAATGATGACTCCACATTTGGATTGACGTCGATCGGCTGCAATTGCGGCAAACTGGTGGGGTCATCGCCGAATGGAACGGATTCCATGCGGGACCTGGCCAAGCCGTGGTCTCCCATCCGACGTGGCACGGTCGTTGACAGCGTTAAACGGGCATGCCTATAATCGCGTAGGCGAAGTGACGTCTGTAGAGGGCTGTGGTCGGCTGTCGAGGGTGATGTGCACACTGCACGACGATTACGCAAGCAGAGGTACGCCGCTATGAAGCATGGACGCGGGAGCCGGATGGAAGAGCAGCCGTTCACTGGCATACTGCCGGGACTCAATGGGGTGGAAACTTGTCTGACGCTCTCGGAGGAATACGGCGACCTCTTTTGGGGGCGGAAGCTTATGGAACGAGAGCGGGTCAGGGATATCTTGAGGACACTGAACGAGGCGCAGATCCACTACGCTATCATCGGTGGAGTGGCGATGGGCTATCATTCCATCCCTCGGGCGACGCAGGACATCGACGTGCTGGTGCGTCGCGAGGATATCCCACGAGTGCAGCGCCTGCTCCAGCCGTATTATCGCCGCGGAACCGCTGTCGTCATGGTGTTCGATGTGGAAGGGACACATCTGGATGTGCTGCCGGCAACCCAACGGTACGGGCGCACAGCCATCGAGAACGCCATCGATGTCCTGGTGCACGACATCCCGGCGAAGGTGGTGTCCGTGCGCGACTTGTTGCTGCTGAAGTTGTTTGCTATTCCAGACCGGCCGGCCCTTGACAAGCGACGCCAGGATGAAGCTGACGTCACAGCTTTGCTTAGTCAAAACGCCGACAACATCTCTCAGGAAGATATTACCTATCTCGTCCGTACCCTCTTGGGACTGGCGTTCACACGCCAGGACGTGGAGAAATATCAGCGGCTGATCGCGTGGCTGAATGAAACCCTGGATCTCTTGGGAATGGCTGACCGACGCTATCAGACCGGAGAACATACCCAGGGCAATCCTCCCCTCTAGTCGCCACAGCGTCATGCGTGTAAACCGTCGAACCTTTCTACGGACCGTGAGCGCTGCTGGCGGCGCAGTGTTAACCAACGGCTTCCTTGCCGCTTGTGGGGGCAGGGCATGTTCCATCAATGGCGAGGCCGTGGTCAATCTCCTCTGGTCCGACGTCACCAGCGCATACGCTCCCCTGCTGGCCGATGTTACCGACGCCACTGGCATCACGATCATTCAGACCATCGTCCCATACAATCAGCGCCTGGATAAGATCAACACCGTCGTGCTCGGCGGCGCCGACGTCGATGTGGTCCAAATGGACACGGTGTGGACGGCCCAGTTCGCCGCAGCAGGTTGGGTGGATGATCTGACCGACCGCGTCCCCAAGACGATGACGACCGATATACCTGCCTCGGCGCTCAGTGCGGTCATGTACAGGGGTAGGCTGTATGGCATACCCCTCTTCAACAGCGCCAAACATCTGTTCTACAACCAGAAGCTGCTCACAGAGGCCGGCTTCGACCATCCTCCCGCGACCCTCGACGAGTTTGTGGTCCAGGCAAGCCAGCTCACCAAGCCAGGCCAATGGGGCTCCATCTGGTCATGGAGGCAATCCGAGGCGTTAATCTGTGATTGGCTGTCGATCCTGTTCACGCAAGCGGGCGCGCAGTTCCTGGATGACCGGGACAAGGCCGTGTTCAATACCATGGGCGGCACGGAGGCCTTGCAATGGATGGTAGAGCTGCTCTATACACATCGTGCAGCCGATCCAGCGTCGCTCGAGTCCACCGAAGACGACGTGCGCAAAGCCCTGCAGACTGGAGCCTATGCCCTCACCTACAATTGGGAAGGGGTATTGCCCGAGGCGAATGACCCGACGCAATCGCGGGCCGCACCCAATATCCGTGTATCCTTGTTGCCCGGCGGGAAAGGTGCCAAAAGCGCCAGCGTGAGCGGTTCTGACGGGTGGGCAATCCTGGCCCATTCGAAGCGTAAAGCCGCGGCCTGGAAGCTGCTCGAGTATATGTCCAGCCCAGCATGGCAGACGAAGGCCGCGATTATGACGGGCAATTACCCGATCCTATCTTCACTATATGACGATCAGGTGCTGCAGCAGAGCATCCAGGATTTTCCGGTGTATGGTGAGCAGTTTAGGTATCTGGTGACGCGCCCACAGTTGGTAAACTACGCTCGGGCCTCGGACATTCTGCAGACGCATCTGCACCGGGCGTTGCTCCGAAAAGTCAGCCCCAAGGACGCCATGGATGCGGCCGTCGACGACGTCAACAGGGCCTCGGCCACGCCATAACGAGGGTTTCTGAGCGCCTAGATGGTACGACTCTCCCTGCGACCAACTCCAGTGGCCACGCGTGTTCGGCCTAGCGAGCTTTCCGAGCGGGCGCTGGGCCTGGCCATGCTGGCACCAATGACCCTGGTACTGCTGTTAGTGGTCGGCTACCCGCTGGTCGACGCCCTGTGGCTCAGCCTACACCGTGTCAATCTGACGCATCCCGAGCAGGGCCAGCCATTTATCGGCTTCGGCAACTACCTGTACGCCTTTGGGCAGATGGCGTTCTGGCACTCGCTGTTTCGTACCCTCTACTTTACGGGCGTCTCGGTTGGGCTGGAACTGACGCTCGGGCTGCTGTTCGCCGTATTGCTCAACGAGCGGTTCAGGGGCAATCTGGGGGCGCGCCTGGCCCTGCTGTTCCCGTGGGGGTTGATGACAGTTAGCAACGGCGTACTCTGGGCCTGGGTCCTCAACCCGACGTATGGTGTGGCCAATACGCTGCTGGTTGGTCTGGGAGTCTTGCAGGCCCCTAAAACCTGGTTGAGCGACACCTTCTGGACCATGCATATGGTCATCCTGGCCGACGCCTGGAAAACGGTGCCGACTATGACTCTGCTTCTGCTGGCAGGCCTCCAGACGATCTCTCATGAGCTGTATGAAGCGGCGGAGGTCGATGGGGCGACGCGCTGGCAGAAATTCATCGGCATCACCGTACCACTTCTGCGCCCGGTGATGTTGGTGGCAGTGGCGCTGCGGACCATCGGGGCCTTCCGCGCCTTTGACATCATCTATGTGTTGACTGGCAATGGCGGCCCAGCCGACAGCACCAAAGTGCTCGCGTTCTATGCCTACGATCAGGCGTTTCGCTATCTGTTCTTCGGCTACGGGGCAGCGGTCTCCTGGCTTATTACGGCGTGTATGCTGGTGTGGATCATGCTGTATTTGCGCCTCTTGCGACCAGACATCGGGACCTAAGACCATGCGACGAGGTGTCCTTCTCAGCCGCACCACGCGCTCCGTGCTGCTGCTGCTTTATTTGGGCTATACGCTGTTGCCGATCCTCTGGCTTATCCTTAGCACCGTGCAGACACAAGCGAGTATATTGGCACAACGGGTCGCGATCTCTCCTGCCGAGATTACCCTGCACAACTACGTCGAGATCTTCAGGCCCGCGGCGTTCGGCGAAGTCAGAGGACATTCGACCTTTGTCCTGGCGTTGCGCAATAGCCTGCTGGTTAGCACCGGCGCCACCGGGGTGGCGATGGTACTGGGCACACCAGCAGCCTATGCCTTTGTGCGGTGCAATATCCCTGGCAAGCGCGCATGGTTACTGGTCGTGCTGGGTACTCAGTTGCTGCCAGCGGTGTCGCTCATCATTCCGCTGTTTCGTCTGTTGCGCGGGGCTGGACTACTAGACACACTTGTAGGCCTCATATTAGCGTACTCGACCTTCAGCCTGCCCTTCGTCGTCTGGATCATGGCAAGCTATTTTCAGAGTATCCCCCAAGAGCTGGAGGAGGCCGCCCGCATCGACGGTGCTCACCGCTGGCAAGCTTTCACCTGCGTGGGGCTGCCGCTGGCAGCTCCAGGCCTAGCCGTCACTGCCATCTTCACATTGTTGAACGCCTGGGATGAGTTTTTCTTCGCCCTGATTTTCACCTCCACCTATGCCTCCAAGACCGTGCCCGTGGCTCTGGCGGAGTTTATCGGGCGCCACACCGTCAACTGGGGGATGCTGGTCACCGGCGGCTTCATCGCCAGCCTGCCCCCGATCGCGCTGTCGTTCGCGTGCTATCGCTATGTGGTATCTGGGCTTGCCGCTGGGGGACTCAAGGGGTGAGGTCCACGGCTACCAGCACTCAGCGAGGCGGTCCGGCCCTGCGCCCACTACGATCCGCTGCCGACCACCAGCAAGCCGATCAGCAGCAGGCCGGCCAGTGACATATGTGCTCCTCCGCGCCCACGAACGCATGCCGTGCACCTATTCCCCCAGCGCTTCCTTGAATTGGCGAATAGCCTTGATGTGCTCGTCGGGCGAGCGGAGCCCCGCTCTCATCGTGTTCACTGACAGATGCGTGGCACCGAGCTTTTGCCAGGCCTCAGCCGCTTGGGTCCATAGGTCGGGATTGCCCCCGGCGAAGCTGATGCGCCCTTCGATGCCAATCGCCCCGGGATCACGACCCGCCTGGCGTGCATAATCGCGCATGCGGTTCAGCGTGTCTTCTCCTGCGTTATCGGGAGGAAATTGCGGGAACCAGCCATCGGCCAGACGCCCCACGCGCTTGACCACAGCCTCGGCTCTGCCGCCCAACCAGATGGGAATGGGACGTTGAACGGGGAGGGGGTTGAGGCCGGCGTCGGTGATCTGGTGCCAGCGACCCTTGAAGTTCACCACTTCCTGGGTCCATAAAGCGCGCATAACGGCGATTTGCTCCTCTGAACGCCGCCCACGATCATGAAAATTGGTCCCCAGCGCCTCATATTCCACCTGGTTCCAGCC
>JBKPCR010000228.1:0-6735 GCA_046727435.1 bacterium | reverse complement strand
ACCGCTCGCGGGTTCTCCCAGCGGTCTGGTCGAAATCGAACAGGTCATCAACGCGTGGTTGGCTGAGTATCCAGGCATCATTGTGACACACACCGAGACGCACGTCTTCTTCAATCAAGAAACACGTAAGAACGACATCGTTGTGTTAATCTGGTACCGCTCGTAATGTCCCTGCAACGCGTTGGACAAATCCTGCCATCCCAGGTAGCGATGGACCGACGATTGTCCTGACCCTCCACCGACTTGCTGCGCCAGGGGTGAACGCTGCAGAGGAGGAGAATGCATGGCTGGCATTGTCTCATACGGTGCGTACATCCCATTGTTTCGCCTGGGAAAAGGGACGGCTGGCTGGGAGAGTCCTAGCGAGCGTGCCATTGCCAACTTCGATGAAGACAGCGTCACCATGGCCGTGGCCGCCCTGCGCGATGCCTTGACCGCGATGGATGCTGCGACTATCGACGCACTATATTTCGCTAGTACGACGCCGCCATACGCCGAGAAACAGTCGGCGACCACGATTGGTTGGGCGGCGAATCTGCGAACGGATATCTTCACCGTCGATTGCGCTGACAGCCTACGCGCCGGAACCAACGCCCTCAAGCTCGCCCTGGATGCTACCAAGGCAGCATCGGCGAAGCGCGTTGCCGTCGTAGCAGCCGATAATCGCCTGGCGCAGCCGCGCTCATCGTTCGAACGCACGTTCGGCGATGGGGCTGCAGCCCTGCTGGTTGGCGACGATCAGATAATCGCTAGCATCGACGGGCATCTGTCGTTTTCCCATGAGATCATGGATACCTGGCGCTCCGCCGACGAAGCCATGGTGCGCTCGTGGGAAGATCGCTTTCGGCTAGAGAAAGGCTTCATCGAGTCGCTCCGTGAATCGGCATCGAAGGCCTTGCAAAAATTCGGCACGACCACAAAGGATTACGCCAAGGTGATCTTCTCTGCACCAGACGCGCGTGCTCATCGCGAGGCTGCACGTGCCCTCGGGCTGGAAGCAGCCCAGGTGCAAGATGGGTTGTTCAGCGTGCTGGGGAATACCGGTGCAGCATTTCCTCTGATGCTGTTGATCGCGGCCATCGAGGACGCCCAACCAGGAGATCGCCTGCTGCTGGTCAGCTATGGCGATGGCTGTGACATCTTCAGCTTGCAGGTGACGCCGGAGAAGGCGCAGCTTGCGGCGCGACGCGGCATGAGAGCACATCTTACAGCCAAGAAACTCTTACCCAATTATGAACAATTCCTCAAGTGGCGGGGTCTCCATCAGCCAGACCCCGGGGTGCGACGCCCGCCGATGCCAACGCCGTCAGCAACCGCTTTATTCCGCGAGCGCGAGCGAAATCTGCGTTTCTTTGCTGCCAAGTGTCGTGCTTGCGGAACTGTGCAATATCCGCCGCAACGAGTCTGCACGAAGTGTCGCCAGCGGGATGACTACGACCAGGTGCGGCTGGCCGATAAGCCAGGGAAGTTGTTCACCTACGCGCTGGATTATATCGCCGGCTCAGTGGATGTGCCGCTGGTAGTGTGTGTCGTCAATTTCGATGGGGGTGGTCGTGCGTTGATGACGATGACCGACCGCGCCATCGAGGAGATTGAGGTCGATATGCCTCTCGAAATGAGCTTCCGTAAGCTCTATGAGGCAGAGGGCATTCATAACTACTACTGGAAATGTACGCCAGTGCGAGTGCGGAACTGAGAGTGCTGAGTCCTGAGTGCTGAGTGCTGAGAAGGGGCACTTTTCTTCTCGCATTCCTCAGCACTCATCCCTCAGCACTGTTCTTCAAGAAGGGAGCCCAGTATGGCGGAGAGCATTCGGGATAAAGTGGCGATCGTCGGTATGGGATGTACCAAGTTTGGCGAACGCTGGGATGCCTCACTCGAAGACCTGCTGGTCGAGGCTGGCTATGAGGCGTTTGAGGATGCGAAGCTCGAGGCCAAAGATATCCAAGCTGCATGGGTGGGCACTGTAGGCTCCGACCTCACCGGGCAATTTCTCGCCAACGCGCTGAAATTCGACTACATCCCTATTACCCGCGTGGAAAACGCCTGTGCCACGGCGACCGACGCCTTCATGAATGCCTGCTTTGCCGTTACCGCCGGCGTGTACGATATCGTCATGGTGGCCGGCGTCGAGAAGCTCAAAGATAATCCCTACACCGGGCTAGCGGTGGGCGCGGGCAATTTGACCAGTGGTGTAGAGCCGGCAGTGCCACCACCGGTACAGTTCGCTTTGGCGGCCACACGTTACGCGCACCATTACGATCTCCCCATGGAGGAACTCAAGCGCATTCTGGCCAAGATTGCGGTGAAAAACCACGCCAATGGGGCGAAGAACCCAAAAGCCCACTTCCGGCGCGAGATCGCGGTTGAAGATGTTTTGAAGGCTCCGACCGTGGCCTGGCCGCTTGGCCTTTATGACTGCTGCGGCGTGAGCGATGGGGCAGCGGTGGCGATCATCACGCGGCCGGACATCGCCAAAAAGATTCGCGATGACTATGTCCTGGTGAAGGGCATCGGCTTCGCCGTCTCAGGCCGACAGGGGCTGCTGCAGGATGATTACGACTTTGTACACTTTGAGGAGAGCGTCCGGGCCGCGAAGATGGCCTATGAGCAAGCCGGCATCAAGAACCCGCTGCAGGAGATCGACCTCGCCGAGGTCCATGACTGCTTCACCATCACGGAGTTGCTGATCTACGAGGATCTTGGCTTTGCCCCACGCGGCCGCGCCCGCGAGCGCGTCGATGCCGGGACATTTGAATTGAACGGCGAGTTAGCCGTGAACCCCGACGGTGGGCTGAAGTGCTTCGGCCACCCGATCGGTGGGAGCGGGCTACGGATGATCTATGAGGTGTACAAGCAGATACAGGGAAAGGCCGGGCCTCGCCAACGCAAGAATCCAACCCTCGGCCTGACGCATAACATCGGCGGGCGGCCGGGTTCGTTCACCTGTTCTGTGGCGATTTTTGGCAGGTAATCGCGCCTGTTCCCCTGTTACCCCCCCATATACTGCCCAAACAACAAGATACGATCGCCGTCCTTGAGCTGGCTATCCAGGCTGTGACGGACGCCCAGGATGGCGCCATTGACCACGACCTCGATATGCTCCCCTAGCTCGCCGGACGCTGGATCCCAGAGCGCACGCTGGAGTTGAGGAAAGCGTTGGCTCAAACGGCGAAGCACCATGCGGACGGTGTCGCCGGGTTCAAGAGCCAGATCAAAGCCAATCCGATCGCTGCCGTTGCCCCCGACGTAGCGCGTCACCCAGGCCACCGTGTCAACCTCGACATGACCTTCTGGCTGAACCAATGCCGTATGTCGATCTCCATCAGACGGCACGGCTTGGTACCTCTTCCCCCCACAGCTCGGGGATCAAATGCTCCAGCCCCAACTCGCGTAGAAGGTCAGGCTTTGGCAGTCCAGTCTGGCGGTCGTACCGCACCGTCTCGTACCAGACGTCCAGCATATGTTCCCAGTGGGGCTCAATGGCAATCCCTGCGGCTGGACCGTTTACCGGCACCGAGCCATAGCGCTTCGAGGGTTTTTCGAGCTCGGGGCCGATGCCACAGCGTATATTAAAGGCGCGCAGCAATGCGGACGTGCGGCGACCAAAGTGCAGCGCCTCGCCTAGCGTGTAATCCCATCCAGTGGCCGCGTTGAGCGCACAGCACAGATTTTCGATGGTCGTGCGCGTAGTGAAGATACAGGCCCCCAGCGAATCCTCAAAATGGCGACGCCCTTGTAATAACCCGACCATCTTCGCCACGGCATCTGGGTCGAAAGGATTGATGCGTGCGGGCAGCCCCATCTCCTGCGGCTTTACCGCAGCACCCGACTCTAACGTGCCAGTGCTCCCGGTACAAGTGTCGAGCATCTCCTCCCAGCGTGCGCGGTGGTCATGGCCGCGCGGCGTTGCCCCCTTCATCGTATAGATGGCACAGTCGGCCGCTGGCCCCCCCAGGCGCTCAGACGCCCGCTTGACGCCCTCAGCCAGAAGGTCGCCAAGGTGTTGCCGTTGGGCAATCAGTTGCAACAATTGATTGGCGGCTTCGGCATCACCCCAACGCACCTCCAGCCCGCCCAACTGCTCTTTGGTGATATACCCCTTCTCCATACACTCCATGACCCAGCCGATCAGCCAGCCAAATTCATTAACGTCCACGCCAGCCCGATCGATCTGCGTATTCAACCAGGATGTAGCCACCCGATCGGTCAGACCGATCGCCCAGCCGGAGCCTGACCAGCCCTCATACTCTGGCTCGTCGACGATTTTGCCCTGGTGAGGACCCGAGGGTAGGACTTGCATATGGCAGTGGTGCATGCCACAGGCGCTGCACTGATGTCCACGATGATCGAAGCCGTTGCGCAGGGCCGGGGCCTCCCAAAGAGAGATGTCGGTCCCTTCGGGCTTCTCATTGGTGGTGTAGTTCTTGATGGGCAGCGCGCCCAAGCCGAGGAGGTTGACCACTCCCGGCAGGGTGCCATATTCGTACAATGAGCGCGTCGATGGATCGGTCTTCAGGTCATAGGCGATGTCATCCGCAGCCTGGTAAAGGCCTCGTGCGTCCACTGCGCGTAACCCGCGCGAGCCACGGACAATGCACACGGCCTTGACCTTCTTCTGTCCCATCACCGCCCCGCAGCCGTTCTTGCTGGCGACATGTCCATAATCGCCGGCAATCACGGCGAAGCGTACCAGATTTTCTCCGGCCGGACCGATGCCATAGACGCTCATCTGATGACCGCTCAGTCCATGTTCGGCATTGAGCGTATCCTGCATCTCCCAGGTATCCTTGCCCAGCAGCTGCGCGGCATCGCGTAGCTCGACAAGGTCATCCTTAATGTAGAGGTAAACCCAGCGGGTAGCCTGCCCCTGGAAGACGATGGCGTCATAGCCCGAATATTTGAGATTCGCCCCAAAGAAGCCGTTCGCCTGGGTGGAGGTCGCGCCATTAGTCATGGCTCCGCGCGTCACCACAGTCAGCCCGCCAGTGCCCCACACCGGCAAGCCGGCGAGCGGCCCCGTGGCCAGAATCAGGCGATTCTCCGGGTGATCCCACTGGACGTCAGGCGGCACTTCCTCGTACAAGATCTTGGCCCCGATGCCGACACCCCCGAGATACTGACGATATTCTTCAGGGCTCAGGGGCTGGGTCCAGATCCGTTCATTGGTCAAATCAACGCGCAAAATCTGGCCGGCATAGCCGCCGGGTACACTGGTCTCCACGAATGCTCCCTCCCTGTGTAGGCTCCCTTAAACCGAGACACGACCCGCCGGGATTGACGGACGAGCCAGGATCTTTTGCGGCAGAAGCTGCGCCGTGGTGCGCGAGGCGAGAAATGCCTTCTTGATGTCAAATGGATTGCGGCGCAGGTACTCTTTCCACGGCCCCAATCCGGAGCCGGATTGCACCAGCCCCTTCAGCATGCCGACGTCATTGGTAGTCCAGATGTCCGTGGAGATACCAAGGATAATCGCGCCGATGAGGCGATCTCCCTGCCACAAGAGCTTGCGATATGCCGGCTGGTCGGGTTTCACCGCACTCGATACTTCGGCGCTCGCATGATCCCAGGCACCGAAACTGGCGATCTCGAGGTCTGCCACATCGACGATGTTCATCAGCAAGCTGCCGCGATAGGCCAGCGGTTGCCCAGCCATATTGGCACCGACGATCCTGCCGTGCTCCATAGCTGTGGGCTCGATGGCGTGGACGGCGCGTTCTCCAGTCACGAAATCACGTCCTTCGGCGACATCCCCCGCGGCATAGACATTGGGGACGCTCGACCGGAGATGATCATCAACGACCACACCGCGATTGACCTCAATTCCAGCGCCAGCCAGCCAGTCGAGATTCGTACGAATCCCCGTGGCCATGATCACCAGGTCGGCCTCCAACTCGCCGGACTCCTGGAAGCGTAGGCGTTTACGATCGTTCACATCATCGATGCCCTGCAACTGCGCACTGGTTCGGACCTCCACACCATGGCGCTTCAACCAGCCCTCGACGATCTCCGCTCCGGTGCGATCGATCATGCGCGGCAGGATTTGCGGCGCAATCTCGACGATGCTCAGTTTTGCCCCTAATTTGAGGATGCTGTTAAGAATGGTAAAGGCGATGAACCCTGCTCCTACCATCACCACCTGTGTTCCTGCGGCGATGCCGCTGAGGACAGGGCGTGCCTGATCCAGCGTCCAGAAGCTATGGACCCCTACGCCATCGGCTCCGGGAACGGGAGCGCGCACGGCTGAGGAGCCAGTGGCGATGAGCAGGTCGTCGTACTCGAGGACCGTCCCGTTGTCCAGGGTCAGCTGCTGAGCCTTGGTGTCGAGGCTCGTAGCGTAGCGGCCCAGGTGAGGTGTCACTTTCAACTGCGCCAGCCGCGAGGGATTGGCCGTAAACACGTGCGATTCCGTGATGTCGCGCGCCAGATAGTAGGGCAGTACCATCCGCGAGTATGGCCGTTCCACCGATACCAGGACGATCTCCGAGGCACCATGATCGATCTCCCGGATAGTCGTGATGGCGTTCAACCCAGCGGTGCCCCCTCCCACAATGACATGTCGTTTCGACGCCATACAACCCCCTATCGCCCCGCGCCAAGTCCAACCAGGTCGGTTTGGGCACGCTGCGCTGCAAAATCGCCGAGCCAATCCGCCGTCTCCACCTCAACGTACTCGATCGCTGCCGTGGGACAGGCCTCTGCACAAGCGGGCTGGCCATTGCAGAGATTGCATTT
>JBKPCR010000227.1:0-5485 GCA_046727435.1 bacterium | reverse complement strand
TGGTCGCGACGCCCACCCATCGAATAGAACGCCAGCACCCCTGCCACCTGAGCCATGGCCTCGAGGATCAGTACCCCCGGCATGACAGGCCGCTCAGGAAAATGCCCCCTGAAAAATGGCTCATTATAGGTGACGTTCTTGAGGCCAACGGCGCGCTTGTACGGTTCGAGCTCGATGATCCGGTCCACGAACAGAAACGGATCACGGTGAGGGAGATAGGTCTGGATTGCCAGGCAATCCATGATCAGAGACGGTGGTGAGGGTATGGGGGCTTGCACGGCATCATCCATGCTCGGTCTCGTTCACTGCACGTGTGTGGTCGGCTTCGAGTGCGGCAATGCGTCGCTCCAGTGCGGCAACGGTCCGCAACAACTCTGGCAATCGCGGGGTGGCGGCCTGGACACGGCGCCAAACAGGGTGCGGCATGGCAACGCTGCCGGCCATGATGGCCTGCGGCTCGACATCTTGGGCGATGCCGGCCTGCGCGATGACCGTGGCGTGATCGCCGATGTGCACGTGGTCGATCACCCCGACCTGACCCGCCAGCGTCACATGCGTGCCGAGGTGGCAGCTGCCGGAGAGGCCGACCTGTGCTAGGAGCAGGTTATCCTCACCCACCTCGACGTTATGGGCGATGTGGACCAGGTTATCGATCTTCGTGCCACGGCGGATCAGTGTCTCCCCCAAGGTCGCTCGGTCAATACAGACATTGGCGCCAATTTCCACATCGTCTTCAACTCGCACCCCGCCGACTTGCGGGATTTTATGATGATGGCCATCCGGGCCTGACACATAGCCAAACCCGTCGGCTCCGATCACTGCTCCTGCGTGGATGATCACCTGCCGGCCGATGGTCACCTGATCGTAGATGGTCACGTTGGCGTATAACACTGTATCATCGCCGATCGACGAGCCTGGACCGACAAACACACCGGGATATAGCACGACGCGGTCGCCGATAGTCACATCATCGCTCAGCGTTACGAACGGCAGCAACGTGATCTCCTGGCCGAGGCGGACACGTTCGCCTATGGCCACGGGTGCCCTGGTGCCCGCTTGTGGGCGTGGGCGCGGGTAAAAGCAGATCAATAGGGTGGCAAAAGCGCGATATGGCTGGTCTACACGAATCGCTGGCCGGTCGGCCGGCATCATCCGATCCAGGATGACCGCCGACGCCTTGGCGGTCTTGAGCGCGCGCAGATATTTCTGTTGCGTGACGAACGTGATCTCGCCCGGTTGTGCCTCCTGAAGGCCGGCGACCCCGGTGATGACCAGCGCCGGATCGCCCTCGACGCTGCCACCGACCAGTGCAGCCAGTTCCCCTAACGTATGTTCAGCTGGTATGCTCATAGTCGTTGATTCCGATGTCGCTCCACCACTACCGCTTCACCGTATCGAACCGTTTGATGATTTTCTCAGTCAAATCGAAGGGTTCAGCCACGAAAAGCAGCACACGGTCATTGCGCTCAAAGATGATTGTAAAGCTCTCCTCTCGCCCCACATCTTGGACGATTTTGAGCAGGTCGCGCAACATACGCGAGGTGAGCTCAGCCTCACGCTCGCGCAGATCGCGCTCGGATTCCTCGATGAAGCGATTTGAGTCTTCGATAAATTTTCGCAGATCACGGACTTGCCGGCGATAGCTCTCTTCCTTATCGCGCTTGGCGGAATCACTGAGGACCATGCTCTGACTGGTCAATTCTGTTTGCAGGTCGCGCAGCGTTCCTTCCTTCGCATCCTTCTGCCGTTTCTTGTCGTTGATCTCTTTGACGACCTTATCGCGAAATTGCTTCAGCGTCGACAGGGCTTGCTTTCCGGACGCCGATTCTTTTAGCGCCCGGTCCAAATCGACGATCCCCACTTTCAAGGCTGACGGTGACGCTTGCCCAGCCCAGGCATGGCCAAGTATCGCGTGAAGGACCATCCACACGAAGCTGGCGTAGAGCAAGATACGCATCGGAGCAAATCTCTTCACCCCCACCTTCATCTCTCCCTATCCCAACACGAAAGGTTTCGCACCTCTGGACAGGTTGCGCTACTTCCCCACTCAGAGGGCCAGATGTCCTCCCACCGCCATCGCTCGCAGCTCTTGGCGGCGACACCCCTTCATTTGCACAGCCTGATGCGGGAAAGAACCGGAATGATCACAGACCTGTGGCGGAAACGAAAAAACCTCCTGTGCCCACAGTTCTGGGGGAGCGGGCCTCAGGAGGGTTTGGGCCCTCAGGCGCTATTGTAGCCGAGCCTGAGTCAGACTACCAGCTTAGAAGAGGGAGCCGACGTTGAAGTGAATCGCCCCCGATTTGTCCCCAGGCTTACGATCGAGCTTGAAGCCATAGTCGAGCGCCAGTGGCCCAAGGGGCGTCACGTACCGAATGCCCGCGCCTATCCCTGTGCGTAACCGCGTCGGATCGAACTGGCCCTTGTCGTAGAGATTGCCCGTGTCGATGAAGCCGATCAGACTCAGGCCTTGTGTGACGGGGAAGCGCAGTTGGCCGCTCAACAGGATCATGGAATTTCCTCCAATGGGATCGCCGTTGATATCTTTCGGCCCTACCTCGTCGAGCCTGTAGCCGCGGATCGTCACTGCCTGGGTACCGACAAAGAAACGCTCATAGAGCGGGAGCTCCTGGCCACCGTAGCCCTCAGCAAATCCCAGGCGCCCTCGCAATGACAGGACCACATCGCTGATCAGCGGGTAGTACCAGTTGGTCTCGCCAACCGTCTTATAAAACTGGTTCTCTGCGCCCAGGGGGCCCCCAGCAAAATCCACCGACAACAAGTTGTAGAACCCACGACTCGGGTTCTGCGCATTATCGCGCGTATCCCAGGTCAGCGAGGGGGTAATGACGCTGCTCGTGCTGCGTCCCGCCAAGTCCTTGATGCGCTGGGATGCATCATCCGAGACATTGGTGATGTCGATATCCTCATAGCGGTAGCCCACGCCTATGCGCAGATACTCGCCGATAGGGCGGCTGAAGCGCAATCCGGCACCGGTCTCCTGGGAGTCGAAGGTATCATAGTCGAAGCTTCGATTATAGGCTTCCAGTCCCAGGGTGTACTGACTGTCCAGGAAGTAAGGCTCCGTGAAACTCAGCGTGAAATCGGCGCTGATACTGCTCAAGGCGGCCGTTAACGACAATCGTTGGCCACGGCCAAAGAGGTTATTCTGCCGAATAGAAGCGGTCCCGATCACGGACTGCGTAGAGCTGTAGCCGGCTCCAGCGGTAAAGGCCCCAGTCGGCTGCTCTTTCACCCGTACTTCCAGGTCGACGAGATCTTCCTCTGGGCGCCGACGTGTATCCAGCTTAATCTCTTCGAAAAAGCCTAGATTCCCAAGACGTTGCCGGCTGCGTCGCAGTTTGGTGCTATCGAAGAGGTCCCCCTCACTGAGGCGGATTTCGCGGCGGATAACTTTATCGCGCGTGATCTCGTTACCGACGATTAGGACGCGGCCGACACGCACTTGTGGCCCCCGATCGATGCGCACGTCGATATTGACCAGACGCTTCTCCTGGTCGATGTTCGTCAGCGGCACGACATCGGCAAAAGCATACCCACGCTCGGTATAGCGATCGCTGACCTTTAAGACGTCATTCGCCAGCTGGGAACGATCAAAAATTTCCCCCTCCTGCAGCCGCATTAAGCCTTTCAGCTCTGCTGTACTAAAGAGATCGTCTCCCTCCACCTGCAGGCGGCCGACGCGGTATTGGTCCTGCTCTTTCACGGTAATGGTAATGAAAATCCCTTTGGCCTTTGGGTCAACCCGGACATCGGGTTCACTGACCTCCACCCGCAGGAAGCCGCGTGTTTGGTAGAATGCCTCGAGGCGACGAAGGTCGTTGCGCAGGGTTTCCCGCTGATACACACCCGTGCCGGTGATGAAGGAGATGAGGGTCGCCTCTTTCGTCTCCATCACATTCTTCAGCTCCCACGGCTCAATCGCCCGGTTGCCGACAAACGTGATGCGTTTGATGAGGATTTTTTCCCCTTCGGTGATGCGGATGGTCAGGTCGATCTCTTCGGGGCCAGTATCGGTGTAGACGGCTTCGGCCTCGGCAAAGTAATAGCCTTTTTCCTGGTACAACTGTTTGATTTTATCTAGGCTATCGCGGACCTGGTTGCGGTTGAGAACCGAGTTGGCTTTGAGCGCCAGCTTGCCCTCGATCTCCTCGCGCTTGATCGCCTGCGCGCCCACGATGGTAATGTCACGGACAAACGGCTCTTCCACGACGATAAAGGTGACCTTGAGTCCACCCTCGAATTCCTCGACATCGACCTGGACATCCTTGAAGAATCCCAAGCGGTAGATGCGCAGGATGTCCTCGCGAATGCGAGCCACGGAGAACTCATCACCAACTCTGTTACGGATGTAGAACTGGATGGTCGAGGTCTCGACTTTCTGATTACCCTTGATCTCAATGGAGCGAATTCGGGGAGTCGGTGCCTCCCCTCCATAGCACACCTGAACAGCCAGGCACGCGATGCAGAGGAGGATCAACCGACCAAGGCTGCGAGGGGTCGCAGCAGGAACAGCGGGGTCAAACCCGATCATTGAGCGGCGCTTTCTACCATATCCTTCTTCAGCGAGAACGCCAACTCCTCCCCACTGCGCCTCACTTCCACGATGCCTCCCTCCTTGAAGCGCCCGCGCACGACTTCCTCAGACAGGGGATCTTCGATGTATTTTTGAATGACGCGCTTCAGCGGCCGCGCCCCAAAGGCGGGGTCGTAGCCCTTCTCGGCCAGCCAGTGCTTGGCCTCCTCATCGACCTCGATCGTCAGTCCCTTCTCGATCAATTGCTTATTGAGGCGCTCGACCTGGATGTCGACGATCTGCACGATGTGATCGAGGCTCAACGGATGGAACATCAGAGACTCATCGATGCGGTTCAGGAACTCGGGGTTGAACACCCGCTTCAGCTCCTGCTTGATGTTCTCCCGCATTTTCTCCATGGCGCTCGACTCGCTATCGCGCTGGAAGCCAAGGGCCGTTTGTTTTTCGATGGTACGACCGCCCATATTAGAGGTCATGATCAGGATGACGTTTTTGAAGTCGATGGAGCGTCCATAGCTGTCAGTCAATCGACCATCGTCCATCACTTGCAATAGGATGTGGAAGACATCGGGATGGGCCTTTTCGATCTCATCGAAGAGTACCACCGAGTAGGGTCGGCGACGCACCCGCTCGGTGAGCTGGCCGCCCTCATCATAGCCGATATATCCTGGAGGGGCGCCGACTAAGCGCGACACCGCGAAGCGCTCCATGTACTCGGACATATCAATGCGGATCAACGCGTCTTCATCGCCGAACAGGAATTCCGCCAGCGCCCGCGCCAGTTCAGTCTTGCCGACGCCCGTGGGCCCCAGGAAGATGAACGTCCCAACCGGGCGATTGGCATCCTTGAGACCTGAACGACTGCGACGGATCGCTCGACCGATGGCCTTAATGGCCTCATCCTGGCCAACCACGCGCCGATGCAGC
>JBKPCR010000226.1:0-14979 GCA_046727435.1 bacterium | reverse complement strand
AATGGATCCGTATCCTCTGTCGGTGTGGGCAGGATCGCACGCCCTCCAATGCATCGGTCTATCTCAACGTCTTGAAACATCGGGGTTCACCACTTCTTCACCACTTGGTACATCACTCGTGAAAAAATCCTTTAATACCCTGATCTGGCCGCCGGAATCGGCGCTGCCGACCAGCAGCACCGCCCCAGGCGGTAGGGTACTGGGATTCCGGTAGTGGCTGGAGTGCAGCTGCGTGATTTCCGGGGGCAAGGCGCTACTAAAGGGCGAGGGCTTGGGGAACTGAAACGAGCCTGTGGCGACGACGACGGTAGCCGCCGCGTAGGTGGCGCCATCCGCGGTGGCCAAGCAGTAGCCTTGTCCGTTCCGCGCCGGATCGACAGCCGTGACCTGCACCCCGCAGCGCACTGGGGCCTGGAAGCTGGCCGCATACTGCTCCAGGTGGCGCACCACGTCCGCCCGGGGCATGAACCCGTCCCGATCGCCCCCCTGATATGGGAAGCCCGGCAACCGCACCGTCCAGTTGGGGGTCAGGAGCGTGAAGGAGTCCCACCGCCCGTGCCGCCAGGCAGGTGCGATCTGCGGGGCCTGTTCCAGCACCACGTGCGGACGGCCCTGTTGGGTCAGAGAGTCGCTGATGGCCAGCCCAGCCTGTCCGCCGCCAATGACCACCGCCTCGACCTGCTCAGGCATGTCTGTGTCCTCCTGTGGCAGATGCCTCTGCATGCTTCCATACTGCCGGCCGCTCAGTCGTACGTCAAGCAGCGTCTCCCTCTGACCGGTGTTGACGAATGGTCTAACGAGTGGCCGAACTCTTGATTATGTGGAAATCTGTCCACATAACCTTCCCGACAGTCTTGCTGGGGATGTCAAGATAACCTCCCATAGGGTCGGCTTAGACGGGAGTATTGCCGCGTAATGGCCTGAATCCGGATGTTATGTGGCAGGATGTTATGCGCCCCCTATTCGGCAGCACGGCCGACGGCGGCCACGACCTGGAGCCAGCACGATACCTGCGGTCTGGAATGCCTTCGGCAACGCGGTGCGAGGCGTCGCCCATCGTGCCCGTGGGAAGGCATAGATGGGTGTGAGGATTTGCGGCCTCAGGAGAAAATAGCTTGGTGTTGCGAGGCGCATCAGGACAGGAGTGATGCGGAAATGATGGGGACGATCGCGAGGCATGGGGGACCTCCTGTATCATAGCCGCAAGATACCGCTCAATCACGGTCGGGGGGCGCGATTGTATGGAAGCCGTTTGGCCCTGTCAACGCCGAACAGGTGACCCGCATGCTCGCGGCAGGGTGGGGGTGTCGCAGCTTCCGCTACGCCCCGCTCTCCTGGCGCGGAGGTCAAGGGAGGTGAATGTCCTCGCGCAGGAGGATGTCGCGATTCGTGACGGCTCACGACAGGGGGAAGCTGATGGCCCCCGGCATAGCCCTCTGCAATGTCGTCACAGAGGACCTGCGTGATCTCCACCACACCAGATCGTGAGAGTCGGGCGATCGGTCGAGGGCACATTCCTAGCGGACCAGCCGCCCAGCGCTGTGGCGGCCATTATGACGGGAGGCGCACCTCCGCATGACGCGCCGCTCGGCCGAGCGCACGCAGGCAACGGCGGGGGATCAGCCCCTGGGCGGGGATCCCATAGGTGGTGAGCACCTGCTGCATCCCGATCCACAACAGGGGGGCCGCATAGCTACTGCCGCGCTCCAGCACTTCCCACCACGCGCCATAGGTCTGCGCGGGGACGTAGAGCAACTCCGTCCCCAACTTCCATATGCACACGAAGAGGAAAAAGGTCGCGACCTGCACCTCCAAACAGAGGAGCCCCAGGAGCATCTCAAACGCGCCAATGGCCGCACTCACGCTGGGGAGGGGGACGCCAAAAGCGCCGAAGCCCGCCGCGTCGTACAATGGGAGGAGCGTGGGTTTGCCCATCACCAGCCCAAAGGCACCGTGGCCGATGAGCATGCCGGCCATGATGCCGCGCAGCCCCCACTGGGTCGTTTGCGCTCGGGCCACAGTGACGCGTGGGATCTCAGTGATGACGGTAAACCAGGATCTGATATGCGTATCCCAGCCATGCACCCAGAGCATCAGGAAGGGCACACCAAAGTTATAGGACCGCTCCAGAAACTCCCATCCCCCTTCGCCCGCGAGCAGCCGGAGCGACGCGGTGACCAGTCCCCACCAGGCCATATACAGGAGCCCGGCACGCGTCGGGGCGATGAGCGCCAGCACCCCCAAGGTGATATCCACGCTCCCGACCACCGGCATGAGCGTCCAAGCCCAGGCCTCGGGGAAGCCAAAGAGCGTAAAATAGGGTACCCAGGCCTGTTTGGTCATGACGCCAAACACGCCATGACCGACAAACTCGCCGCAGAGCGCGAGGCGGAACAGCCAATGGAGTTTCCATTCCAGCGTGTGCCGGGCGGCCGGATGACGCAGTGACGTGGGGATCGCCTCGTGTAACATCATCGACTCCAGACTCATCGATGCATGCCGGCGTGGCCGACAAGGCCAGGGTAAGGCAAGCATCCTGCGGTTACTTTTTGACGGGTCGCCGGGAGAGCACGACTGCACGTTCGCCGACCTCGACACGAGCCCCCGTGGCGTCGGCGTTCTCGACCTCGGTTGTCACCATCACACCCGCGAGGGATCATGCGGCCGGCATGGGAACCGCGCTCGCGGCTCCGTTAACGCGCTGGCGTCAGTGAGTGGTCGATCAAGTAGACGGCGATCTTCCGGCCCATGTCCTCGCCGACGTCCAGCGAATTTCTGAAGTGGATACCGCCCCAGATGCGCACATTTTTGTGCTCGTCGGCCATCTGCGCGATGCTGTTGAACTGCCGCGTCAGCTTCGGATCCATGACATCGGTCGCAATGAAGGGGATGACTGCTTGGGGCCCAAACACCGATTCCAGCACGCTGACCACCACCCCGGCACCGATGGCCGCCTGCGGCGGGTATTCCGGGTGCATCGGTGTCGCGTTGAACGAGGTCCAACTGGGATCGCGCTCGGTGGCGTCGTTGCTGTCCATGTCGCCGTTGCGAATCGCGGTGACCGGCCGCCAGAAGTGATAGGTGAATTTCGCATCCCAGTCGTTGATGAAGGTGTTGGCAACACCCATGTTGAGCAGCGCGAATAGGCGTGCATTCTCGGCGAGGGTGAGTCCCTTCGCTGCCGAGAGTTGGCGCGCGGCCGCTTGCCACGAGGGGCCGAGATTGGCTTGGGTCCAGAACTTCACCGCCTCGGTCTGCTCGGGCGTGCGCGCGGTACTCTTGGTGCCCCCCAGGTTCTTCGTCTCATTGTAATCGCGGGCGTACAGTGCGGTGGACAATATGCCCATGGTGAGCAGCGCCGTTGTCGTCTCACCCGACGTGATCGCCACCCATTCTCGCCGCAGAGTGCGCTTTCCCCTTAGACCTCGGCGCGCCGGTGCATCTGAGGCGCTCGCCCCTTTGCCCACATTTGGGCCCGGGTGTGCCACACAATCGTCGCCTGAGCGCGACAGCCATACTTCCGCTCGCGTCAGCCCGTCCCCCGTGCGGTGATCATCCTTTTCTGCCGGGCAGGATGGCAGAGACGATGACGCGCGCTGGACGTCGAGCCACCCCGAGGATGTTCAGCCGATGCCGCATCAGTGCAAGAGCGATTCCACTTCGCCCCCTCGTCCGTCATCCTTGAACAATCGCGCGGCGTGGTGGTGGCATGGACCGAGGTGGGATCGCCTAAGTGCGTAGATGTACACACAGGTGAGGGCTGACGCGGTGGCAAAGGGTGGGGCAGATCCCCGCCAAAGCCGCTTGGACGGAGAGGTGTTCAGTCCTGACCACCATGCGTAGATCGACACAGGAGGCGGACCGGGACAAGGGAACTAGAGATGTCGCAAGTTCAGGCGGCCCCGGCATCCTGGCGCAATGCTCAGAGCCATGCGACCACCTTGCATTCCTGTCTATAAAGCCTCTCCCCGCGGCCCCTGATCGAGTTGATTCGCGCTGGCGACCACGGCGACTACGAGCATGTGCAGGCCGTCATACCAGTGGGTCGAGTGGTTCGCGATCAGCAGCCCCTCTCGTCTTTGCTCGCGCCCCCATCATCACCGGGTCCACAGCTCGACGAGTACCGGACAGTGGTCGGAGAGCTTTTCCCAGACGGCTTTGTCAGCTTGCCGATAGGTGATCTGGCGGAACGAGGTGCGATCGACCCAGGGCACCACTCGCCGGTCGACGACGATGTGGTCGATGAACTCGGTGAACGTATTATCCCGGCAGCTCACGGGCATGTCTTGCGTGAGCGTCGTGAGATCGGCGTTGGCGGGTCCGCCATCGTCGATGTCGGCCCAGACCCGATCGCCCGGCTGGGTGAGCCGGCGGTTGAAGTCGCCCGGCACGATGAAGGGCGTTGGGCCCTCGGCTGCCGCATCGATCCAGGCCTCCAGGACGGGCACCTGCGCCAGCAGCGTTTCACAGGCCGAGCTGGTTGAAGCGCTCTCGAAACACCCACTCTTGAGGTGCACCGACATCAGCTGAAGCGTCTGGCCATTGTGCGTGAGATCGATCCGGGTGCCATAGCGCAGGCTGCCGTCGCCGCGGATATCTAGCGCCTGGACATCCGGCTGGCGCACGACCGTGAGCCCGCGCTTGATCGCGAAGCCGGTATTCTGCTGGCCGTTCAGCGTGCCTTTGGGACGATCGTCCGCGTGCACATCATAGACCTCGGTATCCACCACCCGGCTGAGGGCCGCCTCGCCATCAACCTCCTGGACCGCGAGGATATCTGGGTCAAAAAGCCGCACGTAGCACCGGATGCGGTCGTAATCCGTGACCGTGCTCTTCACCGACAGGTCTGCCCCGGTATAGGTCGATTGGCCATCCTGGGCGTGGAGGTTCTCCAGGTTCCAGGTGGCGAGCCGTAGCCGGCCACTCGGATGCGGGGCGGGCGAGCCTTTCGGGGGACACCACGCCAGGGGGTCGGACGTCGGTTCCCCCGTGCCAGGAGCACTGGCGAGATAGCGGGGCGTGTACCTGCTCAGCGCGCACGCAGGTATAGAGCTTCCGCTCGCAAGCTTCGAGACGCTGGTGCCGACGTCTGGCACGCACATCACGTCAGGAACCGTCGGTACACTTGCATCGGGCCTCTCCTCCGTGACCCTCCCTCAGGAGCCCGTCCCCACGCGTGACGGTGCGGTGAGGAGGGCGTAGGCCCAGTACCTCAGCAGATGCTGGGCTGTGCTCCGGGGTTCAGCAAAAGCGATGCCGAAGGCGACAGACGATGGCAAGCTTCGAAGATGACTGATCAATCGAGCGCCGTCAGCTGAACTCAGACATGGCGGCGATCGATACGAAAGGACGCCGTCGCGCACGGGTGGAGTGGGGTTCTCGGCGTGAAGACATGGCCAACCGTAGGCGAGAGAGCCGTTGTGTGATCGTACACAGTGGCGTGTAGATCTGCACACCCGGTAGAATGGGGGAAGATGGACACGTGTCGCAACCCGCGCAGCAGGCATACACCAGGCGAGGTTCGGGTCACCTGCTCCAGCACGGTGGGCGCCCATCGCTGCGCGTTGGTGCCCTACGGCGGTGCTGTGTGACACAGCTCCTCCCAACGATGCGGCGGTTCACAGGTCATCATCCTCCGGGAACGCACGTTGGGGAGAATTTTTGACGCTGGAGCCCCCAGACCATATGGCATGAGCCGGATCACGCCAATAGCCGATCAGCGACCGATGAGTGCGTCCCAGTCTCGGCACAGGAGCCCACCCCACGGGTTTAGGCCGACATCCCGGGGAGCACTCCCTGCAGCTTGGCTCGGGCATAGGCGGCGATCGACTTCGCATCGACCAACCTCCCATCGGCGATGGACCGCTCGACCTCCTGCACCGTCAGCCCCTTCACCTCGATGATCTCGTCTTCATCCCCTGTGGCATGCTCGGGCACCAGACCAGTGGCCATAAACAGATGTTGCTGTTCATCACAGTAGCCTGGCGAGGGGTAGGTAATCCCCAGCGCACGCCAGTGCTCCGCCCGGTACCCCGTCTCTTCGATGAGCTCGCGCCTGGCGCACTCCAGTGGCGCTTCCCCCGGCTCGAGGGTACCCGCCGGAAATTCCAGCAACGTCTCCCCAAGGGCAAACCGATACTGTGCGATCAAGAGCAGACGGCCGTCTTCTAACTGGGGCATGATCACGACCGCGCCGGGGTGGTGCACCAACTGGCGGACTACCGTCCGACCGGACGGCAACCGCAGTTCTTGCTCGACGATCGCAAAGATGCGATAGCTCTGAAGTACCTTTGTGGACAGCACCTCTGCTATTGGCATGGCTTGGATGCTCCTGAAGATGCCGATTACGCGTGGCTCATCCATGGGGGCTCGACGCCGACGGCACGGTCGAGCGCCGTCGTGGCTCTGACCACGCCCTCCGCCAACGGAGGTGGCGAGGATCTATACTGAAATCGTTGGGTCCGTTCCATTCAGTGCGCCTTCAATGAAGAGCGTGGCCACGATGCTTTGCAACAGCGTCGTCTTCCCCGTACCTGGTGGGCCGTTGACAGCGAGTATTTCGTCTAGCCCAATCGCTAGAAAATGGTGGAGCGCCTGGCGCTGAGATGGCGCAGGCTTAAACGCATCACCCATCTGTCCGAGGTGACGCGCCGCATTCGCTTGCTGCTCTACGGGTGAAAGCGTTGGGCACCGTGGGCAACTGTCGAGGTGTCTAAACAGATCAAGCAAAGCTGGGACGGTTCTCCTCGTACGCAGATGATCGTAGAGCTTCAAAATATGCGTGCTCGCCCCCTGGATTCGGGTGTCGGCGAGCACAAATGAGCCGCGATCGGTCTGGTACAGACGATGGGGATCGAGGCCGGCCGCCACCAGATCAAACCCGCGGCCCACTGTCTCATTCTTCGCCGCGTCATCCACGGACACGTCTGCGTAGGACCAACCCGCATCCCGCGCAACATGGGAAAGCATCGCATTGGCGTATGCCCAATATGCGGTCCAGCCCTCCCCAGTCTCGGGCACCTCGTTGTTCGAAAGGAACTCGTCCAGGTTCTCGGTCCTCCCGAGCATGATCTGATTTCTTCTGGGCGGTATGGGCTCCAATAGGTCCCGTGAAAGCCACGGCGCCGCACCTTCGGGCTAGGTGAGCCTGCCGCTGCGTGAAAGAATGGCCGGGATCCATAACGGGGCGACGTAGCGTAAGGGGGTCTGCGTTCTCTTGCCGCTTTTGATTCGGGGAGATGCGCGCACGACGCAGAGCAGAACCGGGCATAGCGCTTCTTGATCTGTTGCGGATGATAATTGTACAGGTGGGGCTGTCGCATCTACTCGGTTGGTGCCCGCGGGCTCTCCCGGAGCGTCGGCGTACGCACGGAAGAGCCTATCCACCAGATCCCTGTTCGTAATCTGTCCGCGACGAAGCATCTGTGTCGGGATAGTCGAGGCAACGCGAAGTTTTTCCCCAGCGACTGCTTGCCGCTCGGCATCAGCAAGACTGGTGCGCCAATACTCAAGGACACGCAGCGGCGTGGGCTCGCGGCCAAGTGATGATGGGCGCATGAGGGGATTAGCGCCATGACGCTCCGGCATCATTGACTCCCCCAGTCATGTTTCACAGGAGACCTCGTGCTGAGCCTCTGAAGGCGAAAAAGCGCGCCAGCCTAACAAAGCCACACCGCCGACGCCAGATGGGAGGGTCGGCCTAGACATCATGATTACTGAAGGGGTCGGCTGACCTCCGGTTCAACCGCCTATTGGCGGTCTCCGTGTCCAGGGTGGGGGCCAGGAGTTCAGCCCCGACGTACACCGCTTCCGCGAGGATGTGACAGCCCTGTTTCTCGGCCAGTGCAATGTAGGGCTCCATAACGGTGGTGGCCTCAACCCGTCCCTCCCACATGGCTCTGTAGCGCCCAGGCGCCTGGCCCACATGCACAACCTGAATCGCCTCGCGCTCCAAAAAGCCTTCCAGCAGCTGCAGCGTCAGATAATGCGAGCCGGCATGAAAATTCACGGCGATAGGCGTATGCCGCAACGCCTGCACGTGCGTGATCGGCGACTCAGGTCGGACGACAATGGCCTGGGACACGATGGCTGGCCGCAGCGTGACAATCCGGCCGCCAATGGAGCTGGCCTGCGCACGCCGCACTTGCCGCCATTCGCAGGCATTGAACGCGACCGCGTCCTGCGCTTCGAAGGGCGTATACTGTCAGAAGGGCGGGACCTGCCCGGGGTCGGTCTCCGGCGGGCGCTGCGCATCCCAGGGGGTTTGGGGGAGGAAGACCACCTCGATCCCTTCCCGAGCGAACAGCCCCTCCTGCTGGGCCACGAGCCAGGGGAGGTCGAAGACCGCCTGATTGGCGATGCTGGTCACGTGCGGCATACGGGGCTCTCCTTCTCTGCGTCGTCGTGCACCGCGTCCATAACCGCGTCTAGGTGGAGGCCTGGAGCTGCCGCGCCTCCTTGGCATCGGTCAACTGCTCGCTGGCCCCTTTGGGGTCGGCGAACCGCACGGCGAGCCGCATACGTTTGCCTTGCAGAGCTGTTTTTCGACGTGAGGAATGTTTCCGCAGGGATGAGCGGGCGTGTCCCGGCTGGGGAACTAGGGCTGGGAGGCCATCGTGGGAGGGCTTGCGATACGCGACGCTGATCCGATGGAGGCGCCACAGTCGACGAAAAATTTAAACTGGGGGGTTGGCAAAGCCGGATATCGGACACGGACCAGTGAGTGGCGTGGCACCCTGCCCGCAAAACTTCATCCCAGGCGGATTGTCAAACTCACAACGCGGGCAGCGCATCGGCCCCCTCCCCAGTAGTGCGCGTCGGCCGACTTTGGTCATGTGTGATACGTGCGGCAGGCGTGGGAAAATCTCGCTTGTCAGTACTCTAGACCCCGCCACAAGTCAAGGGAAATTCCGGAGGCTTCGATGAGAATTGGGCCGATCACCGGATCGATCGGCAAGAGTTGGCCGCTATTCGTCGCGTTCGATGACGATTCGGTCTCGTGCCCCCCTGGGCGACAGCAATGGCGCCAGGTGCCAGAATTTTGTGACGGTGGGTCTTTGTGTGATCATCAGAACCTGTTCATCCTGGCGATGCGTCATCCGCGAGGCGTGCCATGACCGCTCTGGTGCAGGTCAGATTTGGCGGGCGCATCACCTGCCAGGTCCGTGATCTCGGTCAGCGCACGCACAGCTACCACCGGTACCGCGGTTGGATGGTCTTGCCGGCCCCCGCCCTCTCGCGCATGTGCGCCCACCGCGCCTGGTGCCTTGACGATCAGCTCGGCTGCAGGGGCGTGATGGGTCCGCTCATGGGCGGCGTGGGTCCCGATCTTCACCCGTTGGGCCCGATCCGGTCTTCCCGTCGTGCGTCAACACCTGATGCAAGTGATTGGCAAACGCGTGACGGTCTCTCTGGCTAAAAGGCGCCGGCCCCCCCGTGTGCACGCCGCTCTGGCGTAGCTCGTCCAGGACATGGCGCATCGTCAGATATTCGTAAATGTTCTCTCGGGTATACCAGGTGCCTCGAGGATTCAGCGCCTGGCCGCCTTTGGCAATTACCTGAGCGGCGAGTGGGATGTCCGCCGTCACGACCAGGTCGCCCGCTTGGACGTGCTGGACGATGGTGTGATCCGCGATGTCAAACCCGGCTGGCACCTGGAGCACCTGAATATGGGGCGACGGGGGGATGCGGAGCGGTTGATTCGCGACCAGTGTCAGCGCGATCCCCCACCGGTCGGCGGCCCGATAGAGCAGGTCCTTGATGACCTTGGGACACGCATCGGCATCCACCCAGATGTGCATCATGAGGCTCCTCATCAGATCACCCGCGAGTGGGACCGCACGCCGGGTCTCCATGCGGTCCGCGCGGATGGAGGGTGATGTCACGTAGGAACGTTCTAGGCATATCTCTCAAGGTACACGCTTGGCATGGAGTTGACAAGGAACGGGATGTCGGTGACGGCTTGCAGGCCACGTGGTTGGTTGCCTGTCCAGGCCACCGTGTTCCCAGGTATCGCACATCATTTGTGAGGGCATCTCAGTGCCGTCGTTGGACGCAGCGGTGACACGCCCTCCCACCTGCAGCACGCCGCTGACCCATGCCTGCCATGGGCTTCGGCTCCCTGATGCGCCAGTGAGAGCACCAGATGCCAGAGTGTTTGACGGTGGGGAGTGGCGACGGCATGAGCACTCTTTCATCCTGGCGATGCGCGATGAGCAAAGCGCACAATGGCAGATCGAGCGCAGGTTGGATTGGGACGATTGCGGCAGTGGGGATGGTTCGGTGACCATCGTCTACGATACAGCCCCGATGGTCATAGGTATATGTGCCCCCTTTGCGCTGAGAGGGCACCCTGAACGAGCTGCACGTTGGCGGACGTGGCCGCCTCAACCGGCACCCAACATGGGACGATCGACACGTACGTCCAATACTCCAGACCCGTGGGCGTCGCGGACGCGATCGTTATCCCACCGTCGCTCGAGATGCAGTCACTGCGATCGCACGTGATCCAGCCTGAGGGAACGTCCCTGCACGTGGTCTATCCCGTTCCCCCGGACTGGCCGCGCTCTGTGGCCGAGATCGAGTTGAGGGGGTTAGGCGAGATGGGGTGGCTGGCGGTGGACCAGACTGAAGGCTTGGTGGATGCGTTCGTTGTCCTCGCCCGATATGAGACCGATGCGGCGGCGGTCCGGGCCGTCCGACGCTTTGTGTGTCGCTGGGGTTCGTTGTGGCTCTGCCGCAATCCCCGGCATGGGCGTATCTGCCTCTGGTCCGGGGGCACAGCCATCTGCTGGCCGGACAATCCCTGTCAGTGGGAGCCATGGGAAGAAGTCGCCTGGTTCCGTCCGTACGCCAAGCGAGCTAAGGCCGCGATCATCGCCGCAGAGCGACTGCGTCGCTGGGAACGGGTGCCGCGCGAACAGATGTAGGCCTTAGGAGCGCGGGAGGCCCAGCTCGACTACGACGTCCCCCGACAGCAGGCGTTCCTCCAGCAGTGGCTCAACGGCTCCTTGATGGGGCCGATGGCGGTCCAAGTCCGCTTCTCCTGGCGGGGTAATCGCCCCCCACGACTGATGTTGCACAGCGGCTTGGGATTCCTGCGGGTGGTCTGGCTCCACATCGCCCAGCTCGCCTGTGGCGTGCAGGTCTTCTGGCAGTGCGACGGGTGTGGGGAGTTGTACGGGCGCCGCGGCCGGCGGCCACAACGGGGGCGGCGGAATTACTGCGAGGCGTGCGGCGTCAACATGCACTATCGGCCCTCCAAGCGGCTGTCAGCCCGGCAGCACCGCGCCCCGCAGCGGGGAGAGGGTGATCGGTCTGCGCCTGAGACGCCTTGACGGCTGGAGTCCCATGCTCTTAGCGGCGGCGGTGAAGGCCGCCTGGCCCGCAGGGAGCAGCACCGGAATCCCCCCTGCTCCTCCAGCTGGCCGCCCGAGAGATAACCCGTGAAGGAGGGAGGGGACTGAACGCCTCTGCATCCGGTGTGTCACACGCGGCCCGCGGGTCGGTCGCTGGCTGTCGTGCATGACCGGCCTGACGCTAGTCTGGAAGGTCTCGAGGTCGTACGATCATGGCGGCCGCTGAACATCGGCACCGGCGCCCCTTCGCCGAAAGAGAACCCTAAAACTACAGAATATTTTGACGGTGGGGGATAACGATGGGATGAGCAGGCGTCCGTGTGTGTGATGCGCGATCAGCGGTGTGCACCATCGCCTCTCGGGTACTACAAGGACGCGCCTTGGTGGTGGGGACGGTACACATCCTTGGAATGGCGATGCGACTACAAGGTAGGGCATCCGCCTCAAGGTGCATCATCCTGGTGCGGCGCATGTCAGGGCCGAGATACCCCCCCCCACGCCTGTAGGACCGCTCCCCGCGCGAGCCGTTGAGGTGCCCTATCTCCTCGCGCAGCGCCTAGTGCTCATACCCCAGCTACTGGAATTCCCGCGGTGGTTGTTCCGACGGGCGTTCCATCCCTACCATGCTGATACCACGTCTGGTTAGCTGCCGCATTGCCTTCGAACGCGGGGCATGGCAGGCGGCCAATCACTGCTCTGAGCGAGTACGGTCCTCTGGACTCTCCATCCGCACGGCCGTCACCTGGGCCTGCGCGTCAGCCCGTCCCTCCAGGCGTGCCTGACGTTCCTCGGTGGGTGGTGTCTCGTAGACTGCCACGTGCTGCGCAAGCGCGTGTCGCAGCTCTTCAAGCGACGCTAATGGCCAACAGTCACATAGCATGGGCCGAGAAATGCCCCAGGTCGGGCCGACCGCCTCGGTGCTCGGCGAGTCGCTTGACACGCGTCGGATTGCATCGAGCTGGCGCGATCTGATCGTTGCATATTACATCAACGGCCTTATTGAAATCGGCGGTTTCAAACACACAATTTTGCACAACTATTTTTGAGAATGATCAAAGCCACCACGATCGTTGATGGAAGCGACGGGTGCAAGACCCACCATGACCATGGGCGCGAATGGCATAGCGGTGCCGTCGCGACGTGATCGAGATCCCCCCACATCTCCAATGGTTTCATGGGCGGCCATCGCAGTACCGGACGCGACGCACCCCACTCGGTATCTCACGAGGATCGCTCTGGAAGAGGTGCCCCCGGATCCCACCTGTGTGACATATCCGGCCAAGACCTGCGCTGCTATCATGATGCCATGCCATGAAGCGCGCAGACGGCCGTCGTGGCGTTGCAGGCAGCGGAAGATCCAACGCATGCCCCGGATCGCTTGGGCCCCCTAGCCAACAGCACGGCGACGCGCCTGCGATACGCTGACGATACCTGATCGTGTGGTGGCACCATCCCAGGTCCGACGGTGTCTCTCCAACCGAAAGCGGAAGAAAAGCCGTCATGCTTTCCAACACATCGACGGCAACGCATGAGTTCGTTCTCAATCCCTCTCCGGATCAGGGTTTGTGGAATGGTGTTCGTTGCCAACCGTATCCAGAGCCCCGGCAACGACGGGGTATGGGTGTTATACCTATGCCCATGCGGGTCCCCGGGCGGTCATCCGTCGCCGCCACTCCCACACTGGTGTTTCCGGCCAAGGGCAGAGGGATGAGCGGAAGATGAGGAGATGCTCCCGCTGTGTTCGTCCCGATCGTCACGATGACGAGTCTCGGATGCTGATGAGGAACCGTTGTTGAGCCCTATCATCCACTGCATCCGGTTCGCACCATCACGCTTGTGTTACAATCACCAACGAGGAAGCAGATCTTCCGCTCTCTGATGTCCCTGCGATACACACGTACCAGCCATGCCATCCCGGTCAACACACGCTTGCGACGGTATAGCCGCCTCAGCGCACTCTTCCGCCGTCATACACCCGGGCCATCCTCACCCAGACACGCTGCGAAACAGGGACCGGCGGTTATCCCGGGGATCATACTAGACCCTGGGGGATCATGCCTGCCCGTGCAGCGCACTGTATTGCAGAAGAGTAGAAGATCGCGGAAGAGAGGGAGACTCTTCCGCTCGTATTGATCGCACTGACACACGCACGGCCTATGCTACGGCTCATGATGCATCATCGTTGAGCGATGCAACGCCTTTTCCGCAGACTGATCACTATCATTCGGCATGTGATAACCCTGAGCCAGGGAATACCTCCTCTTCGGCCCTCTGTCCCTACCGCGACACCCCGCCGTCATTCGTAACGGTATCGATGTAATACACAACGCCATGATCACTGGACGGTAGCGCCGTCGGAGCATGCTTCCTTCCGGTGTCATACAGTCGTTGCCGCCCTTGCCCAGAGCCCCGGCAACGATAGGGGGTCTGTCAGCCCTTGTCTGGCAAGCGCTGCCGCCGTCGTTGCCGTTGCCGTTCATGTTTCGGACATCACTCCTCCGCTCCGGCAGCCGCACCATGTCGCGGCGTCGCAGCTGTATTGCAGCGACGCTCCCGCTACGATACCTGCGTCACCGCCGTCGGCCGGGGTCGTAATACATAGGTCGCCTGTTTCCCCTCTCCATCACGAATCTGCTCGAGCGTCCAGCGCTTGCCCACCCATCGGTCGATATGTTCGCGGGCCAGCGTGCGGCTCAACCCGCGCCCACACAGAAATGCCACGGCTTCCGTCCTGGACATCGACCGGTCCTGGGCCTGCCGCTACCGCACCGCCTCGGTCAAGGCGTCCAGGGCCGAAAGAATCATCACGTTTAGCTGAAACTCGGCCTGGCTGGAAGCCTGCTGGCCGGCGTCGTGCAATTCGTGCGTGACATCGCGAAGGCTCCAGGGTTCGCCCTCCGACACACAGACATCGAGACAGAAGGGCTCTGGCTCGGGGCCCAGACGCATTTTGCTGCAGATGAAGGCCGTCCGATAGCGGGTCCGGACTTGCCGCCTGGTGGCCCGCTCCACCCAATCTTTCTCACCGGCTGCCGGGAGTTCGTGCCACCAGGGCTTTTTGCCCGAGGGTGTGAAGCCGGTCGCGTCGCGCACTTCATAGATGATGTCGATGCGATCCATCCATTTGCCCCGGCCCCGCACATTGGCCCCATCTTTGGTCGTGTTGTTGATCAATAAAATGGCCACGCCCCGAGCCGCCAGATCGCGCTTGGAGCAAAACCGGCAGGCGATACGGCACCCAGGGGGTCCCGTCGAGGGTGTTGACCCATCCCCCTTGCCCATCCGGGCGGCACACGGCAAAGCTCTTTGGTTCGAAACGCACCATTTGATAGACGAGCATCCCGTTCGCATCGTGGTAGTTGTACGTGGCGACCACCCTGGGGGCGTCGCCGGGATCCCCTCAGGGGTGGAGCGGGCGCTCATCAGGGAGCCGTCTCGGTGCTCGTCACCACACCCGCAGGGGCCTTCTAAGGTATGCCGATATGCCTGCGCCGTGGTGTTGAACGGCAGCTGGCCGGCCAGATCCTCCCGGGTGCAGAATGTATACGGCCCTTTGGTACTCATGAACCCAAAACAGCGCAGGCCCTGCCCACGGGGGGCCCGATCATACCCGCCACAGACG
>JBKPCR010000225.1:0-6961 GCA_046727435.1 bacterium | reverse complement strand
GGCCACGTCGATGCGCGTGTCGAGCATGGTGGTGATGACAAAGATCAGCGCTCCAGGAGGCAGCACACGGGGCGGAATGCGTGCGATGTCGGCGGTCAGATAACTAAACAGTGTTTGGGTCCCCAGCAGGGCATCCAGAATACGATGCAATTGGAGTTGCCCCGTCGCCGGTGGCAGCCACGTGCACACGCCACCATAATGAATCAGCCCGACCCGGTCCTTGTGATACAGATAGTGCGCGGCCAGTGATGCCGCGGCGCGCACCGCCACATCCAGGGTATTGGCCTGCGGCGTGCCGAGCGACACCAGGGTGTCGAGAAGGATGACCACATCGGCATTGCGCTCGCAATAATATTCGGTGACATAGAGTTGCTGCCGCGCCAGGGATGCCCGCCAGTGCACGCGACGAATACGATCGCCACTGCTATAGGGACGGATCCCGGCAAATTCCAACCCGTCGCCGGCGGTGCGTGAGACATAGTTGCCGAAGGAGCCATGCGTGTGTGTCGGTGGAAGATGATGCGGCAAAGGTACCACATGGGGATACACATGGCAGACCTGGTCATAGTGGTATTCCGCCAGTAACGGTTGGAGGTCGGTGCCCGGGTGGACTCGGATATATAGGCGCCCGAGGACATATTTGCCACGCCGCGGGAAGATGACCTCGTGCAGCAAGGTCCGCTCCTCCCCTTCCTGAAGAGCCAAAAGCACACGATGACGCCCCCCTGGGCAGACCGCTTCGGGAGGGACGAGATGCCAGATTTCCATCGGCGGCACGGCGGTCTCGGCGCGGATCGTGACCTGGACGGTGACACGATCCCCTTCGAACGCCCGTAGAGGCGTCATCTGGCATCGCAGCGAGAAAATGGGCTTATCCTGGGTTAAGCGACTGTGTAATAAAGCGATGACCAGGGGTAAGACGACCAACAGCGGTTCGAGACGCCGGCTCACCGCGCTGAAGACGACGCCGACCAGCAGCAGGCCGAAATAGTAGTAGTTCTGTGCTGAGTTGCGGCGCTGCATGGCCATCAGTCCGCCTTGGGAACGGGAGTGCGGTCGAGGAGGTCCTGGACGATTTGTTCGGCCTGGACCCCCCGCACCCAAAGCTCCGGTTTTAACAGCAGGCGATGGGCCAGGGCGGCGACGGCCATGGCTTTGACGTCGTCCGGCAAGACAAAATCACGCTCGTGGACCATGGCATGCGCCCGGGCGAGTTGGTACAGGGCGAGGGCGCCACGCGGTGAGGCGCCCACCTGCACCTGCGGATGCTGGCGTGTGGCCGTGGTCAGGCTGACGATGTAGCGCTCGATCGCTTCATTGGCGTGGACCTGCTCAACGGTGTCCTGGATCTCCAGCAATTGCACAGCGTCGGTCACCGCGTCGAGGTCGATCTTCTCCTGGCGCCGGGCGCCACGCTGGGCCAGGATCTGGCGTTCTTCGTCAGCACTGGGATAGCCTATACGCAATCGCATGATGAAGCGGTCCAGTTGGGCCTCAGGCAGGGGGTAGGTGCCTTCAAGTTCGATCGGGTTTTGTGTGGCCAGCACCAGGAAGGGTTGTGGCACAGAATAGGTGGTCCCCTCCACGGTGATCTGACGTTCCTGCATGACTTCCAGCAGGGCGGCCTGAGTTTTCGGCGGAGCCCGATTCACCTCATCGGCGAGCACCAGGTTGGTGAACAGAGGACCAGGGCGAAACTCAAACTCCCCACGCTTCTGGTTATAGATGAATCCTCCAGTGATGTCCCCCGGCAGCAGGTCCGGGGTAAATTGAATGCGCTTAAACGCCAAACCGGTCACCTGGGCGACGAGGCGTGCGATCAGCGTCTTGGCCAGCCCTGGAAAATCCTCGATGAGAATGTTACCGCGACTGTACAGCCCGAGCAGCAAGTGCTGGATGACTTGTTCCTTGCCGATGATGACCTCCTGTAATGTGCCCAGGATGGTCCGTGACTGTCTAGCCGCTTCGATGATTTGCATCACAGGGCCTCTATACGTCGTAAGGCATCGTGGACGTCCTCGTCCCGCTGCCGGCGATAACGGAATCGGGCCCAGACCCCAACGTCTTCCTGGCGTTGGATGAAGTCTAGCAGCGATGGCTCGGCCTGGGCCAACCGCGCCGTGTCCAAGGCCTCCAGGGGCAAGTCAGGCGCACCGTTCAAACGGTACACTAGCAGGCGTTGCAGGCGCGGTTTGAGGACGGTTTGCACATACTGTGGATCGCGGTGTGCACTGAGGATGGCCTCGGCGGCGCCGAAACGCTGCTCCATCCAGAGGGGAACAGGTGCCACGGGTGGCAGCCCGGACCACGGGGGGATCTCGGCCGGCAGGCGTCGCATGGCTCGATGCATATATTCGCCCAGGCGGATGCAGAACAACGCCAGTAGTCCATACAGCACGACCAGGCGGAAGACGCTCTGCCACAGTTCATTGACCAAGAGATAGATGGGCACCAACACTAGAGCCAGGAGCGCCAGCTTGCCGATATCGTACAGCCAGCGCGTGTGTGGTGCGATGGGCTCAGCAACGTGCAGCATGGCCCGCTTTCCCCTCTACGTGGGTTGTGAGTCGTTCAAGGTAGGCACTGGCCGCTGCTCTGGCCGCATCATCCAGGGGATGCAGGCTGTAGCGCGCTAGCTCGAAGAGGCGGATCAGGCCAGCAAAGGCGTCCTGAGGCAGGTCGAGACCCCGCAAGGCCGCTCCCATGTATTCTTGCGGGGTTAAATGGTGATAGGCCGGCACCCCATGATCTTCCAACAGGGATTCCAGTCGTGCATAGCATGCAATGATCGCTTGCCGGGGATCCGCGTGCTCACGGAGCTCCCGCAATCCCGCCTGCATGGCGCGTCGTACCTGGCGCAGTTGGGGATCCTCCGCAGCCCCTGAGCCATGCCCCAAGGCTCCATCCTCAAACAGGACCCACAGGGCTACCAGGGCGATGCCCCCGTAGATGGCCACCACGATCACGAACAGGGTATAGCCCGCGGTCGGCGAGTTGACTTGATCCACCAGCGGCACTATGCCGGACCCCAAGGCCTCCCGTATGGCACCGACCTCAGATCGGACGCGTTCCAGAAAATCCTGGACCTCCCGGCCATGTCGGATCAACCAGTTCAGGCCCACGGCTACGAGTCCAACCCACGCCAGCGTGGTCAGCATCGACTGCCAGAAGGGCTTGGGCGCCTCCGACTCCGGCTGCGGTTCGGGGGAATGCGGTCCGCGGCGCCGCTGCAGAATGGAAACGAGGAGGCTCAGGCCGACAGCCGCCAGCACCACGACGAGCATGGTCAAATACATGGGCGTCGGTAGTGCTGGCACGAGCAAAAAACCGCGAACTCCGGAATCGCCCAATTGCAGCGTAGCCGCTAGACCGCTCAGATAGAGCAATGCCGTCAGGAATATGGCTCCCAGCAGGAGACCGATGATCAGCTGGTGTCGCGTCTCAGGACGCATGTTGGTATGCCTCTGTTCCCGTCCGCGTCGTGCCTTTGATCCTCCTAACCTGCCGAGGCAGAATGAATGCCCTATTTCCGTCCCCCAGGGGGCGATGGAGTCAAGGCAGAGCACACTCCAGCAGCTTATGAGATGGTCGCCAGTGTACACGAAGGCTGATAAGCGAATCAAGCATTTCGACGGGGCGTTGGCGTCACCGTGATGGCTGGTCAACGCGTGTATCGGCGAGCGCGGTCTCCCAGGCCTGCTGGGTAGCGATGTCTTGAGTCAAGGGCCGCATCAGTGCTGATGCGCGGGCGTCGCGGTAATAGCGCTCCAGCGGATAGCGCTTCAAGAGCGCTCGACCGCCGCAGACCCGAATCGCCTCGGCGGTCAGTTGCACGACAGCTCGTTGCACCTGAACGTGCGCCGCGCGGGCACGCTGCATGTATTCGACCGGGGGATCCAAACGCTCTTCGGAAATGGCCCGGTAATACAGCGCCCGTGTTCCTTCAAGTAGAAACAACATTTCGGCCACGGCGTATCCCCGCGCCGGCGCTTCCCCTTGAAGGCCTGGTGCCCCAGGTACCTGCCCGGTGAGATAGGCGATGGTATAATCGTAGGCCGCCTGCATCAACCCTAAGAAGGTCGCTGAGAAGCCGAGGAACAAATACGGTTGGCGTTGGTACAGCTGGGCAAAGCTGCCCGGCGGGAGGATCTCTGCATCGGCCGGCACCCACACATTCTTCAGCACCATGTCCAGGCTCACGGTCGCCCGCATCCCGAGTGGGTCCCACTCACCCGTGAACTGCACACCGGGCGTGTCGCGTGGAATGGCCAAATAGAGCGTCCGATCCTCCCAAGGGCCATCGTCCACCAGCAGGGCAGGAGTGGCATAATAGTGAGCCGCGCCGGCGAGGGAAACGAAGAACTTGCGTCCATTCACCAGGTAGCCGCCGTCGACTCGCTCGGCGCGTGTGCCAAAGCGCCGCCCGCCAACGTTCAGCTGGTCTGCGCTGCCGGACTCGACCGGCTCGCTATGGGGTTGGCCGTAGAAGGCTCCTTGAGCGACCACCTCGCGGTAGCGTCGGGCGCTTAGCTGCTCGTGTCGTTCGCGCACCTCGGGCGGCAGGTCGATGCCCTGCATAAGAGGGCCCATCATCAGCATCGTGAGGGCGTGCATATTATAGGTGAGGGCAGTCGAGGCATTGCCACGCGCAATTTGTTCGCCGACTAGACAGTAGGTCTCGAAATCCGCTCCAAGACCGCCGTACGATTCGGGGATGCAGAGGGCGAGCAGTCCTGCAGCGTGCAGGTCAGCGTAGTCATCGATTGGGAAGGAGGCCTCGCGGTCATGCATGGCCGCGCGCGGTGCGAAGCGCTCCATAGCGAGCTTGTAGGCGCGGTCCATCAATTCCTGCTGGCGAGGGGATGGGCGCATATCCATACACGGAGACCTCCGCTGCATACTCCTATCACCATGAGCCATGACTGCCGCGAGTATAGGCTGGCGGCATGACGCATGTCAAGGTGGTGGGCTGTGCCGTAGAGGAACCTTAAAGACAGTTTCGGTATTGGGTAGAGACAGGCCAGGGCAAGACTTGGAATGCCTGGGATCGGGAACGCGATGCCTGTCTATGGGCACGCCGCATGGCATGGCTTCACCGTCCTCGGCCAGCCGTGCCGGCGGCGCGCCAGGGGTATGGGAGATTAGGGCATCTCGTCAAAGTCCGTCTCGACTACCGTCAACGTACATCGGCAGCCGAGCTCTGGGTTTGGGTCCTCGCACCAGTTACCCTGCAAGGCTGTCCGGACCTCGGCAATCGTCAACGCTCCTCGCTGTTCTCGGGCAGCACAGCGAGCACATACCTGCTCGTCCTGCGTCGTGAGCCAATTGACGCGACGCGCTCCGTCCTGTGTGTAGCGGTCCAGAAGGGCCAGCAATTCCTGCCGTCGACCATCGATGAGAGTTTCCTGAGCCATGACACGCTCCTTCCCTGCTGAAAGTGATACTCTCATTTTGAGAGTTTTCTCTATGCATATGAGCTGGCTCCCGCGTCTGCGCAGCCGAGGTCGGCTCCCGTGAAAGCGCATACGGGACCAGCCCAAGGTATTGACTACAGCAACCTTCGTGCCGAGCGTCGACAAAGCCAGCAGGTGACAATCTAGGAGATTGGCTCTAGACATGCATGCACGCTATAAGTATTGCGCCAGGCTTGCCCTTTCATGCCGCCGTCGATGGTGCTCTGGCGCGGGAGGAGGCGATGAGGCTGGTCCTCTGGGAGGCCTTTTCATGACGTGATAATCGGATGTGACACGAAGGGAGTGCTAACCCATGAGCTATCGGTTGAAACAGCATGAGACCATCTCCGATGGTATCAAGCGTATCGTCATTCAGCAAATCGATAAGGCCAGCGATAGGCTGGAATCGCAACGTGGGAGCCAGGATGAGGCCATCCATGACGCCCGTGTATGCTTCAAGAAGATCAGAACTGTCTTGCGGTTGGTGCAGGCCGAATTCGACGCCGACATCTTCCGCCAGGAGAACATCTGCTATCGCGATGCAGGCCGAAGCCTGTCAGCGATCCGTGACACCGCGGCGCTGCTGGAAACGTTCGACAAGCTCACTAGCCGATTCGCCAACCAACTTGCACCCAACGCCTTTGCCGGCTTGCGTCAACCGCTGAAGCAGTCAAGCACAGCCCGACGGCTTGAGAAGAAGAAAATCATGCTGGCAGTGGCAAGGACCATTCGTACAGCGCGACGACGGGTGGCACAATGGCCGATCCATCAGGACGATTTCTCGGCATTGGGGCAAGGAGTTAAACGCGTCTATAAACAGGGCCAGCAGAACTTTGCCAACGCCATTGAGCAGCCGAGCGTCGAGAATTTTCATGAATGGCGCAAAGACGTCAAATACCTTCGGTACCAGATCCGCATCATCAAACCGATCTGGTCCACGATGCTGGAGAGGCTCGGGGATGAACTCGAGACGCTGGGGGAGTATTTAAGCGATGAGCATGACTTGGCTCTACTGCGCCAAGGCGTGCTTGAGCCAGCGGAGCCGCCGGACGGCCATATGGATATCGAAGCCTTGATCGCGTTGATCGACCAGCGACGTGGAGAACTTCAGGTAGAGGCCAAACGTCTCGGCGACCGGGTATATGCCGAAAAGCCTCGTGCCTTTGCCGGCCGCTTGCAGGTCTATTGGCAGGCATGGCGTTCAGATGGACATATTGCTTCGGTCAACGTGAGCTGAGGGATGAGCTCCACGTGGAAAGGAGGTCATCATGCAGCAACATCCAGTCGAGGTCGAACGCAAATGGCTTGTGCAAGACCTTCCGGATCTATCAGGACACAAGGGTCAGGAAGTAATCCAGGGATACATCGCCCTTGCCGCTGATGGGACCGAAGTGCGCCTTCGTCAGACAGACGGGAAGTTTTTCCAGACCGTGAAGAGCGAAGGGGGGCTTGTGCGCGATGAGATCGAAATCGAGCTCACAAAAGACCAATTCGAAGCGCTTTGGGGG
>JBKPCR010000224.1:0-9945 GCA_046727435.1 bacterium | reverse complement strand
GGTGCCGAAGCTCGGCATGACGCCCACTAAGACGGTGTGGGCGGCCGCGGCGACGGCCGCGTCAGGGGCAGCGCCCGCCTCCCCTGGGCCGTCGAAGTAATAGGCCGCATAGCGGCGGGTAATCGCGTTCAGGGCATCGTGTACTGCCCCCTGTACCATCGCCAGCGTGCGCGTGCGCTGGCGGGGGTCCTGTCCCCCCGCCACCACGGCCTTCACCGCGGTCTCGTTCCACGTGAGGACCTCGTTCGAGGCAGGCGCCGCCTGCGCGACTCTCATCAGACCTGCGACCAGGGCAGCGATGAGGATGGCGCTGCTGAAGACTCGTCGGACGTACGTCATGGTTCGATCCTCCCCACCTAGATCAGAAAGTCTTCTCTGCCGGCGGTTACCTCAGTACACCTCGTCACAATTAAGTGTCCAATATCGCATTGCCATGGATAGCCTCTTGGCCGGTAGATTGGCAGCAGGCTTGGATGGAATTTGGATACTCTTTTTGACGAGCTGTACTCAGTGACACTCAAGCCGGAATTTCCCATATCGGACTGCTTGTACCTCAAATGGGCAACCCTCGTCAAAATTTTCGTGACGTATGTGGCTCGTGAAGCCGACCTTATCGGCTCATCGTCACTCCGCAAAATTGCAGACGTTGCCTGTTTCACATCGAGAGCCTCATCCTGCCGCTGTACGGCCCTGAGGGCTCGTCAAGCTGATCCCGGCGGGACAAGGTCGAATTCATTATCCACCAGCGTCACGGAAATTTTGACGCGGTTTGAAATGGGCATCTATGGAGCAGGCTAGCTGTTGGTTTTCACGAGCTGTTGGGCGCATGCTTTTGCCACGGCCGCATTCGGGGTGTTGCTTCCCGTGGCAGTCGCCCACCCGCCTTTTTCAATCACTTGACTTTGCTGCCATACAGCGCCTTTCTGGAATGCTGCGAGCTTCACCACCGCATCGGCCTACCCCATGAATCTCTCGGCGCAGATCGGGACGAGGACAACTGTCACGGCTGCGCCAGCACGTTCGGTTGCCTCCCGCTCAGCGGTACCGCCCAGGACTCATCCCCCCCAAGGAAAAGCCCATGATCATGATCCCTATCGCGCCGACGACGACACCCCAGAATGCAGGTTTAAACCAGCGGGGTACTTTCATGAGAGATCTCCTTGTCAGGTGTGTCAGGTCATGGATTTAGCCGGCGGCGTGTCTGTGGACGTGGGCTGCCAGCTCTTCAAACGACCGGAGCGGAGGCGTCTTCAGAGGCGTGACGGTGATCTTCTCAGTGCGGAGCCCTTTGGGACCTGACTCCGGCTCGAACTCCACCCGCCTCCCGACTTCCAGGGTGGCAAAGCGCTCAGGAGGGGTCAGCGCGCTGCGATGGAAAAAGACCTCGGCTCTCTCGGTGTCCCGAATAAAGCCAAAGCCACGCTCGGTACGAATACTGTGAACAGTGCCTTGCATCATGTCATCTCCTTGCTGGTATGGGCAGGGTCGCCCGACTCGAGGCGAGCCGGCAGCCGCCGTGGGTCATGTCGTGGCGTCGAACGTGTCGCTGCTGCGCCTCCCGTGCGCCACGATGACGGGCGGTTCAGGCGGGTGAGCAGTCCGATCGATGGCCTCGCGCACCAAGGCGGCCCGGCTGGTATGCGCCGCCTCCGCCAGCTGATCCAGCGCTGCCCGTTGCCCCTGCCGCACGTGTAGGCTGACGGTCACCAGGGGATCCTCCGCGCGTCCCTGGGTCCGCGGGCGTCTTCCGTGAGGCTGGCGTGCAACGGTCATCTGAGATCCCTCCTGGCTCTCCTCTTTCGTCTCTCATCCTATAGTCTAGACGCGTCTTATTAATATATCAATATATATTGATATATCTATTAATGAGGAATCGTGCGAGGACCTCTGGGAGGGACGCTGCAACGCGTTCCGACAAGCCCTCTCCGGTACTGAGATGCATCCTCGTGGGCTGACCGGAGCACTGCGTCGGCTTGGAAGAGGAGAGAGGGGACATGGTGAGGCCGAAGGCATGGGTGGTCTTGAGGTCGATCACCAACGCCAAGCTGGAGCGGCATTTGTTGCTCCGTTGCGACTGGATAGCCGAGAAGAATCGTACGCGTTCAGGGGAAGCAGGTAGATGTCGCCATTTGAGGCAAAAGGCGACAGCTGCTTCCCCCTCGGTATCGACGTCGCGCCGTACCGGCCGGGCCTGTTCTCCGTGACGCTCGGCCACGCACAGGTGCCAGCTCGCGGGAAACGTGTCAGGAGTCGCCTGCGCGAGGAGCTAGTGGATGATCTCGGCGGCCGATCGCTCGAAGGGCGTGGACCACGCGTCGAGCGTCGCCCACGTCTGACCATCAAGCCGCAGCATGAAGCGCTTGCCATACTGGCGGGAATCATGGGAGGAGCGCTCGGCGACTTGCCCCTCATGCCAGCTGGCGGGAAACTCTTCGGGGGTCACCTGACGGATCATCTGGCGCAGCCATCGGGCGGTCTTCACGCCTATGGCCGCGGCCGCCTGCGGCACCTGCTGATGCAGTACAGACGCGACGGAGCATGCCAGATAGCGCACGGAGCCGTGCGCGTCGTCGCGGTCGAGGGGGCCGGTCTGCCCGTGGCTCAGGCCCCATCGCATGATGTGACGCAGCACCGCGGCCCGCGGCTGGTGGAAGTGTCTGGCGAGGTCGTCCACCTTGGGTTCCCATAGCAACGGAACCAAAAGTGTAAAAGTCGTGCAAGAGGCGCTCTATATAGGTTACCAATAAATCCGTGCGAGAATAGACGCTCAGTTTTCTCCGCTTCAGAGACTTTGGATAGTGCTACTTACGGTCGCCTCTCATGACAACTCCTCCAGCAGCGCCTTGGCCTCCTGCCAGTCCGTGGTGTCAAACCCCTCGGTGAACCAGCCGTAGATGGGTGCCAGGAGCCCGTGGGCCTCGGCACGCTTGCCCTGGCGCTGCCACAGCCGGCTGAGGCTCATCGCCGCCCGCAGCTCCCAGGACTTCGCCTCCTGATGGCGGGCAATGTCGAGTGCCTGACGAAAACAGGTTTCCGCCTCCGCGTAATGCTCCGGTGAACGCGCCAGCAGTATCTCGCCCTTGAGCCGATACAGCTCGGCTTCCCAGCGGCGCTTCCCTCTAGCGTTTGTCAGCACCAGCGCCTCGGCCAGCAGGGTAAGCCCTTCCTCGCGCCGCCCTCACTGCGCATAGGCGTTGGCCAGCAAGGCGAGCCCAGAGGGCTGAAACACCTCTGCCCCTGTGGCGCGCCAGGCCGCCAGGCCCTGTTGCATCTGGGCCACGCCCTCCTCCCATGGTCCCTGGCCTCCACCAGGCACAGGAGACCGCTGGGCCAGCGCCCACCCCCGAAAGATCATCCCCCCCGCTCCCTGGATCGCAAACCCCTGCTCGGCCGCGAGGGTCATGGTGGCCTCTACCCGCTCGCGGAGCAGTGGCCACTCCTGGCGGAAATGATGGAGCCAAACGGCCAAGAACAGCGCGTATGACAGGTTTAACGGGTGCGCCAGCTCCCGAGCCAGCGTCCCCGCCTCGTGGCTCCGCTGCAGGGCTTGGTCCAGATAGCCCAGCAACCACAGGGTTACGCCGGCATAGGCTTGGCAAATCACCCCCGGATCCTGCCCGTAGCGAACGGTGTGGGAACGGTGCCGCTGGGGGTCATAGAGGGCGATCCCCTGCGCAAAATGGGCCTGGGCAGCGGCGAACTCCCCCAGATAGTTCAAGGTGTTCCCGAGGGCATAGTGGGCTTCGAGGAGGAGCGCCGGGTCGCCGACCTGCTGGGCGAGGGTGAGGAGGTGCTCCCCCAGTTCCCGCGCCGTCTGTAGCTCCACCCGGTGCAGGTAAGAGTACCACAGACCCCGCAACACCCGGAAACGCTGCGGGGTCTCGCCCACCTGCTGGCACAGCTCGCGCGCCCGGGAGTAGGCCTGTTCCACCTCGGGGCTCGCCTGCCCCTTGATGGCAACCAATGCGGAGCCCAGGGTGGTCTGCAAGTCCAGCTCCTGCTGCGCACGCTCAGGGGTGTCTGGCAGGGTCGTGAGGATGTCCAGTCCTCTGGTCAGATGTTCGATCGCTTCCACGTTGGCAGAGCGCTGGATGGCGCGCTCACCCGCCCGCTGCCAATACGGGAGAGAATGTGGGCCTGGATGCAGATAATGTGGGCCGGAGGCCCCGGAGAGAATCAATGATTGTGGGCCTGGAAGGGTGCTCTATTGTGAGCCGGGCGTTCAATTAGTGCGAGCCGCAACACCTAACTTCTACCTTGGGATACATCTGCTCATGGACGGGATCAGCATGGAAATGTGGGTGTAGGGACAGTGCGTGTACTCAGAGTTATTGGCAGATACAGAGTTTTAGCGATACCCGCTGTGGACATCTCTTCCTTGACGGGCGGACGGTATCGCTTACCCTGGAGGGAGGCGGTATCGAGAGAAATATCGCCGTTAGGAGTATAGGCAATGCGCACCTCATTGGGGTGCGCGTTTGCTTGAAGAGGGCCGTCTTCGTGCAAACCGAGCCAAGACGTCTTTGAGGCCCGTGGGGATATGTGAAGGGGGAGGAGAGAGAACAGGCTAAGGAAAAGAAAAGGCCTCGGGCGGGATGCTCGGGGCTTTATCGTCCTCTGTGGGGAGGCATGCTGCGAAGGGGAGCACCAGGCATAAAAAAACCCCCTGCCGATCGTACGCCGCCGGAGGGGGCACCACACACGCGCCGCTTGGACACCTACCCACACGGCGCGCTTACGAGCAGGGAGGCGTCTCCATTGCAGCGCTCCTCATGGCAAGGACTACTGCCACACAGATCGTCCTACCAGGAAGCCTTGGGGCTTCACACTCACGGCTAATCTTTATAGATGTCGCGCAGCCAATTTTTGTCAAGAGGCGCAACATGCGCCTGTCTTACGCGGCCGCGGTCGTGGTCACCAACAGCTCACGAATGGCCTTCATGGCGTGGGCAGAGAGCCGCACCTGACCACTGCTGAGGAGGTGGACGATCGTGGCGAGCGTCTCCTGCTCGTTTGCCGGCTCTTCACGCACCGCCTGCATCACATCGCAGAGTTTTAAGGCGTGGTTCTGGGAATGAGCCATGACATTCATCTCCTTGCGTCGAGCGTTTACGGGGCTGGTGCTGGACCATCGCCATACGTTTTGCTTTGTAGCCAGAGCAAAAATCATACCACCAGGGACCAGCGTGAGGACACGCGTCCCACGTCTGCACACCGGTCCACCACTCGTGCTCGTCAGCCCTGTTCCCCGCCATCCCCCGCCGCGCCGCAGGTCCCCATGGTCTACGGCTGTTACCTATCGGTTCTCATTCTGTGAGGGTTGGTCGACAGAGACAGGTTGTGGCGCCATCCCCATTCCCTGAACAATGTTGAGGTGTGGGTACCGTGACTCGGCGTGTACGCAGAGTTCTGGGCAGATACAGAGTTTCCAAAGGTAGGGGAAGGGAGAACAAGCTAAAGGAAAGAAAGCGAAAGCCCCAGCCGTTGAGCTGGGGCTTTTTTATGTGCGCGATACCGCTGCAGGTTTCTTAGCCCTGGATGGCAATGCGCCGTGGTTTCGCGCTTTCTAGTTTGGGCAGGCGCAGTTCGAGAATGCCCTCATGATAGCTCGCCTGCACCTTCTCCTGATCTACCATGGTCGGCAGCATAAAGGAGCGCTGGAAGGGGCCATAGGCGCGCTCCACGCGATGGTAGTTGTCCTCCGTCACCGCTGCGTCGTGCTTGCGCTCGCCGCGCAGGATCAGGGTGTTGTTATGGACTTCAATGCTGACTTCATCTTTGGCCACACCGGGCAGGTCGGCCTGGAAGACCATGGCGTCATCCGTCTCATAAATGTCGACGGGCGGAGTCCAGGTGGAGTGTCCCCAGCTGCCCTCCTCGCCGGTGCCGCCCCGAAAGAACTGATTGAACATGCGGTTCATCTCGTCCTGGAAGGACTGGAGATGCCCCATTGGCGTCCATCGAGCTAATGCCATGGTTGCTCACCTCCCTTGGGACGTCATGTCCTCAGATGCCTCATCGCAGATGCCTCATCCTTGCAAGCCTCTATATATAACCTTAGTGTCTCTCTGTCAAGAGATATGATGTAGTAACCATGATAAAGGCGGCATGCGGCTGGAGGGCCCTCCCGTGGGCGGTACGCTTCACTCAGGCGGCGTGTTCAGCAGGAGGGGAGAAAGAACAGGCTCAGGCCAGACCAGGCACAGCCCCGGACGTGCCGGGACTGGTCATACGTGCGCTCTCCCGCTCAGGGTGCCTGAGCTCGGACTCGCCATCCGCTTCGGCGTGGCCGCCTCGCGCGTGAGCCGCTGCCGCGCCAGGATGCCGGCCGTGACGCGGACCTATCCATTCCGGCCTGCTGGGCGTACATGATCCCCATCGGGAGGCACACAGCCCTCGCCTCCTGTCGAGGGTCCCACCCGGGAGCCGAGGAGACGACTGCACCGCTGAAAGAAGAGGCCTATGGCCACGAGCGAACACACGACTGGAACCAGCGATGAGCAGTACAAGGTCATCAGCATCCTCTATCATGCCCTCCAAGGTGCCGAGACCTGCGCCACCTACCTCCAGGACGCCGAGCAGGCCGGCGACCAGGACCTGGTCCAGCGCTTCCGTGAGGTGCAAGGCAGGTACCGGCAGCTGGCCGACCGGGGAAGACGCTCCTGCGGCAGCGGCTCAGGTAGAGGCGTCGAGCTCAGAAGCGAGCGCCGCCACGAGGGAGCGGCGGCCTCAGCATCCGGTGTGAGGCGTCGCCGGGCTGGGTCCCGGGAGCTGACTTCGTCCGAGGGCTGGGCGGTGAGCACCTGCCGGCGGCGCACCCAGCCCAACCGAAGGGGGGAGTAGGTCCCATGACCCTGGAGAAGATCAGGATCATGAGGGGAACCCGCGTATGACGCTCGGCGTGGACGCAGAATTCTGGGCAGATATAGAGGATACAACAACCATAGGAGCAGGAACGGGTTAAAGGAAAGCAAAGGCCCCGGGCGTGAGGCTCGGGGCTGTTTCGTCGTTGGCTGTGGAGTAATGCACGGATGGGCCGACCAACACAAAAGACCTGCTCGACAGCAGGTCCATTGTGCATCATTCACCCAAACGCGATCTCTTGGGCAGAGGTTCCTTTATCTCTGCCTGTCCCTATCGCTCAGCATACGCCAGGTTCTGCGTTCGTCCAATGCCTGGTTATCCACAGCAAGGCGGCGGGGGAGAGGGCTTGGCTCAACCCATCAGTGGATGAAAGGGAATGAGCAGTTCGCTTGCGCCTCCAAAAGATTGGCCGTGTCTAACCATAGACAGTTGGCTGGGACCTACCGTTAGATATGCTCCTCACTGACTCGAACATGCTCCGCGTAGAGCACCTCCATCTTGCGCCTCGCTAAGCCGCTCTGAGATGGCACCAAGTACCAACCTAGTCCAGTCAGGTTTCCCATCCGTGATAATTTTTTGACATATATCCTCAGCAAGACGTTGGTACTCTGGAAATAACTGACGAACACTCTCGATCTTTGCTTCTTCTCCCTTACACAACATACCCCCATAGGCAACTTGGCTGCGGTAGTCGTAGAGGTCTCTTAGTTGCCGGTATTTTTCGTGGCGATCATCCGGCGATTGGCCAATCAGCCAACTGCCACCGAGTCTGAAGGAGAGCGCGAGTTGATCGTGGTTACGGTTATCTTGGAGAAGGAGCATTTCTAACGCGATGCCCAAATCAAGTATCTTGTCTTCAATTTGAGTGCGTCGTTTGGCTTGGGACAGGCGATAAAGTATTCTTTGAATCCTCATTTTTTCAGAATGGTTAAGCTTGTCATATTTCATGAGCATACTATCTATTAAGGCATTCGACTCACTTGGCAACTTCGTTAATCCGTGGACGAGCACGTCAGAAACCATTGAACCGACACCAGAACCTCCAAAAGGTCCCAATGGTGTCGTAGAATTAACGTAGGACGTTAAATAATAGGGCAGACAGGAAATGCCATTAAGCGCATTCAGAATTAGCGCGATGTCGTATAACCGTTGACTCACCTTCACAAATTCTTGGTAGCTACCTGAAGATAGAGGCGGATCTCCAGCCCATACCTTCTGCACTCGGCATGCTTTAGTAATAGCGCAAACAGGGGCGGGTGTTTGCGGGGCGGTAAGTTTGGATCGAGCCTGAAGGAAAGATTCTTTATCCCTGGAATCGGGCATGTGATTAATAGGTTGATGTGTATATCCGTCCCGGAGGGTTATCGGCTGGTCCACTTCAATGCCAAGCACCCAGAGGGTATTGTTTGCTGAGATTTCTTTGGAATCGAGGAACGAGTCGAGATGGTTTCGCGCATTTTCGGACCCGTATTGGTTTGCTCACCACAGAAACCACATCGCCAAGGCACGAATATGGAATAGATTAGCACCCTTACCATACGAGATCATCTTACCGTTGAGAGCAGTTACACGTGGGTCTTCGCTCAACAACTGAACCACTGAGTGCCCAACATCTGTCTTTTCAATAATATCCGCATACTGAACGGTCACCCTCGTTTGAAAATCATCAATAAACGCGAAGGGTTCGACATTAATTTTTGGTATTTTTAACTCACCCCAGTGCATTTGAACCGCCCTTCTTCAACAACCGTGATTCTCGCCATATGCCTAACAGGCCACGAGATGAGCGGAACTCCTACCAGAACCGCTATATGCAGGCCATCAGGAGGATTACCTCTGTGATCGCCTTACTCCACACACACCGCTCACACCCTTACGTCCTACTCGTTTGAACTCTACAGTAAAGCCGTCAGGCGACAGCCCCAGCGCTTCCAATTCGTCAGACTATAGCGGGATGGTCGAGTGAAAGGGAGTCGGTAATTCGCTTTTAGTTTAGCGGGTGCCCCTCGGCCGGCGCCCTGTGGGGCGAATTTGTGGTCGCCGCTGTGCCGTCTGGAGCCGGCTGGCGGTCTCCTGGGCCTGTTGGAGATCCTCCTCGCTCGAGCGCCAGAAGATGACACCGCCCGGCACGCGCCGCACCGTGATAGGGACGTTGAGCTCACGGGCGATACGCAGGAGATAGTTTTTCATGCGCTCAGGCCTGATCTCCGGGCCTAGATGGATGCGGATGGCCTCGCTCGAGAGCGCCCGAATTTTCTGGCGCAGCGTGTCGTAGAGCATGGGCTCCATGCGGGGCCCTCGGCCCATGCGGCGGGCTTCGTCGAGGGGTACGTCTTCGAACTGGAAACTGGGGGCCTGGTCGGCCATCGGGAGCCTCCTCTAGCCTTGATCCTCGGGCTCATAGATTTCGAGCTGCGCGTGTCCCTCGTGGCTGAGGATCTCTTCGAGCTCAAACACCTCACTTGTCCCGTCATTTTTGAACAAGACTACCTGGACGTCACTGTTGGCCTCCATAGTCGCCAGGGCGGCACGCCGTTCGCGAATCGTCATCGTCGTGTCCTCACCCATGCAAAAGACCTGCACAGCACGCAGGTCTCGTCGCGTATCCTTCCCTACCACACCCAACCAGTTCCTGCCATCCGCATGGAGAGACGCCCCAGGATGCTGCACTCCATGAAATCACCGAGGACCTCAAGGCGGCGGTTGCCCGAGCGATTCCATCCGGCGCTCAAGTCGTTCTACGCGTTCTCGGAGGTCTCGCAGGACGAGATCCGTGCGCTCCTGGGCCAGTGTCAGCAGGTGGACCATCACGCGCATCAGGTCCTCGGTCGTCTGCGGCGGATGGTCCTGCAGTTGGGCGAAAGCGACTTCAAGTTCGTGTTCAATCTCGTCGTAGGAACGCTCAGCCATTACGTCAGCTCAGGACGGTTCAGGAGGTGATCGAGGTGCGTCTGGTTCCGGTGGCGCACTGGCCTCTTCGATACGCTCGATGCGGCGCCGCAAGCTCTCCAATATCAGCGTGTGCTGATCCGTGATGAGATACAGGTGGCGAATAGCCGCGGCCAGTTCGCCTGATGGGTC
>JBKPCR010000223.1:0-29418 GCA_046727435.1 bacterium | reverse complement strand
CGATCGGGGCGATGACAGCAACCCGCGGCGCGCTCGTTTGGCCCACCGGGGCATTGAGCCGATCATCCCCGCCCGGTGCAACCACACACATGCGACCCATCAAGACGGGCGTAAACTGCGCCGCTCCCGCCGCCGGTGGATCGTGGAACGGACCGTTGCCTGGTTGGGACACGTTCGGCGCCTCATCGTGCGCTACGAGCGGTTGATCACAACCAAGGCCCGACCGAGGGCGTCATCGTTGAGTTACCCGGGAGCCACGCGGGGCGAAATCAGTCGGGAGGTGGGCTTGTTCTGGAAGAAGCTCGGCACGAGGGAGAGGCTTGGTTGATACACCCCAATCCATTGAGCCCTCTCGCTTTGACCGCTTCACCCACGGTGAGGTCCCGCAGTTCCGGATGTTGTTGGATGGCTTGGTCGATCACGTTGCCGTAGTCTCTCGCAAGGGGTCCGGCGCTTTGATCTTCGCCGGAGTCGGTACATTGGGCTCGCACGCACGCACCTCCAGCGGCAGGATAGGGGCCGCACGAATGCCCAGTTCACGAACCGTATACTGCTTCACTGGCACTGTCGTGATACGGTGCACAATACCTAGGACAAGGGCCATCAGCTGAGAATCTGCATGATCGGAAACGATCACATGCAGTTTTGCAGCGGCAAGGGGAGGGGCAATCCGCCTACTGACCGTAACCGGTTGCGGCTGGAACCCCATGTTGCCCCACATAACAGCTTCGCTATATTTGGGCCTTATAGAGTATACTCAGCCTTGACAGCGTCCTCTCTGAACATTCTTACAGTGTCGAGCGAAAACTCGTGCAGGTCCTTGCACACTAGGTCGAGCTTCTTTAGGATATCATTGGTGACGGTGATAATATGACAGCCGATGGGATCCGCTTGGAAAATGTTGAGCAGCTCGCGCGGGCTGGCCCAGATCAATTCAACGTTCGGATACAGACGCAGCAGTTCCACCGCTGCAGCCATCAGGGGCACTGGATCGCGCCCGGTATCAGCAACCCGTCCTGCAAAGACCGACACAAACGCCGGAGGACCTCCGGCCAACGCCGCGCCGACGTCGCGCACCTGATCCAGTGTCATCAAGGCCGTGATGTTCAGTTTCACCCCGGCGCCGACCAGCTCGTGGACCAGCGCGGCCGATGACTTGCCCCCGGTGTTGGTTACCGGGATCTTGACGTAGACATTGTCGCCCCAGGCGGCGATCTTAAGGGCCTGGTATGACATTTCTGCGAAATCGTCCGAGAAGACTTCGAAGCAGATGGGACGATCGGGTATGGCGCGCAGGATGTCGCGCGCAAACGCCTCATAATGAGCGACCCCCGCTTGGCGCATCAGCGTCGGATTGGTGGTAAACCCTTTGATCAGCGGGTTGCGGTACATGTCCAGCATGCCAGCTTTTTCTGCGCCATCGGCGAATATCTTGACTCGCAGATCGACCAGGGTCTTCATAGGGCACTCCTCGCATCAGAATGATATGGGCTGCTGCCAAGAGGTCAGCAACAATGTGGTCCGGCTGACATCGTTCCCGGCGGCTGTACTCCCTTTCAATCAGAAAACTGGTGCAGCCAGCAGCTCGACCGGCCTGGACATCACTCCACCGATCACCGATCATCACACTCCTATGTAGGTCGACTGTCCACCGGTCTGCCGCCTGTAATAGCAGCCCTGGTTTGGGTTTTCGGCACGTGCACCGATCCGCATCATCGTGGTAGCAAGTCAAGACATCATGGATCGGCAGCGTGCGTCGGGCCCAGGCATTGATGCCCTCCACGCCTTCGCGACTTTGGCGGCCACGCACCACATCCGGTTGATTGGTCACCACGATCAGCAAATAACCGGTCCTCTGGAGCATCCTGCATGCTTCGCAGACGCCCGGGAGTAACTCGCATTCGTCCGCGCCGGCAGGGGGGTAAGGCACGCCATCCCGCACGATCACCTGGTTGATCACGCCATCCCGGTCAAGAAACACAGCAGCCCTCATCGGACTGACTCCCATTTCGTCTGCGACCGTTTCAGCTCCGGGTGCGATACCAATAAATGCCAGATGACGGCCTGAAAGGCCTCGGTATGCGGCGTGACATGCTCGGAATTGACTATTGGTACTAGGATACACGCATCGGCAACCTGCGCCGTATAGCCCCCATCACGTCCTACCACTCCAATGATCCGCGTGCCGATCTGTTTGGCGTATTGCAATGCAGCCACGATATTAGGGCTGACGTTTTTCGCGACATCGCCACCTCCCACGGAGAAGACGCACACCAGATCCGCGGCGCTTAGCCGGCTGGTCTCGAGCCATTTTTCAAAGACGCTCGCCCACCCTTCATCGTTTGTCCGCGCAGTTAACTCCGCGACGTTATCGGTCGGGGCATACGCTTCAAGCCCGACGATCTTGCGAAAATCATTGACCGCATGCGAGGCATTCGCGGCACTCCCACCAACCCCCAGGATAAAGAGCCGTCCCCCTCGGGCACGCGTCTCTGCCAGTAGGTCGACGACTTGGTCGATGACGCGAATATCCAATCGCTGGATGATCTGACAGGCCTCGGCGAGATACTGCTGAGTGAAACTCATCGCGTGCTCCTTGGCGAATGGGCCTGCATCGCGAGGTAACGGCGCGCCTCCTCCAGCCCAACAAGCGAACCGATCTCATAGAAGCGCTGTTCGACCTCATGGGCGGCGAGGTGATCTCGGCTGAGAAGAGCTCGATACAACGTCGCCAGGTCGAAGGGTTGGTCATCTGGAACCATCTCGAAGGCAGACCGATGGAACACCCCAAGCCCGTAATCAATATGATGCATCCGTTCGGTCGGGTGCTGTTTATCATACGCCAGAATATTTCCATCGACAAACTGAACATTGCTGCGATCCCACCGACCGCCGTTTCGAAACACCGTCATGAGCGCCGGCTTACCGCTCTTGTCAAATGCCATGTGCACGGCACGATAATCACAAGGCAAGTAGGCATCACCATACAGCACAAAAAAGGTCTCTTCCAGCAGCGGCAAGGCTCGTTTGACCGCGCCAGCGGTCCCGAGTAACCGGGGTCCATCAAACGAGAACTCAACCCGTAGCCCGAAGCGCGTGCCGGCACCGACAAACGCTTGGATCATCTCGCCCAGGTAACCGGCGCAGACGACCACTCGCTCAATGCCACTCGCCCGCAACAAACGCAATTGATGCGCGATGAACGGCTCCCCATTGACATCCACCAGGGCTTTGGGAAGAATCCGCGTCAGCGGATGTAGCCGCGTGGCTAACCCACCGGCCAGAATCGCCACCGGCAACAACTTCCGGCTCATAGTTAGGCGACCACCTTCGTACCTTCAAAATCGAATCGGAAACGGACTTCCTGTAAGCCAGCCTCCCGCATAGCCCGGCGCAGACGGACTTTATCTGCGGCGTAAAACATTAAGAAGCCACCCCCACCTGCCCCGATGAGTTTGCCTCCCAGAGCGCCATTCTCCCGCCCTAGCGCGTACCACCGATCGATTTCCCCATTGGTCATATGGGCGGACCGTTGCTTCTTATACTCCCAATGGATATTCATCAGTTCTGCAAAGCGCTCAAGGTCACCCGTTTCCAGGGTTTCTTTGCTTTTGCGCCCGAGTTCCTTCACGAAATGGAGGTTAGCGATCATCTCTCGGTCATTCTGTTTGCTTTTCGTATCCTGCTCTCTGAGGATCTCGGAGGCAGGACGGGAGTACCCGGTAAAAAACAACAACAAATTGTCCTCAAGGCTGTATAAGGTATCGGTATCCATTTTGAGAGGCCAGGCCTCTACCTGATCGTTGGGTAGGAACCGGAAGCAGGTGAGACCCCCAAATGCAGCAATATACTGGTCCTGTTTGCCGACGGGCTCCCGCAGAATATCGAGCTCGATATGGCATGCCTGCTCGGCCAGTTCGTGGGGATGCACCAGGTTCTTTTTGAGGGTGTGAAGTGCCCTCAGCAGCGCCGTGGTAAAACTCCCAGAGGAACCAAGGCCCGTCCCGGCAGGGATATCGGCCATGCTGGTGATTTCCAGATAGGGGGCCTCGACCCCGGTCAATTTCAGCGCTTCTCGAATGAGCGGATGCTCCACCTCGTCGACCGATCGGACCCGCTCCAGGCGTGAGTATTTGATAATCAATTCTTGCGCAAAGGTCTGATGCAGCGTGATATACACATACTTGTCGAGGGCCGCTGCAATCACAAGACCGCTGTGCTCACGATAATACGAAGGTAGGTCAGTACCGCCTCCGCCAAGGGAGATCCGCAAGGGACTGCGTGTGATGATCATCGGCCTGATACCTCATAGATGCGCTCGACAATTTGTAAGGCTGCCCGGGCATCATGCAAACCCGCTGCCGGCTGGCGTCCGAGCCGAATATCCGCCACCAACTCCGCAAATTCGACTTCCCAGGAGGCGTCAACTATCGGATATTCCCAAATGGTAGTCTCGGGGGGCCCCATCTCGGGAAGCATGCGATAGTATGCCAGGCGCTCTGTGCCATAACTGCCACCAAGTCCGGCGATGTCCAACTTTCCCCGACGCCCAAAAATCTCGAATGAAAAGAGATTCTTCCATTCCGTCCAGCTGGCATGCAACAACGCCACCTGGCGCTCCGCCGTTTTGAGGAGCATAAAGCCATTATCTTCGACGGGCATCTGCCAGTAGTAGGTATGAACGAAGCCGTATACGTCGACGAAATCGCCCAGAAACCACCGAGCCAGATCGATCAAATGAACCCCCTGATCGATTAACTCCCCCCCGCCCGAGAGGGTTGGATTTGCGCGCCATTCTTTGTCATAGCCGATGCGCCCTCCATGGCCGTAGCGCCCACGTACGTACATGAGTTCACCCAGCGCGCCAGACGCAACCAACTCTCTAGCCGAACGGGTGGCTGGGTGGTAACGGTGGTTGAATCCGACCCGTACCAGCACATGGGCACGCTCCGCCGCCGCGATGAGGGGGTCAAGTTCCGCAGCTCGCCGCGCTCCCGGTTTCTCGACTAGGACATGCTTCCCGGCCGAGATGGCCTCCAGAGCAACTTCAGCCAGGGCATCATGCGTGGTGGAGACGATAACGATATCGACGTCCTGGCGTCCGAGTATATCACGCCACTGGGACAGGGGCTGCGCACCTGGGACCATGCGGGCGACGGTCTCGGCGCGTGCCCCAATAGCATCGGCACACGCCACCAGCCGACAACCCGCTAGCGCCCTGGCGCGTTTTTGCCCTACGAAGCCACAGCCGATAATGGCCACGCGCATCAATTCATCCCCAGTCCTTACCGCGCTCCCCGGGCACGATGCGGCGGAGAGTATATATATCTGAGGCGTGCAAGTCACCGAGATGCTCGGCCAGCGTTTCCCACGGGTCCCACACGGCGCTGAGCAATTTGCCTGTGATCCCGTTGTCGGCCTCGGAGGCAAGGAATACACAGAGCTCAACAGCCCGATGGGGTGTCATCCCATCGCTCTCGGCCTGTTTGACGGCCTGCGCATATTCTCCGTCGCCGGCAGCTTCAGGGCCGGCACGCAGAACCGCCTGGAGCATGTCTGTATGCATCGCGCCGGGGGCTACGCAGTTGACCTGCACGTTCATGTCGCGCACTTCGTGTGCCAATATCTCGCTGAACCGCACGAGGCCAGCCTTGGCAGTGGCATACGCGGAGAAATTGGGGCGTGGCCTGGTGGCTCCTCCGCCGGAAAGGTTGATAATTCGACCTTGTCTGCGCTCGAACATCCAGGGCAAGCAGGCTTGACAGAGTTCAACAACCGCTAGCAAATTAACCCGTATGGTCGCCTGCCACTCATCCCAGTCGTTCTCCGATAGCTTACCGATGGGCCCGAGGACAGCAGCATTATTGATGAGCACATCAAGCTGCCCCCACACCCGACGGGCTGTGCCAACGATCGTTGGCACAGCATCAGCCGTGCGTAAGTCTGCTCTGACGACATGCACCTGCTGGCCGTCCTCTGCGCTGGCCATTAACGCGGCGCGCAGGTTGAGCAACGCTGCTTCCGATCTTGCCACCAACATCAGGCTGGCTCCGTGGTGCCACATCGCCCGCGCGATATGACTGCCCAACCCGCGTGATGCCCCGGTAATTATGACGTTCTTACCTACCAGCGCCTTGGTCATCGAAGGGTACTCTCGATGGGAGGGAGGCAGTAGTAGCCCAACCAATCGGATGGGCAGTGATCTTGAATCGAAAGTCGACGATACGGGCAAGAACATTCCACGGAAGCATCTGTTCAAGGAGTGAAGGCCGACGTATATGTAGGTTCTTCAGTACCTTGAACCTGATAATATTCGTAAATCCTGGTAGAAAGCCTTTAAATTCCGGCTGAAATCCAGCGCGTGCCAGCGCGTAGGCTAACGTTTCAGGCTCAAAAAAACTTACATGGATTTCAGGAACAAGGTATTTCCAGGACAATATACGATTGCGAAGCGGTTGAGCGTTTCCAGTGGTGTAGAAGAATAGTCCTCCAGGTTTTAACAATCGATGAATCTTTTTCAGAACTTCCAAAGGTTCTACCACATGTTCCAAAACTTCGATAGCGGTCACAATGTCGAAACTGTGAACCCGAGAGTCAAGTTGTTCACTGTCGATAATAGGAATTTTTAGAGCAATAGCTTTATTTCGAATCCAGCCATCTTCAAATCCAACAATGTGACAAGAACTGTGATTGCTAACATAGCGTACTAAGCCACCATTGCCACACCCAAAGTCTAACCATTGAGATTCCTGCACTAGGCCCGTCAAGTAGGTAATGATTTGAAATAAGCCTGCCCATTCATATTGACGGACAGTCTCTTGAGGATACTCTGATTCGAAGAGATAGTCTACTAACGGATCAGCACCATTTCCTGAATAATATTCAGCGGAATAGATTTTTTCATATTCTGTCCACGGATTAGCGACGAAAGAGAAATGACATGTTTGACAATGACGAATGTCGTACCATTGCTGAGAGTATTCACCACGTTTTCGACCTACCTCTTCGGTATCAGAACTACATAGCCGGCAGGCTAAAACATCTTTCATCGTCGCTCCAACAGCCACGGATTTTGCACGAGATACTTAATCGTTCGAATCACGCCATCGTGGATGCTCAACTGAGGCGACCAGCCCAAGTCCCGGATATGCGAGCAATCGAGGAAGATGAAAGGACTGTCTCCCACCCATCCGCGGTCGCCACCTGCATAGATCCGTTGGGGAGAGAGCCTCAGGTAGTCGCAGATCCACCCGATCGAGTCATCGACTTTACAATACTCCTCCGTGCCCAGGTTGAAGATGTTGACGTTGCCCTGTGCCTTCTCCAGAGCCAGCAACATGGCGTCGATGCAGTCCTGAATGTACAGGTATGATTTGCGCTGCTTGCCGTTTCCCAGCACATAGAGCTGGTCACGGTGGTCCCGCAGTTGCCTATAGAAGTCGAAGACGTGTCCGTGCGTGTACCGCTCACCTAAGATGGACACGAAGCGGAAGATGTAGCCCTGCAATTCGTAGCCCGCACAATAAGCCTCGATCAACCCCTCGGCCGCCAACTTGGATGCGCCGTATAGCGAAGTCTGAATTGGGAATGGTGCGTCCTCGGGGGTCGGGAAGATCTCAGGCTCCCCATAGATGGAACCCGTCGAGGCGAAGGCGATGCGCTTGATGGCGTTGGCGCGCATGGCCTCCAGGATGTTGAATGTGGCGATGGTATTCTGCTCCAGATCCTTGCGCGAATGCTGGGTGCCAAAGCGCACATCGGCGTTGGCCGCTAGATGGAACACAAAGTCAGCGCCGTGCATGGCCCGTGTCACGCCATCTGGATTGAGTGTGTCGCCACGTATCAGGCTGAAGTGGGGCAACTGCTGTGCTTCCGCCAAAAACTCCAGCTGCCCTGTAGAGAAATTATCGTAGCCCACCACCTCATGGCCATCTTGCAACAAGCGGTCCACGAGATTGCTGCCGATAAAGCCCGCACACCCTGTAACAAAGTAGCGCAATCCTCGCCTCCCATTTCCTCAAGCGTCCTGCAAACACCTCCCCCTCCAGCAGGTCGTGGAGAGTCAGAAATTGGCTTTTCGATCGATAATAAACATTGGGCGCCGCTTCAGTTCATCATAGATCCGCCCAATGTATTCACCCATCAAACCCAGGGATAAAAGTTGGACACCGGCAAAAAAGCTGATGACCAACACGGTGGTGGGTAGCCCAGGAGTCAGGTCAACACCAATAATCTTCTGGAAAACATACCAGGCGCCCAACAGAAAACTGAATCCGGCAAACAAAGCGCCTGCGACAGACATCAGTTGCAGAGGTTTACTGCTAAAGCCGATTAAACCATTCAGCCCAATTTTGAGCGAACCCATAAAGCGGTTGTAATGTCCACTACCGTGAATCCGTTCATCCCGGTTGTACTCGACAAATGTTTGCTTAAAACCTATATATGCCACCAACCCCCTCAAAAACCCGTGCGCCTCATCTAAACGCCGCAGTTCCTCGATTACCCGACGCGTCATAATACGGAAATCGCCGGTATCGCGGGGAATCTCTACTTCGCTCAGCATGGCGATCACTTTGTATCCAAGCTTTGCAACTATTCGTTTGATCAAGGTCTCACCCGAGCGCGAACGTCTTTTGGCGTAGACCACTTCATAGCCGTCTAATAGCTTCTCATACATTTCGGGAATCAATTCGGGAGGATCTTGCAGATCCACATCGATGACGACACAGCTGGCACCACGACAGAGCATGAGGCCTGCCATTGTGGCGGCAGGCTGGCCAAATCGCCGGGAAAACACGAGCAATTTGATGTTCGGATTACGGTCGATCTCCTGAAGGATCACGTGTTCGGTGCGGTCGGGTGAGGGGTCGAGACAGAAGATAATCTCATAGGTTTGCCCCAAACCCTTGAGGGCCGCCTCCATGCGCTGGAGAAAAGGCTGGATATTGGTCTCTTCCTTGTAAACCGGCACCACAACCGAGAGGTCAGGATCGTTATGAGTGATGTGTGGCTGATTGGACATCTTGCTCTTCCCCTTACGGCGCCCAACGGAGCACCCAACTTGGCAAAGGCCAGCAGCACTCTTCAGAGGTCCAAAATGCCAGGTAGCTATATGTCCTTAAACTACTAGAGGGTTGCAAGCCGCATGTGACTTATCTGGCGGGCGGAACGCCCGCGGCACAGCAAGTCTCCCGTGGAGGTCCTGAACTCTATAAGGGTTTCACGCTTGCCTGCGAGCCAACCCGTCAGCTTTGTGTGATCAGCTCTGGAGACCCAGCGATTTCCTCCTGTCACCGTACCACCTCGTGCTGGGACCACTTATGGGCTACGAACAGGTATGGATTCGTCGGCGTTATCACCGAAGGGATTTTATAGCCAAACTGAAGAACGTACCGCCCTTTGGGGATGCGGCAGACCTCAAAGCTTGTGGTATACTGCGCAATCATTCTGCCCAGCAGAGACGCTGGATACTGCAGCGTCGCTGGATGCGCGAGAATGGCGTTAATGAACGGCGCAGCAATAGGAAACACGGCTCCCTCAAGCCAATAAAACCACTGCGGCACGCAGGACTCAAGGATGATCAGTCGGCCGCCGGGCTGCAAGACACGAAAAGCCTCTCGAAGAGCATGACGAACGTTAGCGACCGACTCCTTCACGGTTGTGCCAACGAGATGATGAATCAACATCGCCACGAGAACGCCATCAAAAGATTCATCGGGCTCGGGAATACTCAAGGCACTTCCAGTGGTCAATGTGACGTTAGCGGGGCAGGAAAACGAGGTGGGCAGATCGTCAAAGAATAGATCCAGAGCAACAATACTGGGCACGATGCTTATATCATAATCGAAGATACCGCCATTTCCAATGTCAAGCAAGCGATTGATACCACGTAGCGCGCTATTAAGACTATGATGCATCGCCACGTAAGTGTCTAATTGCTGGACCCTGCTATCATAGCTGTCACGATTATCTCGAAAAAAAGCGATGTTTTTGGCCACGCTTGTATCTGATTGGGTAGGTGTTAGATTGTGATCACGTCTCACTTCAGCAAACCTCCTCAGCAGCATTCAAAAGCACGGCTTACTGCGACTATGAATTCTTGAGACCAGTCATCAGACAGCGAATTCCAAATGGATACGATATATATCTACCGATTTTCAGTTCGATGCGCGTGATTGCATGCAAAAGGGCGCTGCTGCTAGCGCGAATATTCTTGGAAATGATGATTTTCTGAGTACTTTCTGGTTCAGGGAGAAATTTCCTATTTCGTCGTTTGATGAACCAGAATCCTGGGTACAGGAAACACGCAAGATGGGATTTATCTATAACTTGAAATCCAGCCTTCTTGACGATACTATATAATCCATTAATCGAATAACGTCTATAATGTAAAAGCATTTTATCGTATATATCATACAAATGGGGTCCAGATGGTACCTCAATCACCACAATACCACCAGGCTTTAAAATTCGATAAACTTGATGAAGTGCCGATTCATCGTCCTGGATGTGTTCTAATACATTTAGTAATACAACTGCATCGACACTATTTCCTGGCAAAGGGCATTTTACCAGGTCAAATTCCAGTAAGGGCACATCCGCCATGCTTGCCGCGAGTTGTTCGAGGGGCCCGTGTATAATATCAGAGCCAATGATAACAGCGTGTGGCAGACGCTCACGAAGAAGGCGCAGCATAAAGCCGGACGAACAGCCTACCTCCAGGATGGTCCCCGCTGCGTCGTTCACATGCCGGCAGATCTGGGCCAGCGCATGCTCGCGCGAGGCGCGATCGATAAAATGATCAGCGCCGGCCGTCTCTTCATGAAACGTGGTCAGCTGATCTGTCCATCCTGATATGCCGACCTCGTAGGACAAGATTGGGAGAAGCGCCTCTCCCAGCCGGAAGCCCCAACCGGTCCAGACTGGCTTCTCTGTACAACCCGGAGGAGAAGGCCAGGGATACTGAATCGTCATACTCAATCACACTCCCACAAGTACAGATTTTCATCGATTAACCGTTATCCCGCTCACGGCCGACTTTCAATCCACGAACTCCAAGACGCAAAGAGCAAGTCTCGCCGTCGTGCGATGCCACTAAGTACTACTCTAGCACTTAACGATTATCAGTACTTAACGATCATCCCTCTGCAGGCTGACTTTCAAGCCACGCACTCCGAAAAGCGACTGTTGCTGTTGCCCGTAAGGCAAAACACCTGCTATTGCCATTTGTTGTGGGTGAAGAGTGATGCGATTTCGTCCGGAGACTATGGGGACGGATAGCGTTTGCGGACCATCTTCGGCGATTACTATTATACTGCTATATCGCTGATCAGTAGAAACTAGCATCGTGCGGCCTTGGTGCTCTGGCCAGCCGGGCCCGCGCATAAAGTCAGCGCTGATAACTGCCTGACCGTCCCCAGCCGAAACGAGGCGAATCTCTGTCTCGTCGTGACCCAGCCAGAAGATATGCTCCCCATCACTGTCTTCAATACCCTTCAAATTCCGAATGCTACTAATAAAAATCCAGTTTTCGCTGGACAACATCCATAAGCTATATGCCCCCCTTGACCACACCAAAGTAGCCGAAGGAAGTGAATTTAAGCCTTTGCTATCCGTCAGGATATAGCGAACATTTGAAAGATCAATCTTTCGAGACCTCAGCATATGAGGAATAACATGGGCTTGAGCCATGTAAGATCTATAGTCAGCAAGATAAATTGGGAAATCTCTTAAAAAATATACTGCCCATCTATTAGCTATATCATCATCTACAGCAACAATAAAATGGTTACTTTTCACGATATTTTTTATGCTCTGAACCCCACTAAAATACCCAATATCTTTCTCTTTAAAAACTTTCCCAAAAGAAATAATGTTAAATCCGTTAATGAAAAAGAAAACCGCAAATAAAATAGCAGCAAAGCATAACCAAAGAAGCGACATATATTTTTTTGTACTCAACATACTTACAAAAAATTCAATCCCTACGACAATAGCAAACGATATCCCCCACCAATTAAATAGAATGAATTTATAAGCTCCATAAGAATAGGAAAAAAAGTTTATCATCACTATGAAACCTATGAGCAGAAGAAGAATTGTGGTAGAAACTCCCCATTCTTTTCGCCTACATAACTCCAATAGACCCAACCCTAAAAGGATCGATAAAAAGAGGGCGAGCAAGCCCTGGATATAATACCAAGCGCCACTGCTTAGAATTCTACCGGCGAAACGGTCCCCCCCAAACCCCCAAAAAGCCATCAGCTGGTACTCCGGAATCAGCAGTTCGGGAGGAAAACCTTCTCCAGGACGACTCCCGCGTGGCCACGTTAACACATTAGCCTGATTCATACCAAACCAAATCAGATCGTTGACAAACGGTAGAACCAAAATCGCGACGAGGCCTGCCACAATGATGAGTACAATTGACCATTCTTTTATCGATTCAATGTTAAATGATATACGTTGTAGCAGAAATAGGAAAGCTCCTCCAAGCACCACCGTAGCCATCTCTGGATAGCAATATAGGATTCCTGTCGTTAGCAATGCCAGGATCGAACACCAACGTCGATTGCCCGTCTCGACAATGCTGAGAACTCCGGCAAAAGCTGGCAAAAATGAGAGCGCCAGAGCATTATCATAATTATTGGCCCACAAAAGACTTAACAACCAACTCGAAAAGATACTCATACTCAGGTAAAGTAATAACAGCGTTGTTCTTAATCCTTTTATAACAGCAAAGCACATACATGTGGAGGATAAAACAAAAATGGTCCAGGCAAGGAAATAGCCACTGGACGCTTGTGTATCTCCGGACGCTCCAATAAAAGGAGAAAAAAACCCGAGAAGGGCACTGGCGATGAACCTGACCCGATTCAGATGGGTCGCGTATTGATAGAGAGGGGCCAATCCCCCTTCAGCGCCTCGAGGATACTCCCACAAATATTGTCCATAGGCGATATACGACCAGCCATCAGGAAGAGTACTGCCAGGATATGTCAAGATACCATACCAAAAGTAAACAACCATTACACTCACAGGAAGAAATACCACTACTAACAGCAATGGCCATTCACTTCTAATGAAATGGTAATCTTGTCGCATTGCACCGATGAATACCATCATAATTGTTAAGGGCCAGGCAATTACCGACAGATACTTTACAGGAAACCCAAATGAAACCCCAACGCCAAGCATAATAGCCCAAAATATCAGAGTGATGGCCGGCGCCAGATAGAGAGAAATTCTCCGCTCAATGTGAATACCAATGAGGCGCAGAATGCCTTGTCCAGTCAGGATACTTATTGCGCACAATAAGAGATAAAATATCATAATTTCTTAAACTATCGGGCTGGAGGGAGGATCTCCCTTCCCGTTCTCCCGCACTACCGTGCGTACGGGGCCGTACATGGCGGTTCACGTGGACCGCTGCCACGTTCGAAGTTGATCAAGCAGGCTCAGAAGTCCCCATTCGGCCAGTAACCGATTGGTGACGGCCGCGTGCAGATATGAGGCCCCGGCATTCCATCAGGCCCCACGGCCGGTGGCGGTAGTCGCCCGGGTCCGCACCCGAAGTCCAGTGCTTTCTCAAAGTTCAGGCCGATGCCAAGCGCTGTGATTCTCGGCGGCGCAGCCTGAATTTCATGTCGGCCGGTTTCAAAAAACTCCGCCTTGCCCCACCGGCTATTTTTGTTGGGGTCATCAGGAACGCCCAGATTTGATCTTCCTGCCCAAACTAATCCCACTCCTATTGGATCTTACGCTCAATCCTCGCGGCCCGCGCTTCCTTTGAGCGCGCTGGACAAATCTCCTCGTACACTGCCAGCGTTGCCACAGCCGTCTGTTCCCAGGAGAAGAGTTTTGCCCGTGCGAAACTCTGCTGGCGCATCTTCAACCGCAGCTCATCGTCGCACAGCACCGTCTGCATCGCCTGGCAGAGTGCTTCGCTGTTGTGGGGATCAATCAATAGCGCGGCGTCTCCCACGACTTCAGGGAGTGCGGACGTGTTCGATGTGATCACCGGCGCACCGCAGGCCATGGCCTCCAGTGGGGGCAGACCAAACCCCTCATAGATCGATGGATAGACAAAGAGTTTGGCAGCGCTGTACAGAACCCGGAGGTCGGCCTCTTGCACATAGCCCAAAAATTTCACGCGTTGGGCTATGCCTAGCTCGGCAGCAACCTGCAAGAGATCGTCGTTGAGCCATCCCTTGCCCCCAGCAACAACTAATAACTCTTTACCTGCATGGCGCGTCACATAGGTCGCATACGCCTGCAGGAGCGTCCTGAGGTTCTTGCGGGGTTCATGTGAGCCCACGAAGAGGATGAAATTATGAAAAACCCCGAGGCGCTCCAGCACATCGCGAATGACCTCGACGTCGCGCTCCGGATAATAGATCCTCCTGTGTGCCGGATGGATCACGCGGATCCGTTCTTCCGATATGGAAAAGTAGTCCATGAGATCGGTTTTGGTCTGCTGTGAAATCGCGATAATACGATCGGCATAGAGCGCGGCGTTCAGTGTGCCTTGGAGACAGTGCAAACGATTGGCTTCAGTATGAAACTGAGGCTGCAACAAGAATGAAACATCGTAGATCGTCACCACCAGTGCTCCATGGTGCTCTTTGGGAGCATTGAAAAAGGGGCTGTGGACAACGTCGACTGCGTCCATGGCCTCCTGGGGCGGGAGGTCTGCTCTAGACCACATTCGCTCCCAATGTTCCACTTCGAGGTGCATCATCCGGAGGGCAAAATTTGGCTGCTGTGGGAAGGGTGGCTGAGGAGATTGGGGGAAGTCGAGATACGAGTACATGAAGTACTCGTTGTCGGCATCTATGGCCGCGAGGCCTTCTAACAGGCCCCGGGTATAGGAGCCAACCCCGGCGCTTTCGCCGATTGCGAAGCTGACGTCGATGGCGATCTTCATAGGCTCAACGATGACGGCTCAGCGCCATTAAGGGATTTGGACCAGCTCGCCCCAAAGGTTCCGAACAGTTTGCCAAAGCTCTTTGCCACAGAGGCGATGGTTGACAACCATGGACTTCACCAGGCTGATCACTGGCAGAGCCATGGCAAAAAGCCAGTGGATGCGGCCAGCATATATAATGCGCTGGCGTCCCTGTGTATCGACGAGCGCCAGTTTCTTGATACGATAGGAAAGCGTGCGTGTGTCGCCCCTGGCATCAATTAAATGGGGGATAAAGGATTTTTCCGCATACAACTTGATTTCTGAAGTTTCCAGTGACTGGGAAGCAGCGCCGTTTTGGCCAAGCCAGGCCCTGAGGGCAAATTCTCGCTCGTCGATGACCGTCTTATGCACTACGTGATTACCCGTGGAAACCTGTAGGGGCAATGGGTATGCCTGCACCGAGCATCTCCCTTGCAGCGACAGATACGCTTGACTCTGGCAATCAGGTGGCAGAGTAAACGTCACACGTGGCGATGCCCAACCATCTGCATAAACCCCTTGCATTCTCCCCAAGAATTTCTCGGCCAAGTATACATGCGCATAGGCGTTGATCCAACGCATCGGTACTTGGCCGTAGTGTCGCTTGACCACCTGTAGAGTCTCCTGGTGGACCTCCACCCGTTTGGAGAGGGTTTTGGTATCGATATGTAGGCGGGAGTTGGCCAGATATTTTTCGAGGTACCCGATGCGAAAGCGCTTGGCGATACGCATCCAATACTCATAATCCATGCAATAATCTAGAGTGATGTCAAGCGGCCCCACCGTTCGAATAACTTCGGTCCGAAGAAATACGGTCGGTTGGCAGATGAAACAGATCTCGCTGAGGCGCTGATAGTCAAAAGGTTCGGTATAGTAGCGCTCGATGATCTCACCATCTGCATCGATGTGATAGCCTTCGCCATAGAGGATGCCGACCTCTGGATGGGCTTCTAAATAACGCACAGATGTCTGGACGGCCCCCGGCAAATAGGTGTCATCCGAGTTCAGCCATGCCACAATCGCCCCCTTCGCCATCTGGAAGCCTTTGTTGATGGCATCTGCTTGTCCCTGGTCTTTCTCCGAAATCCAGGTGAGGCACCCCTCGTATTTCTTGAGGATTTCTACGGTGTTATCGCTGGATCCGCCATCGACCACGAGATATTCGAGGTTGGGATAGTCCTGATTAAGGACGCTTTGTATCGTTTCCTCGATGTAATGGCCCTGATTATATGAGGGCGTCACGATCGAAACCAACGGGCCTCTTCTCCCCAATGCGATTCCCATACTCGATCCCACGGATGTCGTGCGGTGTCGCGATCCGGCGTCGCCGAAGGCATCCGGTTCATGAGGCCCAGGGGGGGCGGTACAGAGGTATTTCAGGGCCGTGAGCGCGAATGATCGAAAGATTCTCTATTTGATAGGCTAGCTTGCGAGTATCCAGGGTTTTTTCAATGGCTGTAGGGATAAATTCCTTGCCAGCAATGAGCTCGATCTGCACTTCTGACGTCGCCTTTCGAGACCGGAGGAGATCTCCTGCGAACGTAAACTTTCCGGGGCTGGTGATCCACAGCTCCTGCACTTGCCGTCCGTCGACCTTCATTCGCAGGGCGAAAGGGTAGGCGAGATGATTCGAAGAGCCTTCAATTTTCAGGGCTTTCATCTCTGGCAGGTAGGGGAGATAGAGACGCACCCTACGGACGGCCCAGCCGTCCCGATAGACGCCTTCGATGCGATACTCTGGTGCATGTGACACCGGCCGGACGGCTAACCCCTGGGCCCGAGCCCCCTCGAGAACCCTTAATGTCTCTTCCGCCGCCCTCTCCCAGGAGAAGCGTGTGGCCCGCTCTCTGCCGCGCGTGATCAAGGTCTGCCGCAGACCGTCATCTGCCAGTAACTGGGAGCAGATGGTGGCAATAGAGTCCGGTTGCCGTGGGTCAAACAGCAGAGCTGCGTCGCCGACGACCTCAGGGATACTCCCAGTCTGCGCGGCCGCGATCGGACAGCCAAGGGCCATGGCCTCCACCAGAGGAATGCCAAATCCTTCAAAAAGCGATGGAAAGAGGAGCATGGCCGCACCGCGGTAGAGCCCTGGCAGGTCGTCCGCAGGCACGTAGCCTAGATAACGTACCTGCTCTTGGAGGTGAAAATGCCGGGCGAGCGCCGCAAGCTTTTCCCATTGCCCCATCTCATCACCGGTCAAGACCAGCGGCAAAGTCATCCCGTACAACTGCCGCAAGCGATGCAGGGCCAGAAGGAGCATGTGATGATTCTTATGGGGCCACATGTTCGCAGGATAAAAGGCATAGCTTGCCGGCAGATGATGCTTGCGTCGGACCTCCTCCCCCGTTGGCCACCTGGTGGAATCGTCAACCTGCGCCATACCCGCTACATAGACGCGATGCACCTTCTCTGGCAAAAGACCGTATTTCTCGATCATGCACTGCTTCGAAAAATCCGAGATCGTAATAACCGCGGTAGCCTCCTGACAAGAAGGGCTGTACATCAAGGCTCGTGCTTGTAATTCCGCCCGGGGAAAGAACTCGGGATAGTATTCTTGCTGAATATCAGTGATGGTAACCACCGTAGGGATGGACAGGTGGCGGGGGTCCAAATTAGTCATAGGACAGAACCATATATCAAGCCCCAGGCGACGCACCCAGGCGTGAAGATCAACAGGCGGGCTGGAGGCCCAACGACGCAGCACAGGAGGGGGGCTCAGACGCAGGTAGCGTGCCAACCTTCGATTCCACCCGCTCGGGATCGTCTCGCCTGCCTCCTGTTTTGGCACGGCCATGATCTTCTGAAACCGTCCGTGCGGGAAGTTGATCGACTCGTCGTTCCACCACGCAGTGAAGAACACATAGTGATTGCGTCGATCACACTTGAGCAGCTGTCGCAATAGTCTGCGCACATAGAACTCAAGCCCACCCATCTGGCCCGACCGCAGTGGAATGAGGTTGACCCCAATACGCATATCTGTTTGGCCCTCGACACGTTGTCACCGAGCCTTTTGGGCACGATTGAGCTGTGGTCAGATGCCCCGGGCGCGGTGCTGCTGATACCAGGCGATCGTGCGCTGCAGGCCTTCCCGAAAATCGGTCCGGGCCCGGAACCCAAACGCCTGTTCGGCACGGCTTGTATCCAGACAGCGGCGGGGTTGGCCATCCGGCTTGGTGGTATCCCACATCAGGCGGCCCCGAAAACCCGTGAGCTCGGCAATCAGTTCCACCAACTCTTTGATGCTGATCTCGCGGCCTGATCCGAGATTGACCGGCTCGGGCTCGTCATAATGCTCCGACGCCAGGACAATGGCTTCTGCCGCATCCTCCACATACAAGAACTCCCTGGAGGCTTGACCGGTGCCCCACACCACCACCTCGTCCTGGCCGCCCTCCACGGCCTCCAGGCATTTTCGGATCAGCGCCGGAATGACATGCGAGGACTCGGGGTCAAAGTTATCGCCTGGGCCATACAGGTTCACCGGTAAGAGGTAAATGGCGTTTAAGCCGTATTCCTGACGATAGGCTTGCGCTTGCGCGAGTAACATTTTCTTGGCCAGGCCATAGGGGGCATTAGTTTCTTCCGGGTAGCCGTTCCAGAGGTCGGCCTCGCGGAAGGGGACCGGTGTGAATTTGGGATAGGCACACACGGTCCCGAGCACGACGACTTTTTCGATGCTAAAGAATCTGGCCTGCTCTAACAACTGCAGACCCATGATAGCATTGTCATAGAAAAATTGGCCCGGATGTTGGCGATTGGCGCCGATCCCCCCCACCACGGCCGCCAGGTGAATGACCAGGTCTGGGCGCGTCTGTTCAAACAGGCGAATGATCGCGGCTTTGTCTCGCAGATCGAACTCGCGGCTGCGGGGGACGATGACGGCTGGGCTCCCGTGCGCCTGGATCTTCCTCAGCACATGGGTCCCCAGAAATCCGGCCCCCCCGGTCACTAGGACTGTGCGTTCCGTCCAGAAAGCCATTCTTTCTCCTCCATCCAGCAGGCTACCCCAATCGTTGACGTGTCATGTGGAGGATCACCGGCGCTTCGTCCTGCGACGCCTTGCCCGCCTATATTACACTGTCTGCCCGCTCATTGACTAGTCTCACAGGCCAGAAAAATATCCGTTCAGTCGCGCCGTGATCCCGACCCCACCCTGTCCCGGGAAATTCCCCCAGAGCAACACACTCCATACGGTTGCCCCCCGTATCGGCCGAAACGGATAAGAATAAGGAGTTCGCCTCGGAGCGGTCCATCCGTGGTGCGATCGGTCAGCCCACCACATGGATCACACGCGCGAGTTAACGGGTAACGCCACGTGATGACAATCAGCGACCTCTCACCGGAGAGTCGTGAGCAGATTTTCTACAGGTAGCCCGGATTTCAAGATTGTCATGGTATTTCTTATAGGAAAAATAGGTTGTCCTGATATAGATCACGCGAAAGTGGCATAGCTCGAGGAGATACTTGAACTGATATTGCGGAATCTGATGCCAATGGCCCTCATATGGCTCTAGGGATCCGGGGGAGGCGTAAAACTGCAAAAAGCTATCCATTTTCTTTAAGCACTCTGGATATTTCATAAAGTGCTTGTAACGCTGCAAAGAGTGTTCGAGCGTGTGCCTGCACCAGACAGCATCGAATGATCCATCTTCGAAATCCATGCCGTGCATGTCCATCTCGTAAACCTGTAAGTTATTTCTTCAATAAATGATTTGTCTGTAGGATAGAGGAAGTCCTTAATGCCTACCGCATCTTTTCAGAGTCTTTAAAAATTTTGACCATATATCCATCAGCACACCCGATGTCCAATATCCTGCCAAAATCTTTTGGCACTTCTTGCCAAAATTCTTCGCCATTAGCTGATACAATTCATTTGACGGCATGCGCATACAGTCTTCGGAAGTTTATGCTCCTTATTGGCCTTTTCACGCTCGTATTGCCACTGCCAGTACTGTATGGAGGCGTCGTCGGGACGCCAATACTGCTTGAACCAATCGGCTACGAGAAACTTCTGCTCATCTTAGCGCCGACTATTTTGGGACGAGCCCCGTGGCATGGGGGGTGTTTTTATGAAAGTTGAAGTGAAATGGTCATGCAACCACAGGGCTTGCTGTCACCTCGCTTCCCTTTTGTAAAATTACCGTCATACCCGATATGCTGAGGTCTTCCTCAGGGTATCTCGCTTTGAGTTTGGTGAATTCCTCTGATCGATCCGCTCCCTCGATAGAAAAACTCTTATGAATATGTTTTTCGACAACATTGAGATCAGTATTATTAAATATCTGAAGATATTGCTTTACACTATAACCGTTGAGCGTATCCAGAATATTATCGACCTCGTTGGGAACCTTGCCTGCATCGAGAATCATCTTTTTGATCTCAGCTCGCTCATACAGGAGATGAACCCAAGGGATGTCGGTCAAGCCAAATAAGTGATGACCCACATCGGAAAAATAGAGAGGACTAAACTGGAGAAAAATGTGTCCTCCAGGCTTTAACACCCGAGAGATCTCTTGCAATGCGCGGCCCGGATTTGAAATGTGCTCAAAAGCATTCAGCGAGAAGGCGAAGTCAAATAGTCTATCCCGAAATAATAATTGCTGTACATCCATCGTGAAGAAGCCACAGTTATCAATTACCTGCTCTAGTTGCTGAACCCGTTCAAAGCCGGGTTCCTGTATGAGAACAGGCACATGACGTCTCATGCGTCGCAAAAGCTCGGCCCGAAAAGAAGCCCCCGTACATGCGTCATACTGATGGAGGTCAACCCCAAACACTTTAGCCCCCGTCTGCGCTGCCAACAGTGCCGTGCTCCATCCCATGCCAGCACCGACGTCCAAGATCATGCTATTGGGACGCAGCTTGCAGCGGTCCAGCGTTGCGGATAACGGAAACTCGGCGGCTCTGAAGACTCGCACTTGATCAGCCAAATAGCGCCTTTCATCGAAGCCATCCCAGCCACTATTGAGATCAACGGCGTCGACCCCGTAGATGGCAAGACTCAAAATACGTGGGTCGCTTTCCGCTAGCTCTACATGATCCACACGGCAACAGATTTCCACCGATCCTGATGTGGCCAAAGGCTTAGACGGCAGCCGAAAATAATATGAGCCATAGCGGTCAATCCACTCGGTCCCGAGAAATGCACCATCGAGGTAGATTGTAAGATAGCACTCGTTGCGCCCGGTGGTCGCAGTGACTCTGAGCATGGGGCTTGAAAGGTGGGCGATGTGTTCTACAGGCAACCAGCATCTGGCTTCTTGCTTGATCCACCGGAAGGCATCCGGTAACTCTAGCTCATAGAATCCATGGTCCTCAGGGTGGTCAGGGACGTAAATTTCCGATGACGGGAATAGGCGGACCATCTTGGGTAATCTCCTGCAACTGATCTATTGTGTAGGCCCGACTGATTGACTGACAAAAGGGAGGCGTGCCCCTTACCCTCCTCAGTTCGGTGCACACTCTCTTTGGGACGACCATTTTTCAAGGAGGGTCAACATGGAAGGCACGCCTGGTCTTCATGATACGCTAGAGCAGGTCTTACGCCAACATCAAAATTGGATGGATTGCCAGTATCTCAAACCCCTGGCCTGGATGATCGTAAGGCTAATTCAGGCCAGAGCAGTCCGTCTTACGGCCTGGACCCCCTACTTGCAGGGCCTTGCCGTATATGCGCAGAGCCGCGTACGCCACTTTGATCGCTGGTTCCTTAATAAGCGGATCAGTGTCCATTGTCTGTACGGTCCGCTGATCTAGCAGGCGGCGGTAACCCTCTACACAAGTTCTTCAAAAAGCTCCTTAAAAGGTCTGCAATATGTGTCTCGGGTGGATCATCATGGATCAGCTCAAGAGCTACGCCGCCGCAAAAGGCGAGGTGATGGCGGGGGTGGAACATCGCCGGAGTCCCTCTTTTAAGAATCGGTGTGGGCACTCGTATCGGACGCCGCGTGAGCGCGAACGACGTATGCAGCGGTTCAAGTCACCTGGTCACGCCCAACGATTGTTGTCTGCGTATGGACCCATCGCCCAACACTTCTGCCCGCGACGACATCTGCTGTCAGCGTCGGCGTGTCGTCACGACATGAGCCATCGTTTCTAGAGTTGCGTCGAGATCACGGGTACGGCGCGGCTGCTTAAGAGGCAGGGAGGACCAGGGTGGCGTACTGGTTTGCCTGTTGACGGTATCAGCCTCAATTAGTTGAGAATGCCTCCCTCCTACCCGCTCCCCTAGTGCAGGAGACCGAACTGTGATATCATTGATATCAGCGGTAAAGGATTTCCCGGCGCAGGAGGAGCACGACATGGCACAACTCATCGTCCGGAATGTGGACCCAGAGGTCGTCCACCGGCTCAAGCTGCGTGCCGCGCAACATGGGCGGTCGATGGAAGCGGAGCATCGGGAGATTCTCCGCCAGGCCTTGCTGACCTCTGAGCCTGGCGTCACCCTGAAAACCTTGCTCCTCGCCATGCCTCCGGTGGGCGATGATGCGGATTTCGCCCGGCTCCCGGATCAAGGGCGTGAGGTCGAGCTGTGAGCTACCTCCTCGATACAAATGTCCTCTCGGAGCTGCGGAAAGGCCTGCGCGGCAATCCGCACGTGGCAGCCTGGTTTGCACCTGTCCCCGATCACGCCATCTATCTGAGCGTGCTGGTGATCGGCGAGATTCGGCGGGGCATCGAGCGCCTTCGCAGCCGAGATCCTCGATCGGCCATTACGCTCGAGGACTGGCTCGCGCAGGTGATCACAGGACACCGCGGCCGCATATTGGCGGTGGACCACACCGTGGCGGAGGAATGGGGGCGCATGACGGCCAGTAGGCCCTTATCGACCGTCGATAGCCTGTTAGCCGCCACGGCCAAGGTGCATGGGCTCACCTTGGTCACGCGCAACATCATCGACATCGCGGCCACGGGCGTCGCCTATCTCAACCCATTTGAACCTTCCCCGTGAGTCGTCTATCCAACTTACATGGACGTTTTTGGAGGGATAGGAAAACCCTGCTACTTGATCGCCCAATAAACAGCTCTAGCCTTTTGTTCTTGGGAGCATTCCCTGTTTTTTAGGACACCAAGACCGGCCTCCATGGTAGGAGTGAGAGGGGAAAAACCCTCGAAGACTTTTGACCCAGGGGGGACCGGGCATGGCCATAGCGGCGATCCTTTCGCTCGAAGAGTTTCGAGGTCCTCGCGAAGATCGCGGCCGTCGGGTCTTTGAGCGCTACCGACACCGAATCCAAAACCGGTCCAGCTAAACATCTCCTAAAAAACGGGGAATGCTCCCTATGACATGTCTCCTTCGTGAGCATGAACTTTGGGGAAAGCTCATTTATCGTCACAGACATCTTACCCTTCCTACCTACTCAAAATGCCCAAAGTCCAGTGTAAAGCGGATGAATCATGGCGCGAGCCGGTATACGGTTTGATAATGCCCGCCGAAAATATCCTCCAGTCCAGAAGGCCTGCGCTGCATGTCGAGAGGGATACCTTGGAAGATGACACGGCCGCCAGATTCGGCCCAGATGCGATCGAGAGTTGTCTGATCATTCCAGTCGAAATACTGTTGAGTCATGATGTCGTAAAAATACACACGCGGATAAAGCTGCTTCAAAACGGCCGCATGGCGATTGAACGACCAAGCGGTGGTGCCGTATCTGAGCGCAAACTGAGGCGCAGACGCACAAGGATAATAATAAACTTTCGCATATTCCGACAACTCCTCGACCTGGCGGAACACGCGCAGCTCTTCTCTTTTGACCCTCTCGAGGTTTCGGTAAGCATCGACGGTATCATACACTCTCACGGTGCCAAACATCACAAGCACCGCAGTCACCAGGATTTTGGCGGGTTTTCTTTGTTCCAAGACAAGGCCGAACACAAGACCTGACAATACTAGCGCTGGCAAAAGATAATATTCCTTTCCCGGCACAAAATGCTTCGCCACCAAAAGCACACTCGCCAACTGACATGCAATCACACCTGAAAGAATCTGAAAATCTTTTCTTTTCGATGTCTCTTTTTGCCGGTACGAAAAAAACTCCACAATCCAAGTGAGCAGAGCGGCATACAGCACGACAAAGAAAACTAGCTCAGATCGATGAAGATATTTGATGTTAAGTAGATAAACCTGTGGATCGATGATTGTAGCAGAACCAGTACCATAGAGTTCGCCATGCATGAAAAGCTTTCCAAACCATCCAAAGACCGAATGGTAACCGGAGACGATCGGCGAGGTAAATACTAGAAAAAACACCGCAGTAATGATCATAAAAGAAAATTTTAGATAAAATCTAGGCAAAATAAACAAAGGCACAAGAGTTATAGGAAGAAAAGTGACTTTAGTCGCGACGCCTAATCCGCACAAAGCTGCAAAAAGAAAAACATATCCTTTGTAACTTTCTTGCGGAACAGTGGCGCGGAAATAGACAATTACCAGGACGATAGCGAAGCTAATCCACAACAGAAAAGGCTCAGGATTCATGCGCCCTGCGGATAAAAGAATTGTTGTGGAAAAAAAAGGTGATGACTGAAGCAGGAAAGCAAACCTTTTCTCGCCTGATTTTCTAAATCCCAGCCACCCTGCGAGAAACATAAGAAAAATGGTTAAACCTAGAAAAATTCTGTTCATGAATCCCAAGTACACTTCAGGACTTTTCAACACATCTTCAGCAAGTGGACTCGTATCCCGGAAAAAATGCAAAGACTTCAAAATCCACGCGCCAGCGACCTGCAAAGTCGTGCCCGGATGATCCCGGTGGCCGATTGGTAGTCCCTCGGCAAAATTCAAAGAGTTTATAAGATATGTATATTCTGGGTCCATGTTTATACAGCGCCAATAAGGTCCCCGCGCGCTTTTGAGAAGGAGTACACAAAATAGGAACGCAAGAGGAAGAATCACGAAAATCAATGATGGTTTCTTATAACTCACTCGACAGATGTAGCGTAAGGCAGTCAAATAGACCATTAAAGTGCATCCCTAAAATTGGCTCTCCCGCAGCTTTCGCACTTAGGTATTGATGCATCAGGCAGCGTGTAGCATCCGCTGATGGAGCAGATCCAGCTTTGCGTGGCCATAGCTCTGCCGCTTCGGAGCTTCAATTTCGTGATCTGGCCTTCAACCTGCCCGTTACTGTAGGGCAGTATGAGGGCATTCTGTACGGCAGATCTCTCGCGCTGTAAACCATTGGCCAAGTTTAGGAGCTTTGGCATCTCACTCGCAAGGCAGTCCGCGAGCCACGGGCCAAGAGCCGTGGCCGCCCAGATGGTTCTGTGTCGGCGTACAATCTCCTGATCGGACATCGCCACCTGCATCATGGGATGAAGAGCAATTTATGGGCTGCCGTGCAAGACATCTTCAGCAGCAGCCAGCCATGGCCGAAGCGGCTAATGTTCGTCGTCCCATAGGTCCGCTGCCGATAACGAATGGGCATCTCGACAATCTTCAGATTCTGCTTGGCTGCGCCAAACAGCAGATCGAAGTCACCAAACGGATCAAAGTCACCAAAATAGGCCCGACCTTTGGCCATGCGGTCGTAGTCCCCGCGATACAGCACCTTCGTGCCGCAGAGCGCGTCCTTGATCGGTTGCCCTAACAGGCGGCTGAGCAGCAGCGCGAAGAATTTGTTCCCTAAAAGATTCAGGAAACGCATGGCGTACGGGTCCTTCGCATAGACCAGCCGTGAGCCATTGATGAACTCGCCCTTCCCGCTGACGAGTGCGTCATAAAATTGCGGGAGATCCTCCGGAGCCACGCTGAGATCCGCATCCAAGATCATAAGAATGTCCCCGGTGGCCTTCGAAAATCCCAAGCGCACGGCATCGCCTTTGCCCCGACCCTCCTGGACCAAGACCGTGATATCTTGCGTCGGTTCGCTCGCGGCGATGCGCCGACACTCCACGAGGGTCTGATCCTGGGAATGACCCTCAACCAAGATGAGCTCGGTATGTGACCCCATCGCCGGCAGTCGGCGGACGAGCGGTTCGAGGTTCCCCGCCTCGTTGCGGCAGGGGCAGATCACGGACACCCGTGGGACGACCTCAGACTGTGGCAGCCTTGTCGGTCTCGCAATCATCCAGTTTGTCAGACACATCCAACGCAAGCCCGGCACGTGTGCCAGATACCGATTCGCGAGCGTGGTCAGCAGAGGTACTTGCTTGGGCCACAGGATATGCGGACGGCTATGCACCACCTCGAAGCCCGCCAGGTACAGCAGATTTTGCATGTCCTCGACCGTCGTCCAGTTGAGCAGCGGCTGAGGATACTTCAGCCCGAGCGTCTCAGCCAATCCTATCAGCGGTTGCCACAGCCTACTGTACCAATGCATAACCACCCGCGTGCGCGGGTGACAAACCTTGCGCAACTGCTCAAAAACTAGGCGAATATCGTAGAGATACCCGACAAGATCGGACAGGACAATGAAGTCGAAGGGCTCTCCCGGGACCTCCAGGTGCTCTGCGGCCATCTGGCGAAAGTGTAAGTGGGGATACTTCATGGCGGCCAGGCGCACCATCTGGCCAGAAATGTCGACGCCCACACCAAAGGCAGGCTTCAGTGCGGCCAACAAATTGCCGTTGCCGCTACCAAGTTCGAGCACCCGAGTGTCTGCGGAGACGTAAAAGCGCGCCAGGGCTGTAATGGCCTTGTGGTACCCTGCGTTCCGGTGATGCCAACGATCGACCTCAGCCGCGTAGTGGTCGAAGAAAGCTTCCCAATGCTGCAAGTACTGATCTAGGCTCTCTGGAGGACTTTCCCTGCGCATGGTTCGAACCCACTTCGCACGGCCCTGCTTCTCTTGCACGACATTTTCTGCGTCGATGGAATGCATGAGAGCCTTACCTCTATCCTACTCGTCAGTTGTAATCTGTGGCAGGCCCATATGCTCGGACAAGAGCCATCCCCTGCGGCATGGCTTATAAGTGAACAAAGAGATATTTGGCCGTGCCGCCCTGGGACAACCAGTCATGGATGAAGGCCAATCGCCGCTGAGTCAATGCGCGTTCCTATTGTCGGCTAGCGTCTCCCACGGTTTGGATGAGGGCCTCCGTTCGACCCGGTCCAGCAGGCACGTCAGGTGCAACAACGGATTGAGTAGAAAGATCAGGGATCCATGTTTCCCAATGGTTATGAGAGTCCGTATGCAATTGGTAGCGAAGCCCAACGCCCCTTTGCCGTCCTGATGGAAACTTTTCGTTGGTCATCGGTGTAAGTACATTACAGCCCCCTTTTTCCTGATTTGGCTGACGGGTCGCCAGCGCCGAATGCCAAAGAATAATTCGCAAGGGTCGCGACGTTCCTGGTTAGGGTTCGTCACAGCTTCAGTGCTATAGAGCCACCATGGACTGAGTCTTCGAACGCGTCATGAGATTCCGCTCAGTCCGCTAGCGTTTAGCGAAAATGATGACGTTATGGATGTCCGCCTCAATGCGATACTCCGGGGATGCTTGTAGGTAAGCAAAGAAATACCGAACGGCTTCCTCACCGAAATATGGCTGACTCTGGCGTAAGTCGAAGACGATGAAATCAGGCCGCAACGAGCCATTCATGACGTTGTGGGCATCATTGTGCATGATGAAAAGCTTGCCTCGCGGTGGCACGTAGGCACCGATGGTGAAGGATGCCAGTACACTTGTGTGGTGATCCGCCAAGATGGAGTTCAGCGTACGGTGAATCGGGATAAACTGGTGAGTCCGCAGCTCGTGGGCGAACACATCGGGTAGAGTCGGGCTTCGTGTGAGGGTTAGCGGTGGACGTACCTGCCAGACAATACCTACGGCCACAATGGCACACAGAACGATCTGCACTGCTGTCCATGCTGGGATCAGGTGGGGGAAGCGAGTTCGCAGCCGGGTCCAAAGACGTTGCAGATTGATCAGGGCGAACGGGAGCGTGAGGGCATATAGCACAACGGAGGGAAGGTTGAAATAGAAGGCAAGGCTACTGTGATAAATATCTGTCGAGTTGACCCACAAGTAGAGTACCGCCAGACCCATGAGAAAGCGCCATCCGGCCAGAAGCGGCAAAAAAAGGTAGCTCAAGTTGAACTCCAAACCGGAGCTAGTGATGAGGCGGCGCCCTGTATCCCAGGGATGGGTGACAAGATATTGAAGCACTTCCCCCCTCGAGTGGCCGTATGCCCAAATCTGCAGGAAGTATTTCAAATTCACGCCATCTGGGTACCAAATTGGATAAAGGAAATGCAGAACTACAACGTAATATGCCACTGCCGTCCCTAGATACAGAGCCGCGTGCCTGGTCGAAATCCGGCCTGGTAGGATGAGTGATGCCGCTATTCCATATATCCATACATCTTCCTTGACGCTCAATGCGATCACCAAACAGAGCAGAGCCAGCCAACTATTTCCACGCACGGCAAGGAATGCGAATCCCATGAGGGCCAACGCCATCAACACGTCGTGGTGGGGGTACAAGTTTGCGACCATGAAGTACGGATTCACCACCAAAGTGAGATAACATAGAGCAGCCAGTGACGACGAGCCGAGCATCTCTTTTGCGAATTTGTAGTACAACCATGCGCTTGTTGCGAAGGCGAGTGAATAGAAGAGCACGAGGAAGAAGAGGCTGCGAGTCAGATGGACAAGAGGCGATAAAACATAGAAAACTGGCTCGAAATGCTGGTTGAAAATGTCCATATTCCAGTCATAATAATAAAACTCCCCACATTCAAACAGGTTATTGATGACGTTGAGGTAAGTACCAGAGTCATGCCAGTGGAATTGAAACGTTAGGTACATATAGATAATCGGCGGGACATAAATTAGCATGGCGAGCGTCAAGGGCCAAAGCCGGCCGAAGGCCAGCGGGAACATAAACATCCATGCGCACTTCATCCTGTCTCTCACAAAAGACTCTTCAATATTTATCATGGGGTCTAGTCTCATGGTCGGTGGACGCCTTCCTTATTTTCAGAAGGTTTTCGCCCTGATAGCGCTTGGATGCATTTACGGTAGTGCTCAACGACTAGCTCGAAAGTAGTCTTATATTTGGCGCAGCATGAGGCCAGAATTTTACTGGCATTTTCGACATACCACCAGGCCCCCGAGCGTTTGAGGCGCACATTGAAGTACTCCCGTTTGAATTTCCTGTAGTCTAGCACTGCAAATGGCAATTGAGTCCCCGGTCCGTCGACTGCTCGGTGCCCTACCGGCTGCCCTTTGGCTGATTTGCGTTGGTGCTATTCGTGGCGGCATGGTGGACGTTACCGCGCGCTTCAGAATGCTCTCCTCGGCATAGGGCCAGCGTTCTGGTGTAATGACCTAGCGGTTTCTGCTCAGGTCAGGCCGCTAAGGCGAATGCTTCGGCGGGGGTCTTCATGTTCAGCGCCTGGTGGGGGCGCCGGTGGTTGTAGAAGCTGATACAGTCGCCGATGACGCGGGTAACTTGCTTCAGCGTCTCGAATCGATGGCGGTGGACGCATTGCTCCTTCAGGGTCCTGATCACCCGTTCCACCACGCCG
>JBKPCR010000222.1:0-7303 GCA_046727435.1 bacterium | reverse complement strand
GATACTGACGCAGGCCTGCGTCGCGCCGCAGCTGGGGCATCGAGGGGTGCGTTCAGGCTCCTGCAACTGGCGCAGCGCCTGGTCGAAATATTCCAGTCGTGGCAACGGGAACGTCACACCGGCCGGAATTTCCATGATCTTGCGCGCCATCGTCTCCTCAAGCTGTGCTAATTCCTGACGCACCCGCCCATCGCCGATGGACCTGGCGAGGTCTTCCACGATAGTGCGCAATTCATCGATGACCCGGACCTTGTGGCTCTCCGCCATCTGTGAGATGGTGGCTTGATTTTTCAACGTGAACTCGCGCAAAAAATCCATCATGATCTCAGCCGCTAACGTCGTTTTTGCCACTGACTCGCGGGCGCGCTTCTGCAACGACAGATGGCGTGCGTGGTATCGCATGCCATGATGGACGGTGAACATCGATAGGATCAGCACGACGATCATCACCACGACTGCTTCCACGCTCACACGGTCGGTGACCGTCGCCCAGATAAAGAGCACGCTGAAGACCAACGCCCCAAGGCCAATCACGGCAGTCTCGACCATCAAGCGCCAGTCTGCCTCGACCGACTTCATGGCCGTGAAAAAAGTGCGGCGGAGGAGCGTCGTGACTGGCGTCTGTGTGGTTGACATGTCAGGCGATGCCGCAACCTCTACGTCGTTGGCAAGCGGCTGCGCTTGGCGCATCCGATCGAAGAGTCCCATGCTCTCCCCTCATCTGAGATGTCATGTACCACCATGGCCGCGGACGACATCGACGGCTGGGCTTACAGAAGATCGTGCCGTCCTTCGCGTTCGAGTAATTCGACCAGCTTGCGAACGTCCTGATCACGCTCCTTCGGGCAGATGAGCAACACGTCATCGGTCTCAATCACCACCAGGTTGCTGAGACCAATCGTCGCCACCAGCTTGCTCGGGCTATGGATGAAGCAGCCCGCAGTATCGATGCCGCGCTGTTCCCCGATTACCACATTGCCCTGTGCGTCCGCATCGAGGAGCTCGCCGAGCGCCCGCCAGCTTCCCACATCGCTCCAGCCGATGTCAGCGGGGATCACCCAGACGTCCTGCGCCCGTTCCATAACCCCCACGTCGATAGAGACTGAGGGCAACCGCGGATATACGTCGTTGAGTATATCTCCCAAGGTATCAGCGGCCGTGATGCCGGCCGCCGGCTCAAGGGCGTGTGCGAGCTGTGGCAGGTGGCGGCAGATCTGACCCCAGATCGAGTCGGCACGCCAGACAAACATGCCGCTGTTCCACACATATGTGCCCTCGGCCAGGAACTGCTCAGCTTTGTGACGCGAGGGCTTCTCGACGAATTGCGCCACGCGAAAGGCCGCACGGCCATCGACCTGTAGTCGGTCCTCGCTCCCACGAATATAGCCATAGCCGGTTTCCGGATGGGCCGGTTGAATACCGATGGTGACCAGGCGGTTCAACGGCTGAGCCACCACCGCGGCCACTTTGAGCACCTGCAGAAACTCAGCCTCATGACGAATGAGATGGTCGGCAGGTAAGACCGCCATCACGGCGTCAGAAGCACGTTGGCATACCCACAGGGCGGCCCAGGCCACACAGGCGGCCGTATTCCTCCCAACCGGCTCGAACAAAAAATTCTTCTCGGGAAGCTGCGGCAGACAGGCCCGAATCGGATCGCGATAGGCATCCCCCGCTACCACCAGCGTGCGCTCCGCTGGGATCAGGGGACTGATCCGAGCCACCGTTTGCTCGAGCATCGTCGTCTCACCGACGATATTGAGCAACTGCTTGGGCATCTTGCGCCGGCTTCGGGGCCAGAAGCGTGTGCCTTGCCCTCCCGCCATAATCACTGCGTATAACTCGTGATGCTGCGGTGCCGTCTCACTCACGCTGCCACCCCCATGCTGTCACTCATGACTCTGTTGTGCTTGAACCGGGTATGCTGTGCGTCGTGCCGCACCCCAGGGCTGAGGGTATTATAGCGAATTTTCCGCTTTCCGCCGCCGAAATGCGCCAGGGTGCGTCAGAGCTTTGCGTGATTGTGACAGGGTGCGCTTTGGACTCACTCTCCCACTGGGAGAAGGCTGGGGTGAAGGAGCAACCGCTCGCGTATCTTCTGCCGGCCCTCACCCTGACTCCCTCCCGGAGGGAGAGGGGAGCTGTTCAGCGACAGCATTACGAAACGGTGACGCACCCCCCTTGACCCGGGAAGGCGTACGGATTTATAGTGGGGGCTATGCTGCCATTGCCTGAACTTCATGCGATCCCATCCCAAGCTCCCAATATGTTGCCTGAGTTGCCCTCGACGGCACATCTCCGTGCGCTCGTTGACCGGGTTTTTCCAGGCAAGCACGCCGACTTCCAGATAAGCCCCCTGCAGGGAGACGCCTCCGACCGTCGATACTTCCGCCTAGAGTTCGCCACTGCGGTCGACGGTATCACGTCGCTGGTGCTGATGCGTTTAGCCCAACCGTATACCGCAGGCGAACTACCCTTCGTGAATGTGCAGCGCTACCTATCTCTGAACAGGATACCTGTCCCCGACATCCTCTGGGATGATTCCGCCCATGGCTTCATACTGCTGGAAGATCTGGGTGATGTCACGTTGGAGAGAGCATTGCCGGGAGCCAGCCGTGAGCAGACAGCTGACTGGTATCGCCAGGCGCTGGATATTCTGCTGGCGCTGCAATATCCGCAGAGTGCGGCCCCGCGCGCCGGCTGTGTCGCCTTCTGCCTGGCGTTTGATGTCGAGAAGCTGATGTGGGAGCTGGATTTTTTCCTGACTCACATGATCAAACAACTGTGTGCTCAGCGGTTGGCGCCGGCGGATGAGACAACGTTGCGGGGCCAATTCTGGAAGCTCGCGGCGAGGTTGGCGCAGCAGCCCCGCGTCCTCACACATCGCGATTACCACAGCCGAAATTTAATGCTGCGGCAGGACCGACTGCGCGTCATCGATTTTCAAGATGCCCGCCTCGGCCCCTGTCAGTATGACCTCGCCTCCCTCCTGTACGATTCCTACGTCGTGCTCCCCGCCGACGTGCGGGAAGAGTTACTGACGTATTACCTCGAACAGAAGACTGCCAGAGATGGTCATGCGCTTGAACGCGAATCTTTTGTACAAGTGTTCGATTACATGTGCCTCCAACGTAATCTAAAAGCACTCGGAACGTTTGCATTTCAGACCGCGGTCAAACACACACAGCGTTATATGGCGGCCATTCCTCCCACCCTCAGCTATATCCGCATAAACCTCGCCAGGCATGCTGAATTATGCCAACTCAGCGACCTCCTGGAGGCATATCTCTTTGCAGCCGTTCCAAACGCGCTACGAGACGCGGAAAAGCGCACTCCTGACAGGTCTCTAGCTCGCTGAGGCAAAAGTCCCTGTAGAGCTGCAGGAGAGCCTGTTGGCGACAGGCCGAGTTGACGATAGCGGCGCGGGTACGGTCGCTGCCGAAGAATTGCCCTAACATCTCCCGGGTGACTTCATTGGCTGGCAAGCGGGGGTGGCACGCATACAACGCGCGTACCGCTTCGAGAGCGATCGGCTCGTCGCCGAGCTGCGCCAGGGCCGCGGCCGCTGGCAACAGGACATCCACGACCATGGTTGTCGCTCGTCCACGCCCCAGGAGATCGACGGGGCGGCTGTGTTCTGGCCCATCGATGACATACCGGCGACTCCAAAAGTCCTCCTCCCCGGCCACGTGCAGACGCCGTGACAGCTCACCCAGACAGCGCAGCAATTGCGCACGCGACGTCTGGGCTGCAAGGGGGCGAAGCGGCGCCAAGCAAGAGTCCATCAAGCTGTGCTGCGTCAGGGAGGCGAGCCAATAACCCGCCGCCGCAATGCGTCGCTGCGGAAAATTGACTGGCCGGATGCCCGTCATTCGCCACTGACGCTCGTCGAGGCACTCAGGAAATAGCGCCGACATGGGCTCCCAGTATGCGGCGAGCGTCGCCACATAGGTGTCGCACGCTGGTTGAGGTCGTCGTCGCTCGATTTGCCAGCGTTGCAGGAACCCCGACACCCCATACAGGATGGCCTGCACCTGGATTGGGGTTACCGGAACGGTGCCCAGCGCCTCTCGGATCTGCGCCAGAGGAGCTAATCTGGCCAGTTGCCAGAACGGCATGCGATTGCCCTGAAAGCCCAAAGCTTCCATAAGCGTCTCATAGAGCGCCTGCTCGATCCCACGCCGTTCGACCCGCAGGGCAAAGCGATTGGCTTTCTGCCGCCAACGTTCTTCCCCGGCCATATCCAACAGACGCCCAACGGTCTCCGGTGTCATCTCCAGGAGCGACCGCTGACAAGGCGTCAGCCCCGCCCCGTGCCCTGTCGGGACCCTTTCGTCTTCAAGCACACCCTGCAATTCAGCGAGTGATATGGTCAGCGCCGTCGACAGCACCAACTGCGGAATCTCGCGGCCGGAGGCGTCAACCACCGTCTGGGTGCCGAGATCGTTGTGCCACACCACATGCAACAGGACCTTGGTATATGCAGGATCACAGTCGTGTCCATGGCGAAACCAATCGCTCGCCACGACGTGCACTTCCACGGCCCCAACGCGGATAGGAGCTTCACTGAACCGCAACTTGGCGTCTAGAAAGTCAGGTCCACTGCTGCGGCTCCAACGCCCTGGCCGGTAGATCGTGATGGATTGCTGGTCGAGGGTCATGAGCGGCTGGCGCAGGAGATCTTGCCGTTGCCACAGGAGATGCAGCAGGTGCTCGGAGGGTTGATTGCCGACTGAGGTGGGATGATAGGGTGCCTCACGCTCGGCCACACAGAAGCTTGCGTCGCGGAGTTCGCGGTACAGAGCGGCAGACAAGGACATGTCATCGCATACTCTCATGATCACCCACCTGTTAGATCACGCACCGGCGCATGTCCCTGCCACTCCCTCTCCCACCGGTCGATGGCCGGCATGAGGGGGGAAGACTACTCCGTAAACAATTTGGTGATCTCATCCCTGGTAAACTGCGGAAGGGGCTGAAGCTCACTGCCGTCGTGGAATAGAACTCCTTCCGACGGTGGCACGATGCGACCGATCGCCGCACACGCAATATTGTTGACCTGCAGCGCCTGTTGAATCCGCAGAGCCTCTTGGGCTGGCGTCGCGATGAGCAGCGCGCCTGACGCGATCGTCCCGAGGGGATCGAGACCATAGGCCCGGCAAAGCAGTGCAGCCTCTTCCAGAATGGGAATCTGGTTGCCTTCGATCATGATGCCAACCTGTGCCGCGGTGGCCAGTTCATGAACAGCCATGGCGAGTCCACCCTCCGTCGGATCGTGCATGGCATGGACACGTCCGGCGCCAATAGCGATGTGCGCATCACGCACGACGCTGATGCCCGGCTCGAATAAGAAGTGTTTGGCGCGCTGGATGATGTGCTCAGGCACGTCACCACGCCTCAGCTCTGCTTCGCGCTCGCGCGCAATAATCGCCGTGCCCTCGATGCAAATCCCTTTCGTCAGCAGCAGCACATCGCCGATCTGAGCCCCACTGCTGGTGATTAAGCCGGCAGAATCAACTTCCCCCAACATGTGGCCCGACAGGATAGGGCGGTCGAGCCCATAGGTCACTTCCGTATGCCCGCCTACCACGGCAATGCCAAAAGATTGGCAGGCCTCTGCGATCTGGGCGAAGATGGACTCGACCAGCACCACCGAGGTCGTCTGTTCCGGCAGCAGTATGGTGGCGAGAAACCACTTTGGTTGCCCACCGCGCGTGGCAATGTCGTTAGCATTCACCACCACGGCATAGTAGCCAATCGCATCGGTGGCAAAAGTGATCGGGTCCGACTTGGCGATCAGATAGTGGTCGCCCATGTCGATGATGGCGGCGTCTTCTCCCACGGCTGGTCCGACGATGACTCGCGAGTCCGCACGGGTGTACGACCTGAGCAAGCGCTGCAACAGCTCCAGTGGGAGTTTGCCTGGTTTGAGAACGGACATCGGATAATCTTACCTGCGATGAGGACTACCGGCTCTAATGCGGGGACGGCCGTCCTCGCTCTGCCGCTGATACGCTTTCTTGGGCGCTCAAATCTCCGACGTGTGGCAGGTAGGCGAACGCTTATTGCGCCAGCACACCGTTGCTTCTCGATTCCCCTTGAGCGATGCTCTGCTGCCCCAGGCGCAACTCTCAAGGCCACTGTTCGGGTCTCTGCTGATATCCATAGAACACCCGCGAAAGATATCATGAACGATCAAGCACCGCAAGGCACGCACCCGGAAGCCGCCGTTCTTGCTCACCTGCAGATGGACTTGTATACTCCCCCTCATCCGGCCAATGAGCGGAAGGCTGAAACCTTCCGAGCAAGCCAATAAACCACTACTCAGAGACGACCCTAATCGCTGTGTCTATATACGATGACATCACCAGTCACAGAACAGGAACACTTCGGAATGCAAGAATGGAGCAATGCCTATGATGCGATCTCAGTTGACGATTGATGACCGCCTGAATGCCTTTTGCAAGGATACCGACGCCTATCTGGAAGGAGTGGTCGGTGGTCCGCTCTCGGGCCTGACCTTTGCCGCAAAGGATATCTTCGACGTCGTCGGCTATGTCACCGGGGGCGGTAACCCCGACTGGAAAGCTACCCATGAAGCCGCAACGCGTACCGCCTGGGTGGTGAGCGTGTTGGTGGCAGCCGGCGCTACCATGGTCGGCAAGACCATCACCGACGAGATCACGCGCGGGATTTTTGGCGAAAATGCCCATTATGGCACGCCCCTGAATTCACGGGCGCCTGACCGTGTCCCGGGCGGCTCATCGAGCGGATCGGCCTCTGCTGTGGCTGGGGAGTTGGTCGATTTCGCGCTAGGCTCTGATACTGGCGGGTCTGTGCGAGTGCCGTCGAGCTTCTGCGGCCTTTATGGCCTCCGCCCGACACATGGGCGCATCCCGCTTGACGGCGTCCTGTTGCAGGCCCCGAGCTACGATACCATCGGCTGGTTTGCGCGCGACGCTGACCTGTTTGCCAGGGTTGGGTCGGTGTTGTTGCAGAGCGAGATCCGTGCCGTGCGTCCACATCATCTCGTTATCGCCGAGGACACCTTCGAAGTCGCCGACGAGGCGGTTCAAGAAGCCCTGCGACCGGCCGTCGACCGCATTGCCTCCCTGATCGGCCACTGCACGACAGCACGTCTCGCGCCAATACGGCTGAGCGACTGGTCAAGTCAGCAGCAGATTCTGCAGGGTCGGGAGGCCTGGGAAACCGCCAGGGACTGGATCGACCGCGTCAATCCGCGATTTAGTTTTGAGGTGGCCGAGCGCTACCGATTCGCCAGCGCCATCTCGGATGCGGAAGT
>JBKPCR010000221.1:0-8938 GCA_046727435.1 bacterium | reverse complement strand
CTACCAGCCGGGCCAACAGGGGTCAGAGGCAGCACGGGCCCCCGTCCCCAGGTATCCGGCCGCGTGCCACGGCGATGAGTGGCATGAGGTCATAACACCCAGCCGTACAAACCCCTGAGTGATTCATTTACAATTCCTAACGCTCCTCTTCACCCAAGAGTTCTTTCCAGTCGAGATCCTGGACGGGATTGAGAGGAATGATGCGCCGGGCTTTGGCCGAGCGCAGGATTTGGGAGAGGAGCCCGACTTTATTGCGAATGGATTTATCGCGCGGACGCTGACCTCCGCTACGCCGACCCTCAGGAATCGGCGTGTTTTGGAGGTGCTCTACACACGTGATGACCACGTCGGCCGTGAGGTCGTGGAGCTTGTAGCCGCCGAGCGCGCTCAGGAGTGATTTCAGATCACTGCACCAGCTCTGGAGCGTCGAGGGGCGCGGCTTTTTGCCGGCCCGGCAGAGGGCTTTTTCTGGGCGAACCACCCCTCGGCCCATTGGGCCAACGTGACATGGACGGGGCGCGGGGGGAGCGGTCCGGTGTAGGTGTTGGCTTCCACCTCTTTTTTTGAAGGCCTCGGCGTCGCGGGAGCGCTTAAGGCGCCGAGTGCTGAGCCGCCCGGTATTATCGCGGTAATCGACCACCTAGCGCACCCCTGAGGTGCGCTCTTCCTTCCGAATGCGGTAGACGCTTGCCATCGCCTGCTACTCCCTTCGTCAACAATCCTGACCTCTCGGGGAGATCCCACCATACTGTCGGACATGACGTGGCACAGGTGGGCGAGCCGCGAGTGTGTCGCGGATGACCACGAATACGGGAAACGAATGCCGGGCTCGCTGGTGCCCGACGACGAGCGATTGTATCAGAAGGGAAAATGGATGCAAGCATGAACTGGAGTCAAAGTGGAGTCAAAAAGGCGGGATTCCACAGATTGGAGTGAGGCCGAAAAAGAAAAGGCTCTGGAAGCTATTGATTCCAGAGCCTTTTAGGTGGTAGCGGGGGCTGAATTTGAACCAGCGACCTTTGGGTTATGAGTTGATCTGGGCGTACAGAAGTACTTGAATTTACGCGATGCCAGGTTGCAGAATCGTGCACATCTCGGCACTAGACGCAACCTCTCCGCAACCACCTTTCTAGTGCCTCCGGGACCGCGAGCGGGAGGGGATGCAGGAAGAGCTGATCCCCTCCCTCACCGCTCACAGCCATCTCACGGCTCTCTCGCGAACCTTTTCCCTTGATCAGGCTGTACACAACTCCAGATCTCCCTTCAGCATGGCGATTTACCTGGAGACCTCGGAACGCCTCCGCATCTATCTGGAGGGGGCTAGGCTCGCCGATGACTGGAACGGGCCTCGCTTCCGACCAACGAGTGCTGGTCGAGATCCGCAAGCGCTCCGCCGGCAGCTGCACCCTGACCGTGTGGACTGAGGGTTGCAGAAATTTGGCAAACAGCTCAAACTGGAGCGTGGCTGTTCAACCTACTGGATGCACGCGACATTGATCACAACGGCCCTCAAAACGGAGCCACGCTCGAAAACGTGCAACGTACCGTCGGCCATTCGGAGCCGTCGATCACACAGTTGTATGACCAGCGACAGTTGACGCCCGCAAAGTCGGCGGCATTGGTAGTCGCAGATTGAGCTGTTCGCACAGTCCAAGCGACGCATGGTGGGTGAAAGGGTCTAGATCATCGACACTGTTGACGCACGGGTATACCCCCTTCCCGTTCCGTCACGGGCAGAGGGAGGAGGCACGGTGCACCGATGGCTGCTCCTGGTTCTCGGACTTGGATGGGTTCTTCTGCCTGCGGCGCCCTCTGCGCAGGCTGCTGAGAAGAGGACGACCGATCCGCCGGCGACTAGAGACCAGTCCCCCGACCTGGTGGACGTAGTCGAACGCCTCATCAGTCACACGAATGCGTTTCGCCAACAGGAAGGCCGCCCCACAGCAAAGGTCAACCCTCAGCTCACTGCCACCGCGCAAGACTTCGCCACCTTCATGGCCCGTACCGTTTAGTTCAGCCACACCGCCGACGGCCAGTCGCCGGAAGCACGAGCCCAGGCGCACGGCTATGACGCGTGCCTCATCGCCGAGAACATCGCCTCTCAACAGAACCCTGCAGGATTCACGACGGAGGCACTGGCCCAGGGATTCTTCGAGGACTGGCAACACTCGCCCGATCACCGGCAGAATATGCTCCACCCGGCCGTCACGGAGACCGGCGTCGGGGTGGCCCAGAGCGACCAGACAAGCGCTTACTATGCGGTGCAGCTGTTCGGCCGTCCGACGTCACAGCAGATCGAATTTCAGCTCACTAACACATCAGACCTAGCCATTCAGTACACGATTGATGGTCAGACGTTTACCTTGCCGCCGCAGGCGACGCACACCCATCAGCAGTGCAGGCCGGCCGAGGTGAGCTTCTACTGGCCGGGCACGCAGGAGGGGACGAAGGTGCTCCCAAATAGCGGGGATCGCTACACGATCGTGCCAGGGGACGATGGGGAGTTTCGGTTAGAGCCGGGATAATCCTGATGAATCGAGGCGCTCACCTGCGGTGAATGACCTGGAAGGGGGGTCAGCCGGATTCGCTGGCCATCTATCTGGAGACGGCACAATGCGTCCATGCCTCTCTCGGCGTGGCGGGTCATGGTCATGATCCCGGTGGCCCTCCGATCGCAACAGTGCGCAGATCAACGGAGGTGCCACGGGATCTGCTTGCGTGCAGTCTCAACACCGACTATTTGTGATACGATATGTCACCTGCTCCTCCAATATAGGGTGATATCAAGAAGGGTACATGCCACGTTTGAAGCGGGTGATCGGGGGAACGAGGAGGCACACGATGGTCGCCGCACGTCCAGAACCGCGGTTCGACTGGTGTATTCCGATCGATGGGGACGGCGTTCGCTTAGGCACCATGCAGGCGGAACGAGCCCCGACCGTTAACTACTTGCGCGAGGTCGTGCAGACGGCGGAGCGGCTGGGATTCTCGTCATTGCTGATCCCCACCCGCTTTGTCAACGGACTCTTTGATGAAGGCGCGCCGCTGGCGGAGACCTGGACCATGGCCACGGCCCTGGCCGCAGTCACGAGCCGGATTCGCTTCCTCATTGCCATCCGGCCGGGGTTCATCGCCGCCGGACTGCTGGCCAAGATGATCGCGACGCTGGATCAGATCAGTCATGGCCGGGTGGATATTAACCTTGTGCCTGGTGGGATTCCGGGAGACTTCGAACGTTTGGGGGTGGAGCTCGACCACGCGGGGCGCTATGAACAGGCCGAGGAGCTGATACGAACCTGTCGGGCCCTGTGGACGGGAGAGCTGACCGATTTCCACGGGACCTCCATCACCCTGCGCGGCGCCCGCTGCTCGCCGCCACCCGTGGCCACACCGCGTGTCTATCAAGGGGGTGCCTCGCCGCGTGCCGAGTTTCTGGCGGCGCGGCTTGCTGAGGTGTACTTGATGTGGATTGAGCCACTGGAGCCGATCGCCGCGCGGATTGAGCGGGTCACGGCGCAGGCCCAGGCCTGTGGTCGGACGCTCACGTTTGGTTTGCGGACACATCTGGTGGTCCGCGACGACCCGGACGCCGCCTGGGCCGCGGCTGAAAGCCTGATCGCCCATGCGGATCCACACGTTGTGCAGCAGCGCCAGGCCGTGATGGTCGGCACGCCGATGGTGGGACCGCAGGCCCAAGCGCGACATGTGGCCCAGCATCGGATCGGCGCCCATCTCTGGAATGGCCTGTCCACGGTCCGGGTCAACTGTGGGACCGCCATTGTCGGCACGCCGCAGCAGGTGACCGACGAGATCCTCGCCTACTGGCGTCTCGGTATCGATGAGTTCATTCTGTCAGGGTTCCCCCACCTGGAGGAGTGCAGACGCGTGAGCCAGGAGATCGTGCCGCGGCTGCGTGCGGCCACGGCCGCAGCGCTAGTGGACCAGGGTGGGGGATAGGCGGTTGTGGTGTCTTCTTCCAGGGCACAACGGTGTGGCGGTGATCGAGCGGATTCGCCAAGGTCCCCTCGAGGCAGAGGGCGATCGGCAGTCGCGGGCGGGGGAGCGCCTCGCCATCGGGCCCAACGCGTTTCAGAGGCTCCTCTCCCTCGTCCAGCATCGTGCTCGCGTCGTAACGAAGGACGCATGCCAGGGTGATCGCCCTTGCGTGTCACGTATAGGAAACCAAGACTCTCATGAAGTGGGTCGCACCTGTTGCGCTCTCAGGCCATACGAACGTGGCCACGCGAACCATCCGGCACGCAGCTCTCATCGATGACTGGGCCATTGGTGTCCGCCAGTCGCCACGCGGTGAGAGTAGACGTGCGTTCACGGGCACCGCGGTGACAAGAGTCGCCACACGATGGTGTCCCAGATCTCTGTTGCCAACCATTGCTCCGGAGGGAGGCCTCCCATGGCCGCATCACTCGATCTACCACCACGGGCTGTTCCGGATGCCACCATCCCCGTCATCGACCTCGGGCCATACTTTGCTGGCGTGCCGGGAGCACTCGAGGCGACGGCGGCGGCCTTGCGCGACGCCCTGGAAACGATTGGCTTCTTCACCATCATCAATCATGGGATCGCACAAGCGTTGATCGATCGCACCTTTGCGGAGGCCAAGCGGTTTCACGATCAGCCCTTGGAGGCGAAGATGGCGCTGCGGATGAACGAGCACAACAACGGCTACATGGCGATGGGCCAGTACGCCGTCTGGACCTCGGAGGTCAACGCGAACGATAAACCCGACCTGAACGAAGCCTTTTTCGTCAAACGCGAGCGCCGGCCGGACGACCCGCTGCTCCGGTCGGGACGGCGTTTTGTGGGGCCGAACCAATGGCCCGACCGCCTGCCGGGGTTTCGCGAGACGGTCCTGGACTATACCGCGGCCGTAGATGCACTGGCGCGCCGGATGCTCCCGGTCTGTGCGGTGGCGCTTGACCTGTCGCCGGGATACTTCGACCGTGCCTTTGCCGACAGCCAGTTTTCGTTCCGCCTGTCCCACTACCCCCCGGTGCCGGCCGAGGTCAACCAGTTCGGCATTGCCCCCCATACCGACGCCAACTTCCTGACCTTGCTGGCCCAAACCGACGTGCCGGGCCTGCAGGTCCGGATGCCGTCTGGCACCTGGCTCGAGGTGCCCTATACCCCAGGATCGTTTGCCGTGAATGCGGGGGACATGATGTACCGCTGGACCAATGGTCGATTCAAATCCACCCCGCATCGCGCCCTGCCACCCGTTGGCAGGCACCGCTACGCCATCCCCTTTTTCCTGGGACCCCAGATCGACACCATGATTGCCTGTCTGCCGACTTGCCAAGGGCCGGAGAACCCACCGAAGTTTCCACCCATCACCTACGAGCAGTACCTACGCTGGTGGTACGATGCCAATTATAATGCCGCGGTCCAGCGCGATCCCGCTTGACCCTTCGGAGGCTTCTCAGGCGTCTTCGATCTCACACGATTCCGAGAGGTCGTCCAGAAAGTCCGGCTTCAGGTAGCGCACGAACGGCGCCACTTGGCTCAGTCGCTCACGCAGGGCAGAAAAGGCGATGTAGCGGCACACCTCGGCCAACGGTGGTGACAAGCGAGTAAACGTTGGGCGGTTCACCTCGACAAGCACCCTCTCCCGGCGTTCATCTGGGGCCACGAGAAAGAGCGGGATATTCAGATTCGGCTGCATGGCAATCAAATCAGACATGCGGAGCAGCCCTGAGTAAATGGAGGTGGTGCTTTCGATCTCAAACGCCGCCACAATGGCATGGCCCTTCAGCCAAAGGACATCGATGAGCTCAATGGTCCGGTTGGTGGCGTCGTCGAACTGCAGGGGCAGTTCAGATTTCAAGCGGGGCAACTCCGTAAACTGGTGGCCCGCCACCCCACGACTCCGGTCATTGCGCGCTACCCACACATCAAATCCCATCTCGTGACCCAACTTCAGGAGCAGCCATTGGATCTCGGTGTGTGCGGTGGGAACTTGACTGGCTTGAAGCTCGCCGTCGAGCGCATCCTCGCCCTCGGGAACGGTGACAGAGCCCACACGAGCGTTCAATGCCCGAGGTCGCCGTGCCAACTTGGCGGCACTCACCGGCCGCACCACCGGATGCTTGTGCGCCTCGCGGAGCGCCTCAACGACGACCTCACCATCGGTGGGTTTCCATTTCATGGGCGACCCGCGAAAGTGACCGGTCCATGCCAGAGGACTTTTCAGATGATGAAAGATCGTCAGCTGCTCTTGGAGATCAAGGACCGGGACCGCGGTTTCTGGGGTGAGTGTAATCACGGTCTTCACATGTACCCGGCAGGGAAACACTTCATCCTTCCAGATCGGGCTAGTATCCTTGACGGGGGACGAGACCACTTCCAACACGCCGATCCATCGGGAGACGCCGGTGAGGTAGCACAGGAGGTAATCGCCAGGCTTGATTTGTTGGACGATCTTCCACCGTCGTTCGCGGAACCCGGAGATGTCTCCGCCGGCCTCGAGGAACTCTTGCCAGGTGGCCCCCGTAAACAGATCCAGCCAATACTGACGCATCGACATCATCCATACCTCATGCGGTCACTGAGGCGAGAATCGGGAGTTGGTATGCCTCTCGGAACGGCGATCGCTCCGCCAGCTCATGCTATCCACATCGAGGCGGTATGGGCAATTCTATCATGTTAGCTGTACACTTTGAATGACCACGCGGTGCTCCCAGGAGATCCATCGATCTTGGGTAGTAGCGAAGCCACGATGACAGACAAGATTCAGTGTTCGTAGGAACAGCGACACCGTTGGGCCGATGCTGAAGATTCCGTGGGTCTTCGCGGTATGGCTCGTACCAAGTCGGAGAATGCGGTCAAGCTTGAAGATGTGCAACGAACAGTGGGTCATCCTGATCCTGGAACCACAAAGCCATATGACCGGAGGCGGCTTATGCCGGCCGGCGAAGTCGGCAGCATTGAAGGTCGCGTATTGACACGCTGGCGTGATTGGAGCGACGCCGCGTCGGGCACTCTCGGCCTGCGGTGGCGCGATTATGCATGACTTGACCCTGCTGCATTCGCAAGGCGAGAGTGATGAAACTCAACGGTGAACATGTAGTGGTGATCGGTGGGAGCAGTGGGATTAGCTTGGCAACCGCACGCCTGGCACGGCACGAAGGCGCGGAGGTCACAATCGCCGGCCGCTTTCAGGACAAGCTCATGCAGGCCGAGCGGGAGCTGGGTGGGGGGGCACAGCGTGATGGATATTACTGATGAGGGCGCCGTATGACAGGTCTTTGCGGGCCTCAATCACGTCGACCATGGGCTCGTCGCGGCCGGGACTATTCTCAATGGTGCGATCGTAAACATCGACTTATCGAATCTGCGCCGGATTGTTGATGAACGCCTGTGGGGGCTGATGTCCATGGTGCGGCACGCTGCCCCCGGAGGAATTAGGCTCGCAGGTCACACGGACGGTCGTCCCGTTGGCGGTCGGCCTCTCGCTCGTGGTCTGGGGCCTGACGGCAGGTCGCGGCTGGGTCCGCGGGAGGCGTCAGCCGCCCACGACAGGACCATAGAACTTCCCAAGGCGAGGATTGGGGTTCTGTCGTAAAAGGCACGGGGCAACCATGGCTTGGCTCACCCTGTTAATGCCCTTTGGTAACTCGCTTTAATCATCCCTGGTGATGACTCCGCGTAAATCTGTGTGGTCTCTAACTTCGCGTGGCCGAGGAACTTCTGGATCTGTTCCAGCGTCATCCCCCGCTCCAACAGCGTCTGCGCCACCGAATGGCGCAGCAAGGGCGGGTGCACGCGCAAACCCACAACGCAGCAGGGCGCGGGACTTCCACCCACCCCCACGGGAGGAAACGAAGCGGCTGCAGAGGAACTCCCTCGTGATTTTGCCCACCCATGCCGTGCGCTGCACGGCTGGTTCATCCTCAGGGTGCTCATGCTACACTTGAACCAGATCTTCGCCCAAGCTCCCTTGCTCGGGAGGGAACATGGATAAGCAGGCTCGCAAGGAACGAATTGAGAAAATAATCACCATGGAGGAAGCATTACATACATTTGAGGCGCTGCCGCTGCCAGTGCGGTTTAGGAAACTTGCCGAATGGGCAGAACAGCACCTCTCACCTGCGGAACAGGAATGGCTGTATCAGCAATGGCAACGAGCCCTGGAACGGTCCATGGAAGAACCCTCTGGCGAACCAGCCCCGTAGCGGATTCTTGTCTTCTAAGGAGTGGGGCATGAAACGAGTCCGTGTTGAGGTCGAAGTCACTCGACGCACCTCTATCGAGTTCGAGGTCGAGGACGATGCCGACACCGAGGAAATCAAAGCAACGGCCCTTGATGAGGCCGAGCTCTCGGAGTGGGAAGAAGACCCGCCCGAGATCGTCTCCATTGAAATCCTCGACGAGCCTGATGCCCCGTCGTAACGACGTTTGTTTTTCCTTAAACTCGAAGCCGAGGATAAAGGTGAGGCCCGGGCGATGGCAGAGCAGCTGCTTGAGGAAGGGGCCTTTGAGGGCTGGGAGGAAGATTTACCCGAGGTCATTGTTGAGGAGATTCCCGACGGATCGGCCTAACCACTGGAATGTTCTGTTAAGGAGCAGACATGTCAACCACTATCAACGATGATTCGATTGAAGTGTTCTGCAAGATGCTGATGGACGCCATCCGCGTTAATCCGAAAGCGCGTCCGGTGGTGAATGCTCTGATCGAGACGCTCATGGACAACAATGTCCCCCAGGAATCCTGAGGAACCACCTTATTCCGCGTGTGGCAACAGTTGGCGGATGAACCATCTGAGTAGCGGAGGAATAACCATGAATCTATCCCACTAATATGCCATGCTTGCTATACTGTCTCCCAGCAGGAAAGGAGGACCGTATGGCAGGGAGATTCGAGGGCTTGAGTGAACTGGAGTGGCGCTTGTGTGTCGACATCATGCCCCCAGAGCCGACGACA
>JBKPCR010000220.1:0-6335 GCA_046727435.1 bacterium | reverse complement strand
TGGAGGTCTTGCAGCAACCAACGGTCGACTCCAGGCAATGACCCCCTGGGATCATACCAGTAGTGCCAGCGGTCCGGCGTGAAGCCCTCCGAAGCTTAGCCTTTGATGCCGGTCAGTGTGATACCTAACAGGATATAGCGCTGGGTAAGACTAAAGATGAGAATCAGTGGGACCGTGGTGAGCGTCGCGGCTGCCATCAAGAGACCCCACTCGGTCGTATGCTGGGCCCGAAATGCAAACAGTCCGAGTGATAGGGGGTATTGACTGCGGTCTGTTAAGTAGATGAGGGGCCCGAAGAACTCATGCCAGGTCCACAGGAAGCTCAACAAGGCTGCCACTACGAGCGGCGTGCGTACCAAGGGGAGCATAATCTGCCAGAAGAGGCGGAATTCCCCCGCGCCGTCGATCCGGGCAGCATCCGCAAGCTCTTGCGGTAGCCCCCGAAAGAACTGGCGGAGCAGAAAGATGAAAAAAGCGTGGCCCAGGAAGGCAGGACCGATCAGCGGGACATAAGTGCCGAGCAGGCCAAAGGACTTAAACAGCACAAAGGTCGGGATGAAGAGGACGATCCCCGGAATCAGCATGGTAGACACCGTCACGCCAAAGAGCAGCTCGCGTCCTGGAAAACGCAGGGACGCGAGCCCATAACCCACCGCAGCTGATGAAAGCACCGTTCCAAAACTGACCGAGCCGGCATAGAACACGCTGTTCCATAAAAACTGAAGAAATGGAAAGCCAGGATAGGTGAGCGCCCGCGTGAAGTTGTCCCAGCGCACAGGGTTCGGCCACCACTGGATGGGCCGGGCCAAGATCTGGCTGGTATCCTTGAACGCGGAGAGGAGCATCCAGCAGAAGGGCACGAGCAGCCCCACAGCCACTGCCATGAGGAGCGCATGTCGGACCAACGCTCCGAGATACCATCGTACACGCAGGCGCCTGCGCCTTCGACTCCTGAGCTCCGTGTGAGAAAGGGAGGCGCTGTCGCATCGCGGCGGGAGCGATCGGGGTCTCATCTGGAACCCCGCGCTTCGTACACCCATCCCCAGGCGGACCACAAGATCGCGAGCGTTAGCACCAGCACGGCGACAAACAGCACGACCGCGAGCGCTGAGGCATAGCCCATGGCGAAGTAGCGGAACGCATTGCGATAGATATGGACCATGAACATGAGGGTCGACTCGAGTGGCTTCCCCGTAGTCCCGCCGATGACCAATGCCGGCGTAAAGACATGAAAGGAGCCGATGATGGCCATCACCAGGTTAAATACGATGACGGGGGTCAGCAGCGGCAGCACGATATAGCGAAACCTCTGCCACGGCCCAGCCCCGTCGATGGCGGCGGCATCCAAGAGTGACTGGGGGATTTCTTGCAGGCCGGCGAGAAATATGAGGGCGCCGGCCCCAAGCCCCCACAGGCTTAACATCACCAGCACCGGTTTTGACCACGTCGGGTCATGCAGCCAATTAGGCGCCGGTAACCCAAGCTGCTGGAGTGCGGCATTGATCAGCCCGCCCTCTGGATCGAACATGCCCATGAAGGTGATCGTGCTGGCGACGGGTGGGACGAGCACGGGAAGATAGACAAGGGTACGGTACACGCCGACCCCTCTTCCCGGTAGGTTCAGAAGGTGCGCGAGGCCCAATGAGCCCGCGAGTCCGAGTGGGACGGCAAGGAGGGTATAGGTGACGGTATTCCTCACCGATGTCCAGAAGGCTGGGTCGGCGCCCACCATCGTGCGGTAGTTCTGCAGGCCGATCCATGTGGGGGGCTGGACGACGTTATAGTCAGTGAGGGAGAGGTAGAACACTGTGAGCGCGGGGTAAGCCGTGAAGATCAAGAGGCTGAGCAGCCAGGGCAATACGAACAGCAGCCCGGCCCTAGCCTCGCGCCGCTGCATCGCCCCCATGCCTACCCACCACGACGGAAGCAGTGCCATCCCATACCCCTTCGAGATTCCGTGGCCAAGTGCAGTGACCGCAGCGGGCTGCCTCAGGACTAGCCGAGATCTAAGGGTGGTCGGCTATGTACCGGCCTTGAACACCTTTTCGAGCGCTCCCTGGCAGGCTTTCTGCGCCTCGGCAAGCGCCTCCCTGGGCTTTGCCACCTTGTACATCATCTGCTCGAGTGCACGCTTGATCTGGTCTGTGGCAAAACCCTGGACAGGCGAGTCCCACATCGGTGTGGCAGCGTCGAGCTGTTCGCGAAAAAAGTTCGTGACGTGGCGGGCAAATACCTCGCCCTTGGCCGCGACCAACGCCGCAGGGAGGAGATCCCGGGGCACCTGACGATTGGTCGGGAGATCGGGAAAGTGGCGGAACCACTCCCGGACGCCGATGCCGCTCAGATAATCGAGCCAGGTGAAAGCTGGTCCCGCATGCCGGGCACCTGTGGGGATCACGAGCCAGTTCGGCCAATAGCCGGCCACGGTCCGCTGGCCGCCGGGCCCAACCGGAAACCGTGCGACGTCCCACCGATACGAGGACTGGGTGTAGGCTGGAGTGCCGATGCTCCACGAATAGGTCAGGACCATCGCCTGACGCTGCTCGCTAATGGCCGGTTGTCGGCCCTCGACCTCATAGCCCTCCCAGTTTCCGGCGCGCATGACGCTGGCGAAGTCCCCCCGATACTCCTCGTCTAGCCACTCCATAGCGTACGTCATCATCGCCACGTTAGGCTCGGCATCGAGCAGATATCGGCGATTTGCCGCATCATAGAGTTGCGAGCCATTGAGTGCCGACCAGATCGGCAGGTCCTCGGCCGTATGCCAGGGAATGAAGCCGGCGGTCTCAAGCCTCTCCCCTGTCCAATAGGTGAATTCTTTGGACAGCCGGCGCAACTCATCCCAGGTCGTCGGGACCTCGTCTTGGCCTGCAGGGATGCCGCGCAGCTCGAACATCTCCCCGTTATACCAGAGGCCGCAAGATCCGGCCGTGACGGGGAGTCCATAGGTTTTACCCTGGAAGCGGCAGCTCGCCAGCACTGCCGACGGCCAGTTCTCCACTCGGGCATACTGTGACGCCTGCATCAAGTCATCGAGCGGTCGCAAGGCGCCACGGGCAGCTAACGCGGCCGGCGATGTCCAGAGAACCGTCGCATCGGGGGGATTGCCGGCGGCAATCCGCGCTAACAATACCTCCGTGAACTCTTGATCGCCCGCCCCACATTGCGTGGGTCCGATCTGGATGTTTGGGTGCTGTTTGTGGAAATCCGTGGCGATTGTATCCAACCGGGCACAGAAGTCACCCCCGCCACCGGGTGTCCAGAAGGTGACTGTAACCGGCTCTCCCACCCCAGGCGGTGTGGACGTGCTACACGCTGCTAGGATGGCTGTACTTCCCCATAACCCCGCCAAACGCAGAAACGCTCGCCGACCGATCCCTATGTGGGCCGGGGTGTTATGTGGAAGATGCATGGCTCACCTCGTAGCGTCTGCTGCCCGGCATAGGGCTGTGCCTCGGCTCATGACACGGCCGCAGAGACCGTATTGTAAACGCTTTTGGCTTTTGTCGCAAATGGCCGTGCCTGAGGTCATCTCACCACCAATTACCCTGCGCCGGGCTCAGGGGGATGCGATGGCGGGGGAGGTGTTGGGCGGAGCGTCCGACAGTGAGAGTTATCAGATCACGCCTCCCCCTACCGCGAGTGGCGGCGTTGACACAGCGTCACGAGGCCCCCATGTCGCGGCCGCATCGCGATGGCCAGCTTCCAAAGTTGGATCTCCGCTTATATGAATTCCAAGTATGCAGTGTGCATAAGTCTGCTCCGCTTTGAGTCTGCTGCTGGCATGACAACCTAGCAGGTCCACCATGCCGGCTTTGGGTGAGGCGATTAATGCACTTGGTTCATTGCGAAGTCATATTAGCCACTGCTGGCGGCCATCTCGATGGAAGCTCCCTCAGTATTCGCGAGCTGGGGGTCTTGCGCGAGTCTAATGTGTACCAGCCCCCCTCCAATGGAGATCAACATCACGCCCATGCGCTCGGCCGTATCATCCTCATCTCCTTTTCGCCTCTATGGGAGATTACTGCCCTGCGTAGAGCCCTGCGGTGAGAAGCCGGCGGGTTCCGATCCGGCGACAGCGCCGTGAAAGGGAGTTAGCAACGGCGCAGAATGTCATGTAGACGAGCAATTTTCACGCCCATCTGTCTCGTGCGGTGGATCGAGATGCTCTTCCAGGTCTTGACTGCAGATGCCTCTCAAAAGGAGCGACTGGGGGTGGCAGGCTCTCATCTTGAGAGGAGTTTTGGTGGTGAGCCTCATTGGTTGATGAAGGGCGCACTGTCATAGCCGGCTTGTATAGCCCCACTTCGGGTTCAGCTTCGTCGCCAGGAGAGCGGAATATCTATTTTACGTTGGTAAGGGCCCGACGGGGCTTACACTTATACTCTTCCGAAGCCCAGGCCTGAGAGACATCGCCCCTGCTGTTCTCTGAGAGCGCCTAAGCCGAGGCGGCGTCACTCAGACCGCACTGCCACAGGCTTCAGGATGTAACCGGCAGCGTCATTCTACGTGCGCTTCACCCCTCTTGCATGCCGGGCATGTTGGCGCGCCCCTTGCTACGGTAATGGTCGTACACCGTGAGAGGCGGGCGCGTGACATGCCAGCGCCGTTGGCATTAGGAGGACTGTTATGGAGGACCCGATTACCGAACGCGCGACGTATAACTTCACTGTCAAAGTCTACCCCAGTGGGCAGCTCTATATTGCGTGTGACTCGATCGATGGCAAGTTAGCTATTGCCGGTGATGGGGTGTTTGGTTTCGACCTCCCCCAAGGCATCACGGCGGAGCAGGCCACGGACGTCGCAAGGTTTCTGAATGACCATCTCCTATGTATGACCTATACCCTGCTCTGAAGAGCGCCGACGGAGGAGACGTGCGGCACGCCTCAAGGAGGCCTGCCCGGGCGAGAGGAGGTTTACCAAATGGTGGCGGTCGCAATCACTCAAAACATTGTCATCCAGCATGCCATGAGCGAGGCGCTGCACTGTCTCGAACTGGACCCCTTGATCCGGGGCAAGCAAGTGGCAGTGAAGCTTAACGACACCTGGGCCTCTGCCGAGGACACCACCGCCGTGACCCAACCGGATACACTGCGTGCGGCGTTACAATTCATTCGAGGATTCGGGCCGCATGAGGTGGTCGTCACCGGGGGGGCGGGGGCGGGCGAGACGGACGAGGTCTTCCGCCTCACAGGGCTCATGGACGTGGTGATGCAGGAGGGTGCCACCTTCTTCGACCATAACCGCCCACCCTTCACGGCGGTCCCCCTGGAGTATCAGCCGGAAGCCGACGTGCACGGCCCCCAAGCCTCGGTGATGGTGAACCCCCGTGTGCTGGGCTACGATACGCTGATCGCCCTCAACCAGCTGAAAGTGCACCAGACGGCCACCGTGACGCTCGCGTTGAAGAACATCGCCATGTCCTACCCCGCGGCGGATTACTACGGCCACCCCCGCCTCACCCAGCACCATCGGCACTGGTTCTTCGACGACATGCACTCGTTCATCGCCGCCATGGCCAAGCGATTCCCCATCCACTTGGCCGTCACCGTCGGGCACCCGGCCATGCTCGGCACGGGGCCGCTGGGGGGCCATACGGTGGAGACGGGGTTGGTCATTGCCAGTACGGATCCCTTGGCGGCAGACGTCGTCGGGGCCAAGCTCTTGGGCTTCCAGGTGCAGGCGGTGCGGCACCTCTGGGAGGCCGGGAGGTTAGGAATCGGCGAGACCGAGCTCGAGAAGATGGAATTTCCAGCCCTGAGCCTGCAGGACGCCTTTGGCGCCTTCACGACCGCCGCCTATGGCAAGCCACTTAAATTTTAACGGGAGCGGACGACAGCGGAAGGGCGCGAGGTCCGTGGCGCTTCGATCCAGCTGCACAGCGCACGCGGCCGCAGGGGGTATCCCAGACATGCTCCTGTCGGGCAGCTCGTCGGGTGTGTCAGGGCCGGCCCGGGAGAGACATTCGTGTTGATACGCCGCCCCAGCATGCTCATACTCTTGCCAAGCCGCCTTCTTCGGTGGTTCATCCCGGCCGCGCATGCGCCTGGTAGACATCAGGGCGTCTACTGGGGGGGCAGGCCGGCGTATGTTGCCGGACTGTTTCACCTTTCGCCTCGATACTAAGTCCTCTGCCGGCACTTGCTGCCGTGCACCGGGTTCTAGCCGAGGCCAGAGGCGGGGTAAATGTCATAGGAGTCGTCGTGATATGCCGTCCATTATCTCGCATCCGGCCGTTCCGCTGGCCCTTGCCCCCCTGCTGCCACAAGAACTGCGCTCCCCAAGCGTGATATCCCTCGGCATCGTCTGTTCGGTGCTGCCGGACCTTGACGTGG
>JBKPCR010000219.1:0-11480 GCA_046727435.1 bacterium | reverse complement strand
TGAATCGCCTGTGCCAGTCCGTTGAGATATTTGAGAGGATGGAACTGACCTTGGCGGGGAAAACGCAGGCAGCGGCCCGTATCCCAGTACTCAAGGGGCGCTCTATCCACCCACTCCACGTTGGCCAGCCCGGCGCGATGCGCCGCACCGATCTCGCGCTCGAGCACGTCTTTCGACTCCTCAGGTGTGACAAACAGGTATCCATCCAACCGTTCAAAATCGCAGGCAATGTGCTCTTCAGCGACGATGGCCTCGATAGAATCGATCGCGGCCGTATGACTGACGGCGGCGATCCGCGCCCCCATCTCGCCGAAGAGTTGTTCAAGTTCGTAATACCGGTCGTCGAGCGCGTTAGAAAGATGCGCGGTGGTGCGCCCGGTCTCGCCTCCACCGATGAAGCCAGCATCCAGCACCGCGACAGATTGGCCCTGGCGCACCAGCAGGTAGGCCGTCGTCATCCCCGCAATTCCCGCGCCGACAATGCAGACGTCTGTATGCATGCTCGCACATAAGGGAGATGGTGGCGGCGTCTCCGTCAGCCAGATCGACGCCGTCTGACCTGAATCCCTGTTCATATCTTCCTCCCTGTTCTCCCGCGGAGCTCACGCCGGTCATGCCGCCCGCGGAAAACCATGGTGTCTAAGCTCGACTTTATTCATTTGGTGATCGAGCCACACCAACAGGCGACTTCCGCCCATTACATCTGGGAAGAGTTTTTGAAGGTCAGGAGAAAAAAGCGACATGCAAAAACGTTCCCCCCCAGAGAATCAACGACTTATACGAGACGGCTTTTCTCTCATAGAGAAATGGATAAAGTCGAGCTAAGTTCGACTTTTGCCCTTTGTAGAGGGTCACTGTCGATACGCGACAGCTATTCGCGGACAGTGGCCCTCTTCTTTTCTGGCCGCGGGATAGGCTATGATGGAGTCGTCGTTGCCGTTGCACGTCCCTCCGAAAACGTCTACAATCCGATTTCGCAGAACGCCTGAAGAGCGAAATGGCCGCCGCGTTTGGACGCGATTTGACCCCGCTAGTATACTCAAACTCGGGACTTATGCGTATTCCATCCGCAAAGACGAAATCATCACTCAGCCTCGTACCCGTCATTGCGGCCACAAAGAAACTCTGGCGACAATACTACCTCACGTACGACCAGACCCACTAGGTGGCCAAGGAAGTGCGCCGTGCACTTGCCATCGAGCGGCCCAAAACGCGTTCCGGAGGGGCCGCCGATCCACCGTCTGAGGCATGGCGGGTCTCTACCCCACAGGCTCAGCGGTGCCATACGACCTCTCGGTACCCCCCCGGAGCCGCGACTGGACCGCATGGGAGGGGACGGATGACGAGCTGGGAGCAGGCACCGTCGGTCGGCATCGTGCTGCTGGCCATGCTCGCGGGCATCGGGGCGCTCTACGTCGGTCGCGAGTTCTTCATCCCGATTGCGCTGGCCCTGCTGCTCAACACCCTGCTCCGGCCCCTGGTCCGTGGCCTGGAGCGGCTGCGCATCCCCACCGTGGCGGGTGCCACCCCTGTGGTGCTGGGGTTCCTCGGCGGGCTCACCGCCGGCGGCTTCGCGCTCGTGGACCCGGTCCGCGCGTGGGTGAGCCAGGTGCCCGCCAGTATCGAGACCACCGCGCGCAAACTCGAGCCAGCCCGGCACTCCCTAGAGCACGTCTCCCAGGCTGCCCAGGCCGTGACCGAACCGGGCGGCGCACCGCCCGCCGCGCCGGCACCACCGGCAGTCCCTCCCTTCCTGACACAGCTCTTTGGGACGACGGCCACCCTCATGGCCGGACTCGCGGAGGTGCTGCTCCTGCTCTATCTGTTGCTCGCCTCTGGGGACCTCTTCTTGCGGAAAGTGGTGGAGGTGCTGCCCCTGTTCGGAGATAAACGCACCGCGGTCCGCGTCACGGAGGAGGTGCAGCAGGCCGTGACGCGGTACATGGGGGCGACGCTGCTGATCAATCTCGGGCAGGGGATCGCCGTCGGGCTCACCCTCTGGGGGCTTGGGCTGCCGCATCCGTGGCTGTGGGGGGGACTGACCATGGCGCTGGAGTTCATTCCGTATCTTGGCGCCGCCTGCATGATCGGCCTCCTCGCGGTGACGGCCTTCAACCAGTTCGACAGCCTTGGCTCCATCCTCCTCGTCCCCGGGACTTATCTGGTCATTGCGACGCTGCAGAACAACCTGGTGAGTCCCTTCGTCTACGGGCAGCGCCTGCAGCTGAATCCCGTGGCGGTATTCGTCGGGGTGCTCTTCTGGTGGTACCTCTGGGGCGTCGCGGGCGCCTTCCTGGCTGTGCCGTTCTTCGCGACCCTCAAGATCGTCGCCGATCACCTCGATGGCCTCGCGCCGGTCGCAGCCTTCTTGGGGGAGTAAGCACGAGAGCCCCACCACGCACTCCCATTCCCTCACGTCATGCTGCAACCCGGCTGGGGTGGGGGTGCTTCCCGCTCCACCAGCGCCCGGCCTGGGTCATCCCGCCCGCCGAGCCCAGGAGACGGCACGCGCCCGCCCGAGGGATGAAAATCCCTTCTCTAATATCCGAATCGCACCTTTCAGTACAAATCAGCCTCTCTGAGAGGGCTGATTTTTTGCCTACTTCCGTGGGTGTGCTCGATTCGAATCACACCTTATCAGCAAAAGATGCACATTCCATCGCATTTCGTGGTAACGCCTCGAAGCCTTCGCGATCTCCTTGAAATTGTGCGGGCATTCCCCCATCTTGGGTCATCACCGGCACCGACCATCTGACCTGAAGGTGACCCATGCGCAACACAGCCCGCCAGACCCGTGAAAACCGGACCATCACCATCGATTTTCGAGACGAAGCAACGTACTTTCAGCTACTGGGCAATGGGAAGGCGTTCCTCGAGTGTGTCCTCGCCTTTCTCCTCGCCCTTGGCATGCAGCTCAAACACAAGGCGACCTATGGTGGAGGCCTTGGTGCAGCAGCAGGCCCAAGTGCGCGCCCTGGAAGCGCAGGTCTCCTCTTTACGCGAAGCGCTCCAGGACGCGCATGGTGCTGCCGAGTTGGTCGGCACCAGTGCGGCGTTTCACCAGGCGCGGCGGCTGCTCGAGCGGGTGGCGCCCTCGGATGCGACGGGGCTCCTGTGCGGCGAAACCGGGACGGGTAAAGGTATGCTCGCACGGGCCCTGCACGCCCGCAGTGCGCGCTGGGAGCACCCGCCGATCACCGTCAACTGCGCCGCCTTACCGACGGGCCTCGTCGAGAGCGAACTCTTCGGCCATGAGAAAGGCGCGTTCACCGGCGCGGTGCAGCGCCGGCTGGGCCGCTTCGAGGCCGCGGACGGCGGGACCCTGTTCCTGGATGAAATTGGCGACCTGCCGCTGGAGGCGCAGGCGAAACTGCTCCGCGTGTTGGGGCACGGGGCGTTCGAGCGGCTGGGCAACACGCACACGCGGACGGTCAATGTCCGCCTCGTGGCCGCGACCAACCAGCCGCTGGAGCAGCTGGTGGCAGCTTGGTGACGTGGTGCATGACGCGAAGATACTCGATCAGCTTGCGCCGCTGTTTGCGTCAGGAGCCATCCTGCCGCCGTGCATTGCGGCACGGCATCCGCTGTCACAGGCGGCTGAGGCGTATCAGCGCGGCGCGGGTGGCAAGGTCGTGCTGATTCCTGACCGCTTGTACACACCATAGCCACCCTCATTGAGAAGAATAATCTATGCATTACTTGCTGTTTTACGACTATGTCTCGGATTATATGGAACGACGAGAGCAGTTCCGGACCGAGCACCTGACGCTCGCGTGGCAGTCCTATGCACGAGGCAAGCTGATTCTCGGCGGGGCCGTGGCCGAGCCAGTGGATGGTGCAGTCCTCTTGTTTCACGCGGACTCGCCTCAGGTGGTAGAAGCCTTTGTCACCGCCAATCCGTATGTCAGGCATGGACTCGGCACGCAGTGGCGCATACGGCCGTGGCACACTGGCAAGCGGGGTGGCCGATTGTCAGCTGTGAAGCTCGATTACATCCCCATCCTGGACCATATAGTCGCGGGTGACGCGCTGGCCGTCGAATGTGTCCGCACCCCAGACCCTGGCGAATTTGAGCGACGTGGCGATATCTTTGTGCACGGCCTCAGCCACGTCCAGAATGGTCGAGCCCTGCTTGAGCACAAATGGGGCGTCGTGCTCGGGCTTTTTACCGGGTGACTTGGTATAGACTCGTAGTACCCCCAGCCCATCGTAAAGGGCGCGTCGTAGGGTTTCAAGGTTGCTGCCGGAGGCGGCTGAGATGGTGAGGACAGGGAAATCGGCGGCATACAGCTCAGCCAGAAACGCTCCCCGCTCTTTGGCCTCCTCAATATCGTCTTTATTGCCCACCAGCAGCGCCCGTTTGGTGATCTCTCCCCCATTAGAGCTGTCATCACTGGCCTGGCGCATCAGTCGTATCTTATGGGCGGCCAGGTGGCTCCTGATCTGTTCCACGTGTTCGAACACATCGTCGCTCGCCAGATCGACCAGGCCCAGCACGAGGTCAGCGTTCCGAATCAGCGCATAGACCCACCCTTCCGTCCACTCCGGGGCGATCGGGGGGAGGTCCACCAGTTGGATCTTGACGTTCTCGAAGTCCATCATGCCGGGAAGGGGTTTGCGCGTGGTGAAGGGGTAATCCCCAACGTCAGGGATGGCGTTAGTGAGCACAGCCAGGAGAGTTGATTTGCCGCTATTGGGGGGGCCGGCCAGCACGACCTGGCCGGCTCCCTCACGGGGCACGTGGTAGGTATTGCCTCGGGCACCCGCCTTGCCTTTCTTTTGCGCTTCCTCACGCGCCTTGGAGAGCCGACGTTTGAGGTCGGCCTGCATTTTCTCCGTCCCCTTGTGCTTGGGGATCAGCGCCAGCATGTCCTCCAGCGCGCTGATTTTCTCCGCAGCGTTTTTCGCCTGGCGAAAGCGCTTATCGGCGTCGAGATATTGCGGTGTGAGATTGGCCGGCATCGTTGAGCCCTCCATGCAAACAAGGGCGTTCTGGTGCCCTCACGTTGGTTTAGGCCAGGACAATCAAGGCATCCGCGGCTCTCAGGCCCTGCCCACGGGGGAGGACCAGAAGCGGGTTCAGGTCCAGCTCGCGAACCTCGCCTTCGCACTGCACCCCGAGCTGTGACACACGCACCAGCAGGTGGACCAACGCGTCCACATCGGCGGCGGGGTGTCCCCTGAAGCCTTCGAGGAGACGAGCCCCCTTGACCTCTTGCAGCATCTCGCGTGCATCGCTTTGGCTAATTGGGCAGGCACGCAGCGCCACATCCTGATAGAGTTCGGTGAATATTCCTCCCATCCCGAAGAGCAGCACTGGTCCGAACAGAGGATCCTGTGACAGTCCGACGATGGTCTCGATGCCCCCGGAGACCATTTCCTGGACCAGGACCCCGAGCACCTGAGCATTGGGGGCATGGTGTTCGGCATTGTGCATGATCTCGGCATAGGTCTGGCGCAGTTCGACATCGCTCTGCACCCCTAAGCGGACCACGCCCGCCTCGGTTTTATGCGGAATATCCGGCGATTCCACTTTAAGGACTACTGGATAGCCGATCTGCCCCGCCGCAGCCAGTGCTGCCTCGACAGTCGTCGTGCGCTCCTCCCCGACCCCCGTCACCTGCCAATGCGCCAGGAAGCGTCGCGCCTCGTACTCGGTTAAGGTCTTCCGACCCAAGCGGCTGAGCTCCTGTAGCGCCTCGCGGCGCCACGCCGACATGGGCTGCAGCGGCTCGTCGGCACCCTTGAGGAGGCGCTCTCGCCAGCGCTGAGCATTGATCTTACTCCGCAGTCCCCGTGCCAGCCGATCAGGCGACAGGAAGACGGGGATCTTGGCCTCCTTCAGCTTGTTCAGACCGTCGGTGGCCGTGAGGCTCCCCGTCCACAAAAAAGCCACCGGTTTATCCGTGGCGTCGCGCATGGCAACCACCTGTTGCGCTTGGTTGTCCCCACCAGCGCTGGCGATGGCCAACATCCCCACTTCTGGCCCTTCGACCATATAGCGCATGATCTGGGGAAAGGACTCGCTGTTGGCATAGGTGGTGACATCGGCGGGATTGGCGGCCCAGCCAAAGCCCTTCAATACCTCATTCAGACCGTCGCGGGAGGCGGGGGTGAGGTCAGGCAGCTGCAGCCCCATCTGACCGCATTTATCCGCCGTGAGCGAGCTGATGCCGCCGGAATGCGACACGATGGAGATGCCTTCCTGCCTCAGGGGCCTACTATAGGCGAGGAACTGCGAGGTCTCCAGGAGCTCGTCATAGTCTTCGACCCGGATCACCCCATACTGCTTGAACACTGCGTCGTGCACCGCATCCGTGCCGGTCATCGCCGCCGTGTGCGAGGTGGCGGCCTTGGCGCCGGCCGGTGAGCGCCCAATCTTGATCATCACGATGGGCTTGCCGCGTTCCGCAGCCAGTCGCGCCACTTCAATGAATTTGCGACCATCTTTAAAACCCTCGATGAAGCAGGCGATGACCCGGGTGTCGGGGTCGTCGAGCAGGTAGCGCATGAAATCCGAGGACTCTAGGTCCGCCTCATTGCCCGTGGTCACGATGTAGGAGTAGCCGATGCCAAGGTCGACCGCTCGCGTGAGAAAGGGCCCAAACGCCGAGGCGCCACTCTGGGAGACGAGAGCGACGGGGCCGCCACCGCTCATGACCAGCCTGCTGCCAGCGCAGGCCCAGATGCCGGCTTTGACATTGGCCACGCCCAGACAGTTCGGCCCGGTGATGCGCACCCCGGATTGACGGGCGAAAGCACCGATCTCACGCTGCAAGTCGCGCCGGCCACCGTCCCCCCGTTCGGCAAAACCTGCCGAAATGACGATAGCCGAGCCTGCCTGCTTACGGGCGCACTCCTCCAAGGTCGGCATCACCTGGTGATAAGGCACGACGATGCCGACCACGTCTGGGCTTTCGGGGACATCTGCCAGACTCGGGTACGACTTGAGCCCCATGATCTCGTCGTAGCGCGGGTTCACGGGATAGAGCCGAACACGGTCACCCGCCTGCAGTGCCGCGCGCAGAAAACGTCCGCCGTATTGCAGGCGCGGTGTGGCGCCCACCACCGCAATGGAAGTGGGATTGAGCATACGATGTATCGATTGCAACTGGTCTGCTGTCCAACTGGCCATGCGTATAGGTCCTCATGCCGAATGGTGATGTCCGTCTTGAGTGAGGTCAGGGAGCTGTCTGAGTAGCGGCAATAGGTCTAAATGATTTGCATGGTACTGCTGTCTTTGTGACTGATCAAGACCTCACGCCGCCAGGAAGTCTGAGCGGCCGCAGTGTATCAAAGACGAAGGCGTTTTGCACGTCTCTTGCGGCCCGACTCGATCGACACTGGTTTTACGCGGTATGGGCACGACTGGTAAGCAGTGACAATCGTTACGACTTGCCACTCAGCATGTCAAGGATGGCTCGCGGCAGCGATCGCTTAGTCCGTGGCATTAGCTAGCGTCCATTCATGCGGAAGAGGATTACCCGATCGGACAGATGCGCCAGGATCTTGGCATCAAGCCGTGTAGGCTTGACCTCTTCACCAGCCGAGGCATCCAGGCCCAATTTCATCTGTGACTCAGCGTCTCCCATGATGATTCCTCATTCGATGTCGCTGAAGGCATCGAGGGCTCTGCTGAACTCGACCTTATCGGTTCTTTCCCTGACCGTGACAGGGATCTGTCGACGCCCCCTTTAACAACGGCGTAGCGGCCATCAGGCCCCTTGGCTTCGATGAGGATAGCAATGAATTTCAGGCCAAGCTCGGCGCTCAGGCGCTCGGTAAAACTACGCTCGGCTCCTCGGCTAAGCTCGGCCGTCTGCGCGGCGGCTTGCCCGATCGTCACTCGAATAGCCACCCTGCCGGTTCCGCCGTTCCGGATGCTAATCGGAACTTCAACATCATCATCTTCCTGAACCCTTAATTTCTCAGGCGCGGTGATCACCAGCCGGATCGCCTCCGGCGCTTCAAGCTTGCGCAGCACAGCGCCTGGGACAACCATTTCCGGGAGAGAAACGCCGCCATGAGCATAGCGGGTATAGCGCCCCTTCTCTCTAGTGAACCAGGCCCGTCCGACGAGCACGGTCACACTGCTCGCTCCTTTTTTGCCGCTGTAAGGCACGATGATACCGGCCGGATGCTCGATGTCGTACAGATACTCGATGTGATGGCGACCCAAGGGGCGCTCCGCCCCAATGGCCTTCCGCATCCACCAGTAGCCATCGATGAAGCCCTTGAGATCCCGGCTTATCCGGGCGGCATGGGCCTGGAGATGCTCCGGCCAGACGACCGGCTCGGTGTGAAAGGTCACGACCGCGTCGGTGCGTAGATCGATCGGTGCACCCTCAACCCACTGCAGGATGTCCCCAAGAAAGGACGGATCGATGCGGTGCGTCAGCGGCACCAAATCGGGCATGGCAACTCGCAGCAGGACCGGAGAGTCAGCGGTCCATCCATCCGCCTCGAGCGTCCGAATCGCCAGGCGGAGAGCAAGATCGTCTTCCCGATATATGACGATTTGCCATGTGCGTTCGGCAGTGTCGATGATGTAATCGAGCCCGTTCAGATCCCCTTCCGGATCGAAGCAGAGGGCCAGCTTTGCCCCTTGTGGAACGGCCTCATGGAGGCGGTGTGCGAGGTGCGCCTGCTTATCGGAACAGGCGGAGCTGGTCGCTTGGGCCTGCATTGTCTGTCTCCGGAAGATGTGTCACACAGAACTCATAGAGCCGCTTGGCCGTTTTGCGATCGGCGTCGGAGAGATTAGCCGGGTTCAGGCGCCGGTAGATCTCTACTACAGCCTGATGATCGGTGAGATGTTGGTACGCAAAGCGCATCCATTCAAAGAGTTCGCCATCCTTGGGGAAGGTGTCGAGCTTGCCGTCGCGGAGGCATTGGATATGACGGCGCATCCGCAGGGTACGTTCATCTCCCATCTGGCGGCGTTCATCGGCCGTTGGCATGCGCCAGCGATTCGTCTCGGCATCGCGCCAGAAGTTTTCTTCGAGGAGCTGAGTCAGCGTCTTCTGCAAGCGATTGCCGACGTGCAGCGTAGCTTGGCGCCGTGGTTGGATTAGCTCAGGCAGCATCATCGGACGTCTTTCCAGCTGGCTCCGAATCCATTCGATGGCTGAAGGCTCATCTTCGACATCGACGTTGAGTCGGTCACCCCGGATCTCCTCCGATGGCAGATACCACTTCCCTTCCACCTTTTTGAAGGCGATGCGGCACAGCTCATCGATGTAAGGCAGTGTGTACCTCGGTTCGACGGCTTACGCGCTATTAGCTCTTGCAGCACTACATTGTACAGGCTATCAGTAGTACGCAACGCATCAGCATAGCGAGTCAGATTGAGCTGAATGCGCTAGGGCAGGGTTTCGAAGTGGTGGCGGAGAAGCCTGAGGACTGTCTCGTCCATGTCGGGTATCGCCTGCAGAGCGACGTGGCTCCGTGGTCGCTTGTGGAGATTCATAATGATATCCGTTCCGACGACGTTTTCCTCGCTTTTTTCGCCCTTGATTTGTTTAAAAAAACTTGGTCTGCCTCTCGCAGGATTTCCCTCGCCTGCTTTCCAAACCTCCGACGTCCGCGCAGGTACCACACAAGCGCCATCGTATCCGCTAGGTAGTACATCAGTGCCTCTCGGCACGGCGTTCCAGCGCTTCAGACAACTCTCGGCGCGCCTGACGGATCTCCTCGGCGCTAACATCAAAGGGGACGTCTTTCCAGAGCGCTTCCAACTGAACGACACGCGTAGGCCGTCGCTCTCCACTTACCCCCCAGAGCTTCGGCTTAACTTCTTCGCTCTCTTCTTCTGTCAGCGACTGCCCCTCCGACTTGTTCGACGACGAGCCTCGTTTATTCGCCTGCCTCCGTTCAACGATCGGTTCTAACTCCTCCAGCAGACGCTCCACCAGTTGAAGCTTTTCCGCGGCGCTTAGCCGCTTCGCCAAGGCCAAGACCGTTTCCAGGGTAATTGGTTCAGGCTTTCCCATCCTACCCCTCGCATTTCCTCTTACGAGGCTGCTCTGAAATCTCGAACTCCGCGTGTTCGGTCTGTTCGCAATAACACGTCAAACTATGGGGTAACGACGCGAGATATCACGGGCGGTGTCCTCCCATGGGCCGGGAATGACCACCGCGATCCGATCATCATGCAGTGTGCTGTCCTCGACGTTTGCCTGATCGATGAGATAGACGAGGCGGAAGTGGAGATCATAATCCGTTTTGTCGACGACCGGATTTCCCCAGACTATGCTCCACCCTTTATGGTAGCGAGCTAGTAGAGTAGCTTCCTGGATGACGATCAGGCTGGTCGTACGGCCCGCTTGGAGGCTTCGGATCAACGCTGCGAGTTGCTCCTGCAGATAGGTGGGAATCCCCTCGGAATGCGCTGGCAACCGACGTTTGTCGCAAGCGTCGGTCACACGGGTGACAACCGTGATCGATAGAGGGAGTGCAGCCAGCAGGGGGGCGATGTTTCCCTGATAGCCATAGACCTTTTTTTCAAGGGTCGGCACCGGCCCTTGCGCCAGTCGGCGGGCGAGCCTAATGAGGTCTTCTCGGGTCATACACGGACCTTGCGCTGGAGTAGGGACGCCAAGGGATACTTGGTGGTCACCTGCTCGAGACGATCGACCGTTGCATAGCGGCTCAGGAGCCCGCGCCCTTCAAGCTTGCGCATGAACTGGCGGACGGCATCCTCATGGCTGAAACCGAGGTATTTCCAGGTTGGCTCCGTGAATAGAAACTTCAGATCGATCACACGTGGTGTCGGCGCATAGCGAGAGTGAAAGATCAGGAGGGCAGCCGTCTCATCAGGGATTTGCTGGGCCACATAGGATTTTTTCTTCTCCGCGATGGTCCAGCCTAACACGCGGGCTGCTGTGCAACATCGATATGATACATGCGCTTTTTTCTTGCCCAACACCTCTTCGGTAAACCGCGTAAAAAAATCCCTTGGCAACATCGATCCAGCCGGAAGCCCATGGAGTCGCCCTGCTATTAGCTCTCCGACAACAGGTTCCGCTTCCAGGAATAGGACCCGCATGACGGAGGCCAAGAGCGCCTCGTCATCATAGGTCTGAAAGACTCGTCTGGGGAGTTGGTCAAGGTCATCGGTCGGGAAAAAGCGCCCAAGGATAATGCTGGTATTACGGCGGCGAGTCACTCCGGAATTCTGTGGGAGTTTTTCCTGCAGACAGGCGATGAGCTCTGTGACTGTCTGGCAACCCAAAGATACCTGGACAGCCAGCAGGCTTTCCTGCCACAGGATATCCTGCAAGTACCTCTTGCCATCACGTTTGACGGACCGGGCTCGGGCTGGCACAGCCTTGTCGGTAGGCTGATCTATGAATGGCAGCGGCTGTTGGATGCTCTGATCGTCGGCCCTCGAAATTGCGTGCACAAAAGATATCGCCTGTGCGAAAACCACGGGAGCCTCCTTGGGTTGATTTCAGCGCTATGCAACACAATCGGCTCCT
>JBKPCR010000218.1:0-8461 GCA_046727435.1 bacterium | reverse complement strand
AGGGCGAGGGCACTGTTACGGAACAGCGGCTGTACCAGCTGATCCGACAACCCAAGCCCATCGCGGATCGACAGTTCGAAATCGAGTTTCTCGGTCCGGGCGTGGAGGCTTTTGCGTTCACGTTCGGCTGATCCGCCGCGCAATGACCAATTATGGAGGTTGGCCAATGGATACGATCAAGATCGTGGACGACATCAACTGTGCGTTGCCCGAAAGGTTTGCCGCTGTACCTCACAGCGATCACAGAGAACCCAGGCACACGTTGCGAGGAGCGCTATCGTGGCTTGCGTGAGCGTTCCCAGGTGGTGCCATGTCTGATCCACCGTGCGTCCTTCCGTGGCGTACTCATCAGACGTTTGGCATGCACGGGAACCGTCACCGTCTGTCCCTGGGGATGCAGGGTTCGCATCGCCCCACAGGCCGGGCACTCCACTTTTGCCACTGCAGTACGCGCGATTTGGTCTGGCTGCAACCCCGTCACCCCGGCAAAGGAGCACCGCATCGCTGGCAGGGCCTGCGGCGTAGTCCCCACCGCGCTTTACGGTATGTTCGCCTGCTCGACCGTAATCGCCCGCTCCCCGATGCTCGACCCCACGGTCCCCGGCCTGCTCGCCCCTTCTGGCAAGGGTGCAGCCTGCGCCATGATATAATTGCCCACCCCCAACTCATCAATGAGCACGAGCCGATCCCCGCGCTTAATCCAGGTCCCCGGCAGAATTGCTAAGGTCACCTCCCCAAAAATGGCCACGACCTTGTGGCTCTTGGGTACATTTGGCGAAGTCGAGAGCACGGGCACCTCGATGTGGGAAATGCAGAAACTTGCCCCCAGTGACGGCACGGGTTTCCCGGCCCTCCTGCGGACCGGAAAGTGTGGTAAAACCTCCAACCCACCCTGTTTCACCAAATCCGGCCAAGAGCCTGATTGTGAGTTCATTCTCAGGTAATCCAAGCCGAAGGATGGTTTCATTCTCACTGAATGTGAGCAGAACCCATGCTCTGTTATCGAGCAAAGCGGCGGATGTAATCAATTCGTTACACCTAGGTTAAGGCCGATCAGCCTCGTCCCGAGGGCAATCGGTATCTCACCGGCCGACTCCGTGAGTGCCGCCTTATGCCGCTGGAGTCATCGCGGCCACCAAGATCGCCCGCGCTCTTGACGACTCCACAACCCATCGATGAGACGCCGAGCCTGTCCGCGCGGGACATCCGCACCCGCGCCACGCGCGTCCAGATGGAACAAGGCCTTGGTATGATCGTCATCGATTATTGACAGCTCATGAGCAGCACCAGTAGGACCTACGAAAGGGAACGTGCGACACGACCCCATACGTCAATTATACGATCAGCGGCGCGGAGAGCCTGGAACGGATGTGCACGCTTCCCAACGGCTCGGCAGATCACGGTGTCCGGCTGCGGTCGGTGGATGCCAGGAGATCATCAGATGCCATGCCCCGGCCGGACTTGACCACCCGTGCCCTCGCGCGTGAACGTGATCCGGTCGACGATCACGTGCCCCATGCACCGGCCCTGGGCGAGCCCGTTGTCGCTGTCGAACGGGTAATGGATGCCGGCATAGAGCCGGGAGCGGGCCGCCTCCTCCGCCGCCTCCTCGAAAGAGCCAAAGCGGCGCGGCTCCAGCGGTGGCTCCAAGTGCTGGTCCTGGTGTAGCGTGTCCGTGAACGGTTGCCTCCCGAACATGTTGGTGAGGACCGTGGCGGCTGCCCCGGACTGGGTGGCATGGCCGGAGGTATACGCCGGGAAGCCCGGGGTGATGAGGAGGGGCAACCAGGCCGGATCGATGAGGCGCGTAATGTAGGTTTCCGGCCGGAGCAGGTTGTAGGTATACTTCGTTTGCCAGCAGCCGATGAATGCATCCGCCACGGCGAGGCCCACCTGCACGTAGCCCTCGGCCGCCGCCATGAGCGACAGGCCATCGTTCCGTGCGATCTGACCTACAATGGCAATCCAGTGGCCCGACGGCGTCCCCGTCGTCCCCGAGAGGTCCGCCCAATAGTGCGCAATGGTGCGTTGCTCCTCCGTGAGGTGCACGTTGGTCGTGTAGACTTCCTGGGCGTGTGCGAAGAACTCCGAGGCCGGATCTTCGGCGTAGGCCGGCGGGGGCGGCGGCGCACACTCGTCACTAGAGGCCAATACCAAGGGGCGTAGCTGGCCCCAGCAGGGCTGCAGGGGTGGGGCGAAGGCGGGGGGGGTCGGTTCCCACAGGCCCGGCCCCACGGGCGGGGTGTAGGGGCAGTCGTTGAGCGCCGTGAAGCCATCGGTCGCGGCCCAGGCCAATACCGCCTCGGCCACCGTCTGCCCCTGCGCCACCGAGCGCGCATAAACGGACGCCGGCACGCTGGACTGAAACTCGCCAGCAAAGGCCTGCTCGAGGGCCTCGATCGCCTCCCGCGCGGCCGGCAAGGCGTCGGGCAACAGCGCCCGGATCGCGGCGGCCAGGGCGCTGTTGGCCACCGTGGGCCAGTGGTACCGCCGATGCGGGGCGGGCTGGGGCACGGCGGCGAGCGCGTGCAGCTGGCCCACGAGTGAGCGGTGCGCCCGGCTGCCGGGCACCATCGCCTCGTAGAGGGTGACGGCCGCCAGGCTATAGATCCGGGAGGCGGGGGGGGCGGTGATCTGCTCCGTTGTGACCAGGTCGTACAGCTGGTCGAACCACACGGACGCCACCTCGGAGGGCACGTCATCCGGCGCCTGAAGATGGTGCCCGGCTCCGTCCCCGCGCCACAGGGCCACGAGCAGGGGTACCACCGCGAAGAGCAACACGACCCGTTTGGGTGTCATGGACAGGCTCCTTCGGTCGGCCGCGTCGACACCGTCACCTATGCCTCTCACATGTCGGATGGGCACACCAGTCCTTGCCGCGATGACCGTGAGGCGTCTTTGGGACCCGCGGCGGCATACCACCTTCCCCCTGGTGCCCACCGGTGTGGGCTCTCCCTCTCGCGCAGTTCATGCGCTGCGACAGGGCCCGCCAGCACCCCAGCACATCTCGGCCACGTCGCGGGAGGCTGGCGACACGTCCTTAGAGGAACACGCCGTTCCGTTCGGGGCCCAGCTCGGCGAAGACGTCGGCGGACGTGAGTTCGCCGGTCTTGAACGAGAAGCCCGTCTCGACCCCGCTCACCGTGCCGGTGCAGCGCGCCTCGGCGAAGTGGCCGATGAAGGCGGCCGGCGATGTCGGCTCGACCGCGGCGCCCTGGCCCCGCTCGACCGGTGCCCCGGTCGCCTGCCAGAGCAGATCAATATCCACCTGCGCCGCGATCGCCAGCGGCCCGTCGAACACGAAGGTCTCGACCAGCGGTTGGGCACGCAGCGTGAGGCTGGCGACCTGGCCGTCGGGGCTCACCTGGAAGGCCTTATCGGGGATCTGCGCCGTCCAAAAGAGCCCGTTGGGCAGGATGCCCGCATGCAGGTCAGAGACCTGCGATCCCGAACCGGGATCAAACAAGTCCACTCAGAAAAACGCGAAGGTGCCCCGGTGATGGGAGCCGTCCTCCACCACGTACTCGCCCTGCATGACCCGCAGTTCGGAGCGAACGTCGTAGGTCTTGCCGTCGCTGCCCTCGGCCTGTCCGGCGAGGAGCGTGAGCGCGGTAAAGCCCATGAAGTTGGTGATCAGGCTGGGCTCGACGTCCAACCCCATGCGCTGCGGACCCGGCGCGAACTCGTGGATGAAGCCCAATGGCGGCCCGACGTCTTCACCCCCTGGGATGGGCAAAGGAGCGGGCAGAGCCCGCCGCAGGGCCGTCGCTGACGCGGGGTGAGCCTGGTCGACGGTGCCGCTCGCACTGGCAGCGGCGGCTTTGGCCCCTTGGCGTTGGGGGAACAGGCCGAGCACACCAGCGGCCCCGAGCGCGCTAGCGGTCCTGAGGAGAAAGTGACGCCGGTCGGTCGCGTTTCCACGATGACATCGCTGACACATAGCCGCTCCTCTCTTGACCGGCCCCCGCTGGCACCACAAGTCACCGCGGGGGCCGGCATCACCAACCCTGGATTGCATGGCGACCCAGGGCCATTGCCGTGCACGAGCAGACACATCTCTGCGTACGGATGGATTGACAAGGGATGTCGCAGGCTCATAGCGAGGGAACAGCGGGTTAGCGTGCCCGACACCTGGCGTCGAGGTGGGGCAAGAGTCGGGGCCTCCAGAGGAGACGGAAAGGCCTCAGGGGAGAAGCGAGAACGGGCAGTGTTGAGGCGTGAGCGTGGCTAACTATCTGCATCTGCATGCTCCTTCTCCATTGCTACACGGGCGGTGGCATCGGCACAAGCAACAGGGTGAGCATCACAAGATGGTCCAAAGTGTCCTCTTATAGACCAGTATGTCGGTCCATGTCAAGCAGATCCTGAACTGTCGCGTCACCCTTCCGTGACGGGAGGACGCGCTCCCCGAGAGGATCGTTGCTCGATGCCCTGCGCTTGGGGCGCTGGTCCTCGGCGGACGCCCCTCGTCGTCTACCGTAGACTGACAGGACTGTCGTGGCGATATCCACCAGGAAGCGCGCATGCCTCGCCAACGCGAACTTGGGAGCCCAAAGCGCGATGTTTCACTTCCGCAAGAACCGGTCATTGTCGCTTCAGATCGGGAGGAGAAGAGCTTCAGTGGCGAGTGATACTAGGGCACATTTCCTCCAACAGAGAGAACCGGTAGTTCTGACGACAATCTCGGGGGAAAAGAGTGGACGAGCGGCAATTTTGGCGCGAAAGTGCCGGTGCCAACAGATAAGACGGAAATACTCACGTCACGCGGGTGCGCCTACCGGGTCACACCACAGCTTCCCTTTTGTCGGTCCCAGTAGACGCAAAGAGAATCGTCAGCAAGAAGTGGCCGAGATCAGCCGTGATCTCAAAATTCTGGCCAAGGAGTTGAACATTCCGGTGATGGCCCTGTCGCAACTCAGTCGTGAAGTCGAAGGCGACAAGCCGCCGGTGCCCAGGCTGTCGCATTTGCGCGACAGCGGCGCCATCGAGCAAGATGCGGACGTCGTGATGTTTATGTATCGTGGCGATCTGTTCGAGCCCAATACCGAGAACGGCGCGGCGCAACTCATGGTGGCCAAGCAGCGCAATGGCCCGATCGGGGCGGTGCGCATGGCGTTTAGCCATACCTTTGCCCGCTTTGAAGAGCTGCCCGACCAACGCCGCCTACGCCCTGCCTCCGCGAGACGCCTATGAGCCGCGACGACTGCACGCTGCACCAGCTGCTGCTGAGCTACGTCGGCCTGATCGCCGAGCGCCATGCGTATGGGCCCGGCGACGGCTTCGAGTTTCGGCTGTGGGATGACCTGCTGCTGGCCAAGCCCACCCTGGTGTCGCTCGACGAGCAGATGGAGCTGATCAGTCTGATCATTCGCACCGATGCCTGGGTAAGTTTCAACCTCAAAACCGGCATGCTGCAGCTCATCGAGCTCGATGCCTGGCGCATCATGCTGGAGAATCGAGACCACTGATGGAGATGTGGACTCATGTATCAAATCATCGAAGCGTACCGAAATGGTCTAGTGCTTGAACCACAAGTTATCGTAGCCACACGAGAAACCATGGCCGAGGTGTGGGAGTATATCGAATACGCCATTGCTATCACGCAACGAGAAGACTACCTCATCATCGGGCATGGTCGCACCGTTAAAGCTTCAAAACATAAGAGTTACTAGGATATGTCACGCGACATCCATCCTGGCGCATGGCCCAAGAGAATAGGGACCACTCATGGATCTACGGAGCTTTATACACTATCTCCGCCGGTATGCGTACCGACGACGGATCGATTGGACCCTCAAGAACGGCGATGTGGTCGTCAGCGATGGCTGGCCAAAGCCCATCGAAATCATCGACATCAACTGGGCCCTCCATGCCGCGGCCGTCCGAGTGGGCGCAGACCCAAACGCCATCATTAGTCTGGCCGCTGTGGAGTGTACGCCGCTATGACGCATCGCGACCTGGCAGATGATACCCCGCCGGCCAAGCCTAAGCGCTCGGCCCAGACCGAGCGGGACCAGTGCATCAGCGATATCTTACAGATGGTCATGGAGGTGTTTCCCGGCGCGCGCTGGACCACACGCGACGAGTATACACGTGCCGCCGCGCAGCGGGATCGACAGTGGAGGAAGACACGTGGCTGATATCAAGCTCATCGGCGTGTGCGGGCAGGGCGGCGCGGGCAAGGATACGTTCTACGAGCTCGTCCTGAAGCCCAGGGGCTTTTTACGCTGGCCGATGACGCTACATTACAAGGTCTGGCTCGCGGCCAGGGGCTATGACTGGGAAGATATTTTCTATACCAAGCCCAAGGACATGCGCCAGATCCTCCAAGAAGAGGTCACGCTGCTGGTGTGTCCGCGAATTGACTCCACGGATTTGGACGTTTTATTTTGCAAAACGAATTTCACCGTGAGGACATCAGGTCTCGCGGCTCATCGAATGACCTCGCCGGCCTGGAAGAGGAGGGTTGGGGGGATCGTCAGGCCCAGCGCCTCAGCGGTCTTGAGGTTGATGATCAACTCATACTTGGTGGGCTGCTCCACCGGCAGGTCGGCGGGCTTGGCCCCTTTCAGGATCTTCTCCACATAGACGGCCGCGCGTCGGCGGAGATCGCGTGTGCTTGGCCCGTAGGCCATGAGGCCGCCGGCCTCCACAAACGGCCGGACGTTGTGCACGGTCGGCAGGCGGTGCGTGGCCGCCAGCTCGGCGAGCCGTCTGCGGTGGTCAAAGGCAATGTTACCCCCCAAGACGAGGAGCGCCCCCGTGTGCGCCCGGGTCATGGCCGCGAAGGCGCCGTCAAACGCCTCGGGACCGCGTGCCTCCACAGGGTGCAGCTGGACGCCCAACGGCTGGGCCGCCACCTCCGCCGCGCTGACCTGGAGCGCGTGGCCGGGATTGGCTGGATCCCAAAGGACGGCCACGCGGGAGACGGTGGGGAGCACGTCCTTGAGGAACTCCAGCTGTTTCCCGACCAGGTCGGGGGACTGGGAGGTTACTCCAGTGACGTTGCCGCCGGGCCGGGCGAGGCTGGCGACGAGGCCGCTGCCCACCGGATCGCCCACGCCCATCGTCACAATAGGGAGCGTCGTGGTCGCCTGCTTGGCCGCCAGCGCCGCTGGCGTAAGCGTCACCAGCAGGACGTCCACCGGGAGACGGACCAACTCAGCCGCGAGGGCCGGGAGCCGCTCGTACTGCCCTTCTGCCCCGCGGTACTCCATGACGAGGTTCTGGCCTTCGACATAGCCGAGCGCACGCATCGCCTCCAGGAACACCTCCAGGGATGGCTCTTGCGCTCGGGTCGTCCCAAGCAGATACCCGATCCGGTACACGTGCATGGGCGGCTGCGCCTCGGCGGCGAGCGGCGCCGCGAAGAGGCCAAGGATCACAAGGAGCCCGAGGTACGGCGCGTCATGGGAGCCTCCCAAGGTCACGGACGTGTGGGGGCATTCTACGCGCTATGTGCTAGGGAAGGAAACCAAATTTTGCAGATGAAATCGTCCACATCCGTGGACATGATTTGCGGATACACCAGTCACGCTGCTACGTGACATCCATGGCGAAGACATCTGGCTCAACACGCTGAAGTCCTGGATGCGGGCCCTGCAGGAGATCGTCGGCGTCGAGTGCGCTGGGATCGCCGTCACTGACTTGCGCTTCCTGATCGAGATGCGCGGCATCAAAGCCATGGGCGGCAAGATTCTGCACATCGAAGCCCCCGACCAGCAGGCCAACATCAGCTGGTGTGTCCGCAAATCTAGTCCACGGATGTAGACGATTTCATCTGCAAAACACGTCTCGTCGTGAGGGCGTCAGGCATTGCAGCTCAGCGGAGCACCTCGTCGGCCTGGAAGAGGAGCGTCGGGGGAATGGTGAGGCCCAGTTCCTTCGCGGTCCTGAGGTTGAGGACCAGCTCGAACGTCGTCGGCTGCTCCACGGGCAGGTCGGCCGGCGCGGCCCCTTTCAGGATCTTCTCCACATAGGTCGCAGCCCGCCGGCACATGGCAGGGACATTCGACCCGTAGGCCATGAGGCCTCCCGCGTCCACAAACTCCCGAAAGCCGTACATCGCTGGCAGCTGGTGCGTGGCCGCGAGGGCCACAATCTGGTTGCGGTAGCGGACCGTGAGGGGGTCCGTCAGCACAATGAGCGCCTGCGCCGGTCCTGTGGCCATCGCCGCGAAGGCGTTTGCGAGTTGACTCGGGTCCTGCACCCCCTGGGGGTGGAGCGTGACCCCCAATCGTTGGGCCGAGACCTGCAGCTCGTTCACATACGCGACGTTGGCTGGATTGGCCGGATGCCAGAGGATGGCGACCTGGGAGACGGTCGGCATGGCCTCCCGCAGCAGCTCCAGCCACTTGCCGGCAAACGCCTCGCCCAGGGCGAGCGACAACCCCGTCAGGTTCCCCCCGGGCCGGGCGAGACTGCCGACCACCCCCGAGCTCAACGGCTCGCCCCCGATGAA
>JBKPCR010000217.1:0-7629 GCA_046727435.1 bacterium | reverse complement strand
GATCTGATCCTGCACGACTGGAGGCTTAGTATACACCGCGAGGCCGTCTACCTTTGCCAGCGGCAGCGGTGGAAAGATCATGCCCGGCACGGCGGGCGCGGTCAGTGTCACCGTGCGCGTGAACGCATCACCGACGTGGGCATTTGTGGGCTGCGGTTGCCAGATCTGATCTACGTGGAGCTCTTGGGCGGCGATTATCCCTGCAAGGTTCTCGGCGCCGGCTGGCATATGGGCCTCGACTTGCAGCGCTGGCGTGATCAGGCGATGCTCGACTGGTTTCTCGCCCAAATGCGGGGGGGACTCAAACCGGACCGTGAACGGTGGCACCTCAGCCATACCAGGTCGCATGATGAAGAGGGCGAGCTCGTACTGCTGAACTGCATAGCTCTCGCCGTCGATCTCCTCGGTGCCGAGTACCGGACGATCCTCGATCTGCATGAGCAACGCTCTGGAGATGGTCGGGAGCTCGAATACCGGTGTGCTGGCAAATGTGGTCGTCGTCAGCAATTTGACCCTGATCGTGACGCGCTCGCCCACCAGTACCAGTCCCGGCTTAGCAAGGCTCGCCCGCAACAACACTGGCTCCGCCGCGTGGAGGTGTTCAGCGCCACAGGCCACAATGGCCATGAGGACAAACCAAACGGTGCGGATGACGTGATGGCTGTTCATGGCTGCGGCTTCTCCTGCTGTCGACGACTGAGTTGATAGGCAAACTTGGCACGCAGAAAATCGGCCGGCTTAGTCTGCACGCGGCGCAGCCAGAGAGCTTGGATCTATGCATCGCTGAGCTCGCCGCCAGTCACGACCTCGACCTGTGGCGCGTCACCGGACTTCTGCGGTCGATCATCGAAGACGATTTCATCTGCCTCTAGCTGCCCGCCTGTGCCGCCGGCATCGTCCTTCGGCGGCTCCAGCCGCTGCCGCCGTGCCTCCGCCAGATCACGGTTGGCCTTCGCCTCACGCCAGTCCGGGTGTTGGTGCAAGGCATGATCATAGCTTACGATAGCGTCGCTGTATTTGCCAAGCATCACCAGGGCGTTGCCCCGGTCGAAGGCTGCCTCTGGGGAATCGACGCGAGCAAATGCCGCGGCCGCCTCTTTGAACTACCCATCTCGATACAGGGCAGCTCCTCGCCAGAGTGGATCGCGAAGATGCTTGGCCGCCTCCCCGTATTGTTGTCGTGACATGAGCCGTGCACCCTGATGATCCGGGGTCAACCATAGCTTTGCGAACGATCTCCCCGCCGATTGCCAGGTCCAGATACGAGCGCCGACAAAGGCTAGAAGGAGTACGGCCCGAAGCAGGTTTTTGGGCTGCACGAGGATGTTCATCCAGGTAACCTCATGACCACTGCACCACCCAGCCAGGGCGAAACCACATGAGCGCCAGGGCGGCAATGCCGAACACCAGCCAGTAGCCCGCATCCTTCCAGCGCTCGCCAGTCTGCTCTACCGATACGGCCACCAAGCTTGTTGCGGTATGCCGGGCCAACCAACGCACATCGCTGTCGTCCGGGCTGACGGTGGTCAAGGTAGCATCCAGTGCGTCGGCAGCTTTATCCAATGCTGCGCGGTCCAGGGCTGGTACTGGCGGGCTGTTGGGTGGCACCAGCACCCTCGCGGAGGCGGCCACGACGAGGATTTGCACCGGCGCTCCGCCGTTCTTGTGATAGGCGGCGAGCTGTGGCAGTTGCTCGGCCGGCACGCCGATTGCCAGGAGCCAGATGGGCAGCAGGAGGTGATGGGGTTGCAGGTGCCGCCGTGGTCCGCCTTCGGCGAAGAAGTGTGGCAAAAAATGCTCCTCAATCACACCACGCCAGGGCCGGGCTGCGTCCTGGTGCCGACGGATCATCCAGGCCAGCCACAATGCCGGGATCAGCGCCAGCAGCCACCACGGACGCATGAAGTGAAACTGGCTTAGACCTGTCGCGATTGGGAGTGCTGCTGCCATCCTTACCGGAGCCACTGCCGTTGCGGGTATGCGAAACTTTCGACGCAAGCTCGTGCGCACGGCCCAGGCGAGATGGTAGACCTTACTCAAAAGCACTCCCACGCCCAGCGGCCAGTGAAACAGTTCACGCCGCGGCCGATGGCTGACCGTCTGCACCTCACGCGTGCGCAACCCATCGAGCTGAGCGTAAATGTCGGCCAGCGCCGCTTGGTCGTTCGCATGCGCGTATCGTCCGCCCGTGGTCGCCGCCACTGCCTTCAGCGTCTCCTCATCGAGTTTCTCTTCACCCGCCGCCGTCGGATCACCAACGGCAACAGTATGGATGGTGATCTTCCGGTCGCGAGCGATCTCCGCCGCCCGGGTCGGTGGCACCTGGCTGCCGGTGTCGTCGCCATCGGTGAGTACAATGAGCACACGATCGCGGATGCCCTGGTCATGTGCGAAGACGGTGAGTGCCAGGCCGATCGCGTCGCCGAAGGCCGTCTTGGGTCCAGCCATCCGCACCTGCGCCTTATCCAACAGCGTGCGGCAGGCGTCGAGGTCTTCGGTGAATGGCGCTTGCACAAACGCCGCCGAGCTGAAGAAAATCAACCCGACGCGGTCGCCTTTGCGTCGCGCCAGGAAATCGTCGAGGACCTCTTTCATGGCCGTGAGCCGATCGACACGCTGCCCTGCCGCATTGGTAAAGTCTTGCGTTTCCATCGAACCCGAAAGATCCACCGCCAGAAGCAGGTCGCGCGTCGGCAGCGTCTTGGTAATGGGTTTTTCTAACCACAGAGGCCGCGCGATCGCCGCCACAATGCAGAGCCACACGATTCCAAGACAAATCCGCTGAATCAGCGGTGGCCGGACGATGACGGCGCCTGTCGCCGGTTGCTGTCCCGTCAGCGCCGCCAGCCGGGCAAGGAACAGCACAGCCACGCCGGTCTTGATTTGCCGATAGGCTGGCAGGAGCCGGTGTAAGAGCAGAGGCAACACAATGAGCATCAGTAGTCAGGGGTATGCGAGGGTGAGTATGACGATGGTCTCAGCTTCGGGTGGCTACAATCTCCGTTGCTGAAGAGTGAGCGCGAATCCAGTGGCGCACGATGGTGAATAATTCTTCCACCGCCGAAGTGTCCAATTGCGTCATGAGCCGCGGATTATACGCCAATTCAGACAACAGTTGCCCGCGCCCGTGTGTGAAGACATTCGTGTGCCCCGTACGATCCAGAAAACTCAGCCACGCTGTACCCCTCAGCGATGCCACTTCCTCCCGGGGGAACGCCACTAGGGCCGTACGTTTCACGAGCTCCGGCAATTGCCGTAACGCCCCCTGACGCTGGGCGAGGTCAGCCGCCTGCGCCCTCAGTCGTTGCCACTCGCCAAGCGCTGCGCGTCGGTATGCAGCGGCCCGCCAATATTGCCACGCGCGCCAGATGCCCGCGCCGACGAGCACCGCCGCAGTACCGGCCATGACAAACCAGCCCGGTGCGGGCGGCCAGCTTGGGACCGGTGGCGGTGTCACGATGTCGAACAAGTGGTCGAGGCTGGTGGGGTCAGCACTCATGGACGCCTCCGTGCTTCTGAACGGTTACCCAACAGTCGCCGCACTTGCTCAGGTACCGGCTCTGCCGTGCTCAACGGTAGCACAGGAATTTCATGCTGCCGTGACAACTCGTAGATGCGCGCCAGCCGCTGTTCAAACTCGGCGTGATAGCGCTCGCGGAGGCCGCGGTCCGAGGTATTCACCTCCAACTGCAACTCCCCTTCAGCAATGACTAACCGGCCCGCATTCGGCAAGATTTCTTCGAGTGGATCGTAGATCAAGGCGAAAAGCACGTCGTTGTGTGCACTGATCACAGTCATCTGCCGCACGCTTTCCGGATCCGCACCAAAGGCATCGCCAATGGCGCACACAAGGTAATTGTGCAACGCCACGCGCGTCGTCTGTTCCAGCACACGGTTGAGCCTGGCAGGATTCGCCCGACGGTTAAGGTCCGCGCGCAGGGCATGGTTCTTTCGCACCACTGTTCCGAGAATACGTAACACCTGGTGTTCGCTACGCTGGGGGAGAATTTCTACCACCTCTGCGTCATCGAACACCAGCGCGCCCACGCGATCACCAGCCTGGAGTATGCGCCACGCCGCCAGAGCCGACACTTCAGCTGCTACCACCGACTTCATCGCACGGCGGCTGCCGAAAAACATGCTCTGGCGCTGATCGATGACCAGCAGCATAGGTCGGTCGCGCTCCTCGCTATAGACGCGGCCGTGCGGCTTGCGCGTCCGCGCCGTGACACGCCAGTCCCTATGACGGATGTCGTCGCCGGGCAGGTAGCCGCGAATTTCCTCGAAGTTCAGCCCACGCCCGCTCAGCCGTGAGGCGTGGCGACCGGCGAGGATCGAATGCACTGGCTGGCGCGGTAGAAACGAGAAACCGCGAGTGCGAAACTTCAGCCGCACCAGCTCAGCTAAGTCTGCGTAGATCCCTGGGTGAGACGGAGGATTGGTAGAGTGAATGGATGGGAAGATGGAGTCATTCATCAGCCATGCCTCACGCAACAGCGACCTGTTTGACGACTTCGTTAATCACCTCGTCCGCGCTCAGGCCATCGGCGTTGGCTTCATAACTCAAGATGAGTCGGGGTCGCAGGCAGTCGTGTACGACCGCCCGCACATTGTCGGGAGTCACGTGGTCGTGGCCGTTCAGCCAGGCGTGGCCGCGAGAGGCCTTGTCCAGGGCGAGGGTGCCACGTGGGCTAGCGCCGACGTGAATCCAGCGCTGGAGGTCTTTGCCGTATTGCTCAGGACGCCGCGTCGCAGCGATGAGTGCGACGATGTAACGTTCGACTGCCTCGGCTACAGCAACCTGGTGGATCTCAGCACGGGCCTCGAAGTGGACGTTTTAATGACGTCGGTCGTCGCAGGGCCCGCCGCATACTCCGTTTCCTCTCCACGGACGAGGCGTATCACTTTGAGCTCATCAGAGTCGCTCGGATAGCGCACCATGATGTGAAGCAGAAACCGATCGCGCTGGGCCTCGCGCAGCGGATAGGTGCCTTCCTGTTCGATTGGATTCTGCGTCGCCAGCACTATGAAGAGCTCCGGTAGCCTGTGGGTTTTGCCGGCAACTGTGACCTGCCGCTCTTCCATGGCTTCAAGCAAGGCGGCTTGTACCTTGGCCGGAGCACGGTTGATTTCATCGGCCAGTACGAGGTTGCCGAAAATCGGTCCGGGCTGGAACTGGAAGCTACCCTTGCCACCTTCGTCGTAATACACCTCGGTGCCGGTGACGTCAGAGGGCAACAAGTCTGGCGTGAACTGGATGCGCCGAAATTCGGACTCCAGGTTGCGGGCGAGGCTTTTGACCACAGGCGTTTTAGCCAGGCCGGGCAGACCTTCGAGCAGCAGGTTGCCGTTCGCCAACAGTGTCAGCAGCAGGCGGTCGATGACCTGCTCCTGGCCGATGATTGATTCAGCCATACGATGTTTCAGTCGGAGGATGTGCTCGAGGATGCTCATGGCGGCGGACCCTGCGTTGCTTGACGATTGTATCAGCGCGCCGGGCCCACGGGGGAACGGACCCGGCATTGAACCATCCCTGTGTATCGCGACCTGCCAGCTACCGCGGCGGCGTGATGCCTTCCAGCTGCTGCAGTCGCTTCAGGGCTTCCATTCGGGGATGCCATGATCGGAGCCCGGCATGCCGATGGTCAGGAGGCCGGTGCGGAATGGATGCTGTCCGAGCATGAAGGCGGGGCGCCCAGCCGTGCACGACTGTTCACCATAGGCATCCGTGAACAGTGCCCCCTCCCTGGCAATGCGATCGATGTTCGGTGTGCGGTAGCCCATAATGCCATGGTTGTAGGCGCTGATGTTGTGATACCCGATATCATCGCCCCAGATAATCAGGATATTGGACTTCTTCTCTTGTGCCTCCGCGCCAGGGAGACCAGGCCCGACGACGGCCAGCATGAGCACGAGAGCGGCGGCCCCAAGGCTGCGCATCCAGTAACATCGTGAGGTTGGTAGGGTCAGACACTTCTCCTTTTTTGAGAATGGCTGTCTCGGCAAGGGACCTACCGGTCGCCCTGTGGTAACCTCCCCCCCAGAGACCCTATTAGCGCTGCCGCCCAGGCGGCATCGGCCGATGCCAACGGTGGGATGGGTGGCTGGCGATACTCCACCCGCAGGTCATAGCGCGCCCTCGCGTAGGCAGTGCGGAGGGCCTGCCCCAGCTCCAAGGGGACCGGCGGGTCTGGGGGCAATAGGGGGATGGGAATCGTGGGCAACGGCTGGCGTACGCTGATGGGCCACACACTGCAGCGCGGTCGTTCTCCCGCTTTGCAGAGCATGACTATGTAATGGGCCGGAGGCAATGGGTCGTCGAAGGGCATACGAGGATAGCTGCGTAACAGGTCGATCTCGATGAAATGCACCGGCGAGGTCAGAAAGGTGCGACGCTTTTCCAAGTACTCTTCCCGGCCCTTTCCCCGTCGCTTATTGACCGGTGATAGCAACTCGATCACCGCCACCAGGCGCGCCGTCTCGCGCTGGCGAATGTATACGGAGACCAAGCGGGTGGGACCATCCATGGGCACCCGTACCTGTACCGGAGCGGGCGCCGCGACCGCAGCGGCCATCGGCGCCCCGGCAGTTACATCGGGGCTGGTGACGCTGACATCCGGGAGCACGACCTGAGGATCATCGTCGAGGTGGTCGATGACTACCTGGGTTTCCAACTCCGCCAAGTATTTGGGGACGAGCAATGGAGTCAACTGCTCCCCGACAATACTCATCAATCGGGTGTGCACATCTGGCCAGATGCTTGGCACTTCCAGATACGGGTCCATACCCGGAAAAGGTGAGTGCATCTTCGTTCCCTCAAGAGCCTTGTCCTGCCCTTGGTACAAATCGTTTTCGCGCCACTCTTGTCTCTTCCTGTGGCGTGAGTATGGCCCATAGCACAAGGGAATGCAAGACGAAGAGAGCCATGGTGCTGCCGTTTGCCTGCTTCGGCCGCTCACTACCGGTTGCGAAGGAAATGCTGCCGAGAAGAAGATGGAGGGCGCCGAGGGACGCTGTGAGTCGCTCTCTGAAAAGCCATTCCCACTATGGGCCAGACCTTAAACCTTTGGTGATAAGCGCCAGACATACAGGCTTTCGCTCATCGGAGCAATTCTCGCTCGCCTGGAAGGACATTGACTTTCGGAACCGTCTAATCACAGTTGAAGATGCCTATATCAAGAATGGGGGAGCTCGTCGTGTGCCCATGAATGAGATGTTGACACCGGCGCTCAGGACTACTAAGATAGAAGAGCTTGCAATACTTGATTTTAGAAGCTGGCCAAAAGATACAGCAATTTTCACAAGACCCCGCGATGGTGATTGCTGCATGCCGTGCGAGTATTTGCACCGATGTCTTGGAGGGCTAGTCCTAACTGGTAAGGCAGTGGACTTGAAATCCACCGGGCCGCGAGGCTCATGGGGGTTCGAATCCCTCGCCCTCCGTTTCGCAGCGTGAGGATGTGTTTTGCTGGTATGGTCCAACATTGCGGAGAGGTGGCCGAGCGGTCGAAGGCGCGCGCCTGCTAAGCGTGTGTAGGCCCGAAAGGTCTACCCTGGGTTCAAATCCCAGCCTCTCCGCCAGAATCGACGAGCGCCCATAGCTCAGATGGATAGAGCGCTTCCCTGCGG
>JBKPCR010000216.1:0-12625 GCA_046727435.1 bacterium | reverse complement strand
GAAGCGCGCCACCTCTGCATGATCATGCGCGGCGTGCAGAAGCAGGATTCGATGGCCATCACGCGGGCGATGCTGGGAAAATTTAAAGAGGATGCGCACCTGCGGATGGAATTCATCTCGCTCATCGGCTCTAACGGGCGTGTGCCGTAGACTCTTCCTGCCCAGGACTGCGGAAGTTAGCCAGTTTCGCTATTGCCTACCCAGGACCTGGAGGGTGTTGCCTCCGCTCCGCAAGTAATGTTAGAATAGTAGCAGTTGTGGCATTTACCTCAGTGGTACGTCCGACATACGGACGCTTGACAGCTGTGTGCTACACACTCATGATGGCTGATGAGGGTCTGCCGACTGCGTCCCCTGGGGAAATTCCAGACTACCAAGCTCCAGGTGAATGAGGGGATGGCCTGCATGGACCGTGCGCCCTATACGTTGGTCGAAGAAGGGCACCTCGAAGAAGAGCTCAAAAAGACGATTTTTACGACACGGCTGGATGATTTGGTGAACTGGGCTCGCAAGAATTCCCTGTGGCCGATGCCCATGGGGTTGGCATGCTGTGCCATCGAGTTGATGGCCATGGTGGCCTCGCGATACGACGTGGCGCGCTTTGGTGCAGAGGTCCTACGGTTCTCGCCGCGGCAGTCGGACCTGATGATCGTGGCCGGGTGGGTGTCCCGCAAGATGGCTCCGGCGGTGCGGAAGATTTACGACCAAATGCCCGATCCGAAATGGGTGATCGCCATGGGATCATGTGCCTCGTCGGGAGGGATGTATCGTTCCTACAGCGTGCTGCAGGGGGTCGATAAGATTCTGCCGGTAGATGTTTACGTGGGAGGATGTCCGCCGCGTCCAGAGGCACTCATCTATGGCATTATGAAGGTGCAGGAGAAGATCGCCTGTGGTGAACAGCCCGCCCCAGATCCCTTCCCGCGTCCGCTGGTGACAGAGGTAGAATACACTCCAACGGCTGAGCCCATAGCAGGCGGTCTGCGCCGCATGGTGATTAACATGGGGCCCCAGCATCCCAGCACGCATGGGGTATTGCGGCTGTTGCTCGAGCTCGACGGGGAAAAGGTGGTGAAATGCACCCCGCACCTCGGGTATCTGCACAGCGGCAAGGAGAAAATCGCTGAGGTGAAATCGTTTCACCAATTTATCCCCTATACCGACCGGCTTGACTATCTGGCCCCGATGTCGAACAATGTGGCCTACGCGCAGACAGTTGAGAAGCTGCTTGCGATTGACATCCCGCCGCGAGCCAAGCATATCCGAGTGCTGGTCGCCGAACTCGCGCGCATTTCATCCCACCTCCTGGCTATCGGTACGATGGCGATGGACATGGGGGCGTATACGATGTTTTTCCATACCTTTCGAGAGCGGGAGGAGCTCTACAATTTGTTTGAGATGCTGTGTGGCACTCGACTCACCACCAGCTACACCAGGATCGGTGGGGTGGATCAGGATTTGCCCCCAGGGTTCATCGCACGCTGCCGCACATTTGTCGAAAGTTTCCCCGCAAAGATCGAAGAGTATGATAAACTCCTGACACGCAATCGGATCTGGATCGATCGCACCAGAGGCGTAGGCGTGATCGGTGCCGAAGAAGCGATCGACCTTGGCTTAACGGGGCCGAATCTGCGTGCTTCCGGCGTTGGTCTCGATCTCCGACGGGCGGAACCCTATCTGCTCTATGATGAGCTCGAGTTCGAAGTGCCCGTGGGAACTGCTGGTGACTGCTATGAGCGGTATCTGATCCGTATGGCGGAGATGGGCGCGAGCACCAAGATCGTGCGCCAAGTGTTGGATCGCATGCCCGCTGGCGAGGTCCAATTGCATGATCCGCGCATCATGCTCCCGGCCAAAGACCGAGTGCTCACCAGGATGGAGGATTTGATCCATCACTTTATGCTCGTTATTGAGGGCATGCGCCCGCCGCCGGGGGAAGTCTACTGCGCCATCGAGTCCCCAAAGGGTGAGCTGGGATTTTATCTGGTCAGCGATGGCGGGAAAAGCGCCTATCGCTTGAAGATTCGCTCACCGTCGTTTGTGGCGCTGCAGGCCCTCCCTAAGTTGGTGGAGGGGCGGTTTTTGTCCGACGTGGTAGCGGTCGTCGGCAGCATCGATCCGGTGATGGGCGAGGCAGACAAGTAAGGCGTCGTCTCTGTTTCGGCTGGGAGCGCGTGCGTAGTGTCCAAGTCGCTTGAGAATGCCGCAGATAGAAATCGTGCAGTTGTGCGACGCGAAGCCCGAAAGGTGGAAAATCGGTTGCACTGTAGAGGCGTATGGAGTCGATCGAGTGTTGGTGTCCGGAGAGGGAACATGTGGGGCGCGCCCGGCGCAGAGGGCGTGATTGGCTGCGCGTGAACATGATGAGGGGTCGGCGAGAGCTCATTAGGCGACGCTACAGTCGGCCATGACAACAAGGAGGAGAGGGATGGCTTTGACCATTACATTGACCGAAACTGCTGCCAAGAAAATCCATGATTTCATGGCGCAAACGGGAAAAGAGGGCTACGGGCTGCGCATGCGGGTGGCTGGCGGGGGCTGCTCAGGCCTGCAGTATCAGTTGGGGATCGATGAAAAGGCAGCTCCTGGAGATAAGGTTATCGAAAGCAACGGTGTGCCGATTTTCATCGACCTCAAGAGCGCCTTGTACTTAGCTGGGACCGAGGTAGATTACGTCGAAGGGTTGATGGAATCAGGCTTCAAGATCACTAACCCGAATGCCAAGTCCACCTGCGGATGCGGCCAATCGTTCCACTAATCGCCAAGGCGTTGACTGCTCCTGAGCCGATACATCGGAGCTGGGGTTCGGGGAAGAGATAAACGCTTGCCGAGAAGGTGAGAGCCTGCGAAGAGGGGGATGTGGTATTCCCCCTCTTCGCGTCTCAGGCGTTGGCGCGATTACGACGGCAAGGCGTATGCCTGCCACTGCGCCACGGTGCAGGACCCGTTTCCTTGCCTTTAGCACTGCACTGAAGCGCTGCGGGATACAGCAGCGGGCATACTCGTAGATCGAGGGAGAGCGACTGAGATGAACCTCGAGATTCTAGAGGAATACATCCAGCAGGAATGGGCTCCTGACTTTCACTACGCTCACTATGAGGGCATCCCATGGACCCCCTTCCTAAAGACATCTGACGCCGCTTGTGTGGCCCTCGTGACCACAGGTGGGGTACACTTGCGACAGGCGCCTCCCTTTGCCGGCATCGATGATGCCTCATCTCGCGAAATCCCTGGAACAGCGCTGGCTAGTGAGTTGACGGTGAGCCACCCATTCTTCGACAACACAGAGCTGGAACAAGACATCGACGCCATTTTTCCGCTGACGCGCCTTCGAGAATTGCAAAGCGCTGGCGTCATTCAACGTGTGGCACCACAGCATTTTAGCTTTATGGGGGTGGTACCACATTGGGAACAGCTAGAGGGGTCTGCAAAGGACGTCGCTGAGAAGCTCGTCACCGCAGCGGTCGATGCGGTGATCTTGACCCCAGGCTCCCCGATCTGCAATCACTCCCTGGCCATCATTCAACGAGTCTTGGAGGCGGCAGGCCTGGTGACAATTGCGCTGACCCTTGAGCCGGAGATGATGAAGCGTGTGCGGGTGCCGCGGGCGATGGTTGTGGATTTTCCGCCAGGATGCCCTGTTGGCGAGCCGACCGACCACGAGAAACAGCGCAAGGTGCTACAGGAGGCGCTAGAGTATCTCACGACTATGACGCAGCCAGGCACTGTGTGGAAATCCCCGTTTAAATGGACGCGGAGCTGTAGCGCGCCCGTGTGTAAGCTCTGACGATTACTGCAATGGTGCAGGGTGGCGTAGATTTGGGGTGACGAATCACGTTGATGGATCGCCATCGGGCCAAGGGATTCGTTGCTAGACTAGAGGGGGTGACTTGTGGCAATACCGACCCGAGACCAGGTAATGGCGGCCCTGAGCACTGTCAAGGAACCCGAACTCGGCCGCGATCTCGTAACTCTGAACATGATCAAAGACCTCATGATCGACGGTTCCCATGTGAGTTTTACCATCGAGCTGACGACACCCGCCTGTCCGCTGAAAGAACGTATCGAACAGGAATCCCGCCAGGCCGTCATGACCGTGCCAGGGGTCGAACAGGTCGAGATGCAGCTCACGTCCAACGTGCGCGCCCACAGCCCCGCGTCGGCACAGGGTGCCATCCCTGGCGTGCGGAATATTATTGCAGTGGCGAGCGGCAAGGGCGGCGTGGGGAAATCCACGGTGGCGGCAAATCTGGCTGTGGCCCTAGCACAGACGGGCGCACAGGTAGGCCTATTGGACGCCGATATCTACGGCCCAAGCATCCCCATGATGATGGGGGTGACGGAGAAGCCACGAGAATCCGACGGACACTTTTTACCGCCGGTGCATTACGGTGTGAAGGTGATGTCCATTGGGTTCTTTCTGGACCTTAATACACCGGTGGTGTGGCGCGGCCCCATGGTTGGAAAAGCGCTCCAGGAGTTGATCCGCGGTGCAGAGTGGGGGGAACTGGATTATTTGGTGGTCGACCTGCCGCCTGGGACCGGGGACGCCCAATTGACGCTCTGTCAATCGGTGCCAGTGACGGGGGCGGTGATCGTCACCACACCGCAGGATGTGGCGCTGTCGGATGTCCTCAAAGCGATTGGTATGTTCGAGAAAGTTAAAATCCCGATCCTCGGCATCGTCGAAAACATGAGTTATTTCATCTGCCCGCACTGCCAGCATCGCACCGAGATCTTCAAGTATGGCGGGGGTCGGACCGCCGCCCAGCGCCTGACGATCCCGTTCCTTGGGGAAATTGCTCTCGATCCGGCCATCCCAGTCGGCAGCGACGCGGGCGAACCCATTGTCGTGAAAACCCCTGATTCGCCGCAAACGCAACAGTTCCATGAGGTGGCAGGACAGGTGGCAGCGCGGGTCAGCACCCTGAACTTTTTTGCTGCGCAAGGCGGCTTCCAGTCGATGAAGATCGTGACGTCGCGGTAGGCTATGGAGGGACGAGGGAAGCCGGGAAAGAGCCCGGGGCCGGGGATTTGCACGCTGATCAGATATGCCAGGGCACGTAGCTGCATCCGACCGCGGCCGACGGCAAAGGGGAAAGAGTGATGGGCAGCACAATCACCGAAAAGATCATTGCAGCGCATTGCGGTAGAGACGAAGTCAACGCGGGCCAATTGGTCAACGCCACAGTCGACCTGGTGATGATCAACGATCTGATGGGGGCGATGACTTTCAAAATTATGGAGCGCATGGGGGCGCAGCAGGCGTTCGATTCCATGCGTGTGGCGGCGGTGCACAGTCATATCGCGCCCAGCGCTGACATTCGGAGCGCGGAGCAATCCTACGTGCTACGACAATGGGCCAAGGAGCAGAATATCGTCCACTACTTCCCAGAGGGCAGCGGGGGCATTGAGCATGTCCTGTTGCCCGAGCAGGGCTTGATCGCCCCTGGAGAATTGATCGTGGGAGCCGACTCCCATAGCTGCACCTATGGCGCTTTCGGGACTTTTGCGAGTGGCATGGGCACCACGGACATCGCCGCCGCTCTGGCTCTCGGAGAGACATGGTTGCGTGTCCCCGAGACCATCAAATTCGAGTTGACTGGCACGTTGCAACCGATGGTCACCGGCAAGGATCTGATTCTGTTCATCATCGGCCAGATTGGGCTGGATGGGGCGAGATATAAAGCCATGGAGTTCACCGGGGAGGCGATGCGTTCGCTACCGATGGAAGATCGCATGACGGTGACCAATATGGTCGTCGAGGCGGGCGGCAAGAATGGCGTCTTCGAGGTCGATGCTACCACCGCAGCCTACCTCCGGGATCATGGAGTGACGCGGCCATGGACGGCTTATAGCAGTGATGCAGACGCCCAGTACGATCGCGTCTACCGTTGGGATGCGTCGGCACTGGCCCCCTTGGTCGCCAAACCGTTTCTGCCAAGTAATGTTTTTCCGGTGACTGAGGTGCAAGGCGTGAAGGTCGATCAGGTGTTTATCGGTTCTTGCACCAACGGCAAGATCGATGATTTGCGGCAAGCTGCCAGCATTCTGGCTGGCAAGCGGGTCGCAAAGCACACGCGGGTCATTATTACCCCAGCCACCCACCAGGTATACCTTGACGCAGTCCGCGAGGGCCTCGTCGAGACGTTTCTGGCGGCGGGAGCCACCGTGACTCCCCCCACCTGTGGCGCCTGCGCTGGCCTGCACCTCGGAGTATTAGGCTCAAAAGAGGTGTGCATTTCAACCACCAATCGCAACTTCCGCGGTAGAATGGGGCATGTCGATAGCCAGGTATATCTGGCAAATCCCTATGTGGCGGCAGCCAGCGCCATCTCCGGCGAGATCACTGATCCGCGCACCCTTGGCTGAGCCGATGGCCTGGGGGCGGTGTCGCGTCACAAGTGCCCGGTCTCGAGGGGGGATGCTTACGCATGATTCCCAGTGGTGAGCCCACACGAGTCATCTTCGGTAATATTGCCTACGGCTGGTTGGTGTATATTTTTGCGGTGGCCATGGTGGTCGCGTTCGGATGGGGCTGCTACCGGCATTACCGCCTGTGGCGACAAGGCAAACCAACCTTACGGCTGGATCACCCTTGGGACCGCGTCAAGGCTCTCTTTGGGCATGGCCTTGGCCATCAGCGCTTGATTAAAGATGCCTACCCCGGACTGATGCATCTGTTTATTTTCTCAGCCTTTGTGATGGAATTCATTGGCACAGCGCTGATCGCCCTGCAGGTGGACCTCGGCCGCGTGTTCCTGTGGGGTGATTTTTACCTGTATTATAGCCTGGTGCTCGATATTTTCGGAGTGCTGGGCATCATCGGCCTCATCATGGCGGCGGAACGCCGCTACCTGCGCAAGGTGGAGCGCCTCACCGACACGCCAGATGACGGCTTGGCGTTGCTCATCCTGTTTATCGTCTTCTTCACCGGCTTTCTAGTCGAAGGCATGCGCATCGGCGCCACAGAGCTCGCTCAACATCCCGGCTGGGCGGTGTGGTCGCCCGGTGGGTTGGTGATCGCCAAGCTCGCCGCCACGGTGGGATTTACTCAGGAGACATTTCTGAGCTGGCATCGCTTCTGGTGGTGGTTCCATATGGTGTTGATCTTTGGCTTTCTGGCGTATATCCCCTATTCGGCGAAGTTGTTTCACATGATCTCGGCTCCAATCAACGCCTTCCTGTCGGACCTCAAACCCAAAGGGGTGCTCGAGCCGATTCCCAACTTTGAAGAGGCGGAAAGCTTCGGGGCAGCAAAGCTGCAGGATTTTACCTGGAAGCAGCTCCTCGATCTCGATGCCTGTACAGCTTGCGGCCGCTGCCAGGCTCAATGCCCGGCCTATAACAGTGGCAAGCCATTGTCGCCAAAACAGGTCATTTTAGACCTTCGCAACTATATGCATGAGCTGGCAGCAACACCCGTCGCCGGCACTGGTGGGAATGGGGTAGAGGCACGCCCAATGGTGGGGGCGGTAATCAAGGATGAAACCTTGTGGGCCTGCACCACTTGTGGCGCCTGTGTACAGGAATGCCCCGTGATGATCGAGCACATAGATACCATAGTCGATATGCGGCGTCACCTGGTGATGAATGAGGCCCGTATGCCAGAGACGGTCGAGCAAACGCTGCGCAGTATGGAACAACGCTCCCATCCCTGGCGTGGCACGCCCTACACGCGTACGAATTGGATGGAAGGCCTCGACATCCCTGTGCTGTCGGAGAAGGGTGGGGCGGAGTACGTCTTCTGGGTGGGTTGCACCGGAGCGCTGATGGACCGCAACATTAAGGTGACGCAGGCCATGGCAACGATCCTGAAAGCGGCGGGGGTCGATTTCGCCGTCTTGGGAGAAGAAGAGGTATGCACAGGCGACCCCGCCCGGCGATTGGGCAACGAGTACTTGTTTCAGATGTTGGCCCAGCGCAACATCGAGACGCTGCAGCAGTATGGTGTAAAAAAAATCTTGACCCAATGCCCCCACTGCTTTAATACGTTACTCAATGAATACCCCCAATTCGGCGGCACTTTTGAAGTGATCCACCACACCCAATTCGTCGAATGCCTCTTGCGGGAAGGGAAACTGAAGCTGACGCAGCCGATCACACAAACCATCACCTACCACGACTCGTGCTATCTGGGGCGGCATAACGGCATCTACCAAGCACCACGCGATATCCTGCAGCAGATTCCAGGTGTGAAAACGGTGGAAATGGAGCATAATCGTGAACGGGGATTATGCTGTGGTGCAGGCGGTGGTCACGCCTGGATGGATGAGAACAGTCCGCGCAAAGTCAATTTTATGCGGACTGAGGAGGCCGTGCGCACGAAAGCAGACGTGATCGGAAGTGCATGCCCCTTCTGCCTCCAGATGTTTGAGGACGGCATTCGCGGGGTCCATGTTGAGGAATCCTTGGCCGTGCAGGATCTCGCCGAGATCGTTGCCAAGGCCCTGTAACGCACGCTAGCGCTCTTCATCGCTCCCGCGTGTGTGGGGGCGACGGGGAAACGATCAGGACGTGCGGCAAGAGGAGCTGTTGCTCCGATGAAGCGACGCATTTATGGATTAGAGAACGAATACGGCATCATTTACTCAAGTCAAGGAGCACGCACCTCGTCCACCGAAAAGGCGGTTCGTTATCTGTTCGAAGAGTTGGCCACGGTCGAGGGCCATCTCAACGCTTTCCTCGAAAATGGCGCGCGCTTTTATCTCGACACTGGCTCACATCCCGAATACGCCACCCCTGAATGCGCTAGTCCACACGATGTCGTGGCCTATGACAAGGCAGGGGAGCGGATCCTCGAGGGCTTGTTGAGCTGCACGGAGGTGAAGCTTCGCGAGGAAGGGCTAGTTGGAAGCCTGTATATCTACAAAAACAATACGGACTCCGTCGGCAATTCGTACGGTTGTCACGAAAATTACTTGGTCAGCCGATCGGTTGATTTCTATCAACTGGCTGAGCAGTTGATCCCCTTCCTGGTGACCCGACAAATCTTCTGCGGCGCGGGGCGGTACGTGCGGGACAAGAATGGTATCTCATTCCACCTCTCCCAGCGCGCGCCATACATCCGCCAGGAGCTGTCTGGCACGACCACCAACGAACGCGGTATCATTAACCTGCGCGATGAACCGCACGCCGATAAAGAGCGCTACCGGCGCTTGCATATCACCTTTGCCGACTCCAACATGTCAGAATATACCACCTTGCTGAAAATGGGTACGACCGCCGTGGTGCTCGAAATGATTGAGGCAAATTTCATCACCAAGGATTTTTCCCTCAAAGAGCCGATTCGCGCCCTGCAGGAGATCTCGCAGAATCCCGACGTGTCGGTCCCTCTCACGTTGAGTGATGGGCGCAGCATGACGGCGTTGCAGATCCAGCGTGAATATTTGCACCTGGCGCAAACCTACTTTTCGGTGCATGAGGCCGATGAGGAAACGCAAGACATCTTGCGCAAATGGGAACATGTGCTGGAGTGCCTCGAAACTGATCCCATGCTGCTGCGGCGGGAAATCGACTGGGTGATCAAGCGCTATTGGTTCGGACAGTACTTGCAGCGACGCGGCATCGAGGCAGCCACCGACAAGATCCTGATGCTCGACCTGCAATATCACGACATCCACGTCAAGCGAGGCCTCTATTATCTCCTGGCGCGGCAAGGCAATATCGCCCGCATCGTCACCGATGATGAGGTGATGAAAGCGACTTTGTGCCCGCCGCCCAACACTCGTGCGAAGCTGCGCGGGGAGCTCATCAAACTGGCGAAGGAACAGAAGATCCATTACGACCTCGATTGGAACTACATTCGGTTTGGGCATTTGATGAACTTCTGGGTTCGGTTCAACGATCCCTTCCAGACGGAAAGCGAGAAGGTGTTGCTGCTTAAACAGCGCCTGCAACGTAGCCAGTTTTCACCGGGTGTGATTCTGTGGGAGCTATCGGGTAATAAAGACTAAAACGGTCCTGGAGAGAGGCCATGATCACCGTGCTGATCGCGCTAATAGCTTGTGTCGCGCTGGGCATCGCCGCTATAACTTTCTTCAGGCAGCGGTTTTTGCGAGATGTGCTGCGCGATGCGCAGCGCCGTCTCTATCTGGCACAGGCCCGGCTGAATGAACTGGAAAGCACCATGCAGAAGGAGCTGCAAGCCCTCCGAAGCTTGATGCGGCAGCAGTCGGGTGGCTCTTTCTTTGAACCATCCATGAAAATCGCTGACGCCATCGCTCTCGATCCCCGTATCCGCGCCGTCTTAGCCCAATTCCACCTGGGGGGCTGCAGTTCCTGCGCCGTTAATGAAGAGCACACTATCGAGCAGGCGGCGATGAGCTATGGCGTCGACCTCGATCGTCTGATGGTCGCCCTCACCGCGCTCAGCAACGGGCAAGAGTTGGTTCCGCCCACACCGCAGCATGGTAGCCTCCTGCAACTCTCCGAGTTCTAGCGGTGAGGAGTGCCGCGGTGGGCTCACCGCATGCCTTATGCAGGCCCTGTACATTAGATCGCAGGGCCTGCCTTTCCTTTACATAGCCTGAGACATGTGTTAGGTTACCTACAGTTGGTGTGATCGCGCTCTGTCTGCGACCTGTTGCCCGAACCTGAGCCGCCGGAATATTGGGCTCGACCGTACTCCGCATTATAAGCCTCACACCGGCAGCTGTATCATCCACAGGTGGCCTTAATCCGATGCCGAGTGAAGCTGCCAGCCGGCGGATTTTCTGGATCATTCTCCTGGTTTGCGGTGGACTCATGTTCGTCGGATTCCTATGGGCGTTTTGGCATGCTGCTCCGGCGCTTTCTGCCATTCCTCAACACCAAGGCGACCTCAGCCGTAAAGCCTGTATCGCCTGTCATCTGCAAGGCGTCAATGCCCCGCTGATGCCACATCGCGACTGGGGGCGCTGTTCGCTGTGCCATATGGCGCGGTGATGGTGGCGAGTGGAGCAACACCGTTACCGTCAGACGTCTCACAAGGAGAACCGTGGACGATGGCTGATCAGCAGGGAAACCTCACGTTGGCCGAGCGGTTGTATATTCCCGAAATCCTCCGCGGCCTTAAGCTGACGTTCAGTCACCTATTCCGACCGAAGGTGACCATGGAATACCCCGAGCAGCGCTGGGAACTTCCCCCCAACTACCGAGGGGCCCCGGCCCTGGTCACGGACCAAAACGGCCGAGAAAAGTGCGTGGCCTGCTTTCTTTGCCAGGAGATCTGCCCACCGCAAGCCATTACCATCGTTGGGGGAGAACTCAATGGCAGTAACGTCGAGAAATATCCGGTCGCCTTCGATATCGATATGCTGCGATGCATCTATTGTGGCTTTTGCGAAGATGTCTGTCCAGAGGAGGCCATCTTCCTAACCAAGCACTTCGAGCTGGCCGGGTATAGCCGTGAGGAGATGATTTTTAACAAAGAAAAGCTGTACCAGCTTGGCGGCGTTCGCTTTGACACCATCCAGAAATGGGCACATAAGTGAGGAGGCTATGGAGCGAACGCCGAGCGGCATAAAAGGACTGGATGAGCTTATCGCTGGAGGCTTGCCATGCGGCACCTGGACGCTCATCTACGGAGAAAACGGTACCGGGAAGACGATCATCGGCATGGAATTCACCTGGCAGGGCTTGTGCGCGGGTGAAGCGTGTATCTATGAAGTCACCGACCAGCCTGTCGAAAACCTGCGTACCTACTTCCGATCGTTCGGCTGGGACATCGATCCCTTCGAGAAGGCGCAGCAAATCCGCTTTCGTCAGCTCTTTCCCCGATACAGCACGCCTTGTGATCCGCAGGTGACCTATGTGGCGGGCCGCCCATCGGCGCAGATGACACGGGTGTTCTATGAGGAGAGGCTCAAACAAGCTCCCCGCGCGCCGACGACCAGAATCGTGTCGGACAATGAATCTCTGAACCTGATCCGGGGCGGCTTTGAAGAGGTCATTCGCACCCTGGAGTGGTCCAAGGAGTGGGCCATGAAGCATGGCATCAATGGGTTGCGCTGCGTCAGTCGCGACCTGCAAGATCCGCAGGCTGATGCGATGCTACGCCAGTACCATGACAATATTATCGAACTGCGCCTGGGCGATGCTGGGCGTGAGCTGCGGATCATGAAGATGTTTGCCACGGAGCACCCGGTCGACTGGATGCCGTTCGAGATCACGCATGAAGGGCTCCAGCTCAAACGTAAGCATATGAGTCCGATGGGTTACGCCCAATTCCGCTAGCTCTCGGGATGATCTGTTAGGGAGTGAGTGGAGGAATGACAATGCCGATAGCTTTGACGATCGCTGGTTCCGATTCCGGCGGTGGAGCGGGCATTCAAGCGGACCTCAAGACGTTCGCGGCGCTCGGCGTCTACGGCGCCTCCGTGATTACCTCGGTGACCGCGCAAAACACGCTGGAGGTCACCGGAATCCACGATCTACCGGCCGAGTTCATTACCCTTCAGCTCGACACCGTGATGCGCGATCTCCCGATCGACGCCGTCAAGACCGGCATGTTGTCCAATCCTGCGATCATCCGCGCCGTCAGCGAGCGTCTGCAAACCCTTGGCGTGGAGAAGCTGGTTGTGGACCCAGTCATGGTGGCCAAGGGTGGTGCGGCTCTTCTCCGCAAGGAGGCAGAATCCGAGCT
>JBKPCR010000215.1:0-6939 GCA_046727435.1 bacterium | reverse complement strand
CCACACCGCCTTGCGCACATAGCCCGGTAACGGGTGGCGGCCTTCAAACGCCGCGTCGCCTTCCTGCAAAATCCGCTGGATCGTCACCCGCTCCATGCCGCTATCCCCAGGCTCGCACCCCCATCCCCCGCTCCTGCGGGTTAGTCCAACTAGGATTAGGTATCCTAAACGAAACGTCATATGTATCCGACAGTGATATCTAATCTCTTAGTGAAGGTCTTACTATACTATCTTAAGCCATTGTGGAATTTGATATTTATAGGGATCTAGCACCGAACGACCTGACCCTCAAGGTATCAAAACCGGATACCTAAACCAAGATGCTCTCGCTGCCATGACTCCGCCGGCATGTGCACCATCCGGCTGGGCCTCCCTCTCTTCGACCAGCCTAGGCTCCCAGCCATCTTCGCTGCACGTTCAAGCCAGAATGATCACAACAGATCGACAAGGCTCCGAACCCCTTCTCCAAATCCGGCTCATACAGTTTTTCACAGCATACACATGGCGCTGCATGGGAGTTTGATGTTCAGGGGCAGTACGGTTACCCGCTCTTTGCCCCCCTGACCGTCCCCGATCACGATGTAATGAGAGGCAACATCCATATCCTTCACCCGGTAGCGGATGCACTCCATCAGCCGGAGGCGAGAGCTGTACAACAAACTTGCCATCAACCATGAGATACCCGATAAGCTTTTCAATACCGCTTTAGCCTCTTCTTGAGTCGAGGCGACGGGGAGTTTCCTCGGTTTTTCGCCCACACAACTTCGTTGAGCCACCTGATCTCCTGCTTGAGGAACATCTGGTAGAGAAACAAGATGGCACTCAAGGCTTGGTGTCAGCATTGGGGTTGGAATTTTTCCGACCCCGATGCTGACACCCGATCTCACTGTTCGCCGCCCGCGAGCCGCTCACTGACCTGCCGAGCAAAGTCCTGCAACATGGCGTCGGCCCGTTTGCGCATCACTGGCTGGCCAAATTCCCCGATTTTGCCCAGCACATGCGTTTCGAGTGTGACGCGCATCTCTGTTTCAGCGGCTCCCTTTTGCAACAGATCCATACCCATACGGGCCCGTATGCCACCGCCGAGCTTGCGATCCTTGGCCTCTGCGCGCATAGCCCCATGCCATTGGTCGCGGTCCTTGGCCTCGACGTGAATCGTGCCCTGCAGCGCGAGGGCAATGGGCCCCATCTTGATGCGCAGGGTGCCGTCGTATGTCTCTGCGTCAACTTGTCGGACATCCTCAACGCCGGGGAGGCACTGGGCGATATTCTGCATGTCCATCAGAAAATCCCAGACCGCCTCTCGACTGGCGGAAATAGTACATGACTGTGTAAAAGTCATCAGACGTTCTCCACCTCGTGGGGTTCCAGGTTCCTTGTTCCCTCGCCCTTCAGGCCGACGCCAACGCGCGTTGCCAAGCCTGCTCCAACGCCCGCCGGACGAACACCCCCACCATGGCACGCTTGTAGTCGGCAGAACCACGCGCATCGCTGAGGGGATCGGTCACCCGTTGTGCCAGGACACCCGATTCTCGTGCCAGTTCTGGCGTGAGACGCTGTCCACGCACCAAGGCCTCGGCCTCCGGGGCACGTACCGGCGTGGACGCGACGCATCCCATGGCAATTCGGCAATCCCGGCAGGTCCCACTCGCCGGGTCAATGGTCACCGTTGCCGCCACGCCGACGGTGGCATAGTCGTCTGCCGTGCGGGGCAAGAACTTCAGATAGACGCTACCCGAGTGGGACGCTAACACTGGCACGACCACCTCTGTAACCAATTCATCAGGTTGACGCACGGTTTCATAATAGTCGGTGAAGAACTCCCCGATGGCCACCTGGCGCGAGCCAGCCGTCGACCTCAACCCAACCTGGGCGTCAAGGGCCAGTAGGATGACCGGCGGATCCTGGTTGGGATCAGCATGGGCCAACGCCCCACCGACTGTGGCCACATTACGGATGCGGATGGTCGCCACATGAGCGTACGTCTCGGCTAACGACGGCAGACGACTGCGGACCGCCTCGGACCGCTCTACGGCGCGATGTGTGGTCAGGGCTCCGAGCTGTATCTCGCCATTCCGCGCACTAATCTGATCCATACCGCGGAGTTTCTGTAAACTGATGAGGCAGTCGGGCATCACAAGCCGTTGCTTCATCATGATCACCAGCGCCGTACCCCCGGCCATGACCCTGGCATCTTCTCCGAGGTCGTGCATCAGGGTGAGCGCCTCCTCTACTGTGTCAGGCTGGCGAAACTCGAAGGAATTCATCAGACTCTCTCCGTTTGCATGCGGGTGGCAGCACCGCGAATGGACTCGATGATTTTGTAATAGCCCGTGCAGCGACAGAGATTCCCCATCATCCAGTCCTTGATATCGTCGTCGGATGGGTTCTGGTTCTCATCCAGGAGCGCCTTGGCCGCAACTACCATCCCCGGCGTGCAGATGCCACACTGGAAGCCGCCGTAATCGATGAACGCTTGCTGTACCGGATGCAATTTCCCATCCTGCGCCAGGCCCTCGACCGTGGTGATCTCCTTGCCATCCGCCAATACCGCCAGCGTCAGGCATGAGCTCACCAGGACCCCATCCATCACCACCGTGCAGGCCCCGCATACCCCAACACTGCACCCTTCTTTAGTGCCGGTAAGCCCCAAATCATAGCGTAAACAGTCGATGAGCAGTCGTTGCGACGGTACATCCGCCGTGTAATCTTTGCCATTCACCCGCATCCGAATCGTGTGAGTCATCGCCTCCTCCTGTCTTTCTCTGGTGCCTCCTCGTCAACTCCCTGCTGCGCCTGCAACGCACGGTACACCTTTTCTGCGGTGATCGGCAGATCGCAGATGCGCACGCCCACCGCATCATACAGGGCATTGGCGATCGCCGCGGTGATGGGTGTGATGCTGCTCTCGCCGATCGATTTCCCCTGGAACGGCACCGGACCGAGCTGCTCCTGCACCAAAACCGTCTTCAGCGGCGGAATGTCCTTGATGTTGGGGAGCTTGTAATCGCCGAGGCTCAGCGTCGAGACGCGCCCTTCCTCGGCGTGCATCTCCTCGATCATGCCGAAACCGATCCCTTGGATAAGCCCTCCCTCGATTTGTCCCTGATGCCCAAGTGGATTGATGATGGTACCTACATCGTGCGCCGTGACGACATCAAGCAGCGTCATCTGACCGGTTTCGGGGTCCACCTCCAGTTCGACGGCCTGAGCGGTGAAGCCGGTCACATGCGGATATTCCGACACACGATAGGTCTTCTGGACCGTCAATGGGCGCTCGTGGGCCAGGGCGGCTCTGGCCACGTCGGCCAACGACAGGCTGGGCTCACCGTTGGCCGCCACGGCACAGCGTCCGCCGCTCAGCGTGACATCATTCGGCAGACAGCCGAGGAGCTGCGCCGCTACTTCACAGATGAGTGTCTTCAGCTCCTCTGCGGCCTGATAGGTCGCTTGACCAGCGACGTGGGTGACGCGGCTGCCCCCAGCCCCCGAGTCTGCCTCGAAGGCATCGGTGGTGGCTACCTGGACCCGCACCTGCTCGATCGGCATCGACAGCGTCTCGGCGACGATCTGTCGCAACACGGTGTGCGACCCCGTGCCGGTATCGGGCGCGGCAGTCAGCAGCGTGACCGCGCCATCGCCTTCTACGGTCACTTGGGCATTCGCATCACCGATGCCGATATGCCGATGCGACACCGCCAGCCCACGGCCGACGTTGGGGCGTGGCTTCGATTGCCCCCAGCGTAAGCTGTGCACAGCGGCTTCCAACGTTTCCTGGACCTTCACATGCTCCACCGCATGGCCGCTCGGCAATCGGTCGCCGTCCCTTAAGAGGTTCCGACGCCGGAATTCCAGGGGATCGATGCCCAACGCCTCGGCCATCATATCCATGGCGGATTCCACGGCAAAGGTCACTTGCGGATCGCCGGGCGCCCGCATGTGTCCAGCCGGCACACAGTTGGTATACACCGAGTAGGCGTCGATGCGGATGTTCGGAATACCATAGGCGCCCGCAGCCTGACTGGCACCGGTGATGTTGACCACGGGTGTGGGCTTGAAGGCGGCGTAGGCGCCGCTATTGAAGATCGCCTTGGCTTCACGCGCGACGATGATCCCTTCCCGCGTCACTCCAGTGCGCAGCACGACCGTGGTGGGATGGCGTGGATTGCCCGCCATCAACTCCTCAGTGTAGGTCATCACCATCTTCACCGGGCGCCCGGTGCGGAGTGCCAGGTGATAGCACAGCGGCACGTCCATCAGCGACCCCTTGCCGCCAAAATCGCCGCCGATCGGGATCAGGTGGACCAGGATCTGCTCCTGGGGAATCTGCACCGCATCGGCCAGGAGCTCCCGCGTCCGAAAAGGCATCTTATTGCTGAGCCAGACATGTGCACGTCCATCCGACTCGATTGCGACCACGGAGGCATGGGGCTCGATGTAGCCTTGATGCACATAGTGTGTCGTGAAGGTATGCTCAAATACCTGTGCAGCCGCGGCGAATCCCTGCTCGACATCCCCCAATTGCCAGGTGACGTGGGAGTGGACATTGGGGAGGTCGGAAAAATATTTGGCGGGAGCATGCGGATATAAGCGATACTGCGGATGAAGGACCGGCGCGTCGGGCTTCATTGCCTCCTGCGCGTCGAAGACCGCCGGGAGTTCGTCGTATTCGACCTCGATGTGGGCCAGGGCCTCGTCGGCCAGATCGGGGTCCTCGACCGCCACCATTGCCACTTTCTCGCCGACGAACCGCACGCGGTCTTTGGCAAGGACCGGCATATCATACACACGACGCCCGATGAGCAGGTCTGGCAGATCTTTGGCGGTCAGCACGGCCAGCACCCCAGGCAGACGCTCAGCGGCGCTGGTATCGATGCGGACGATGCGTGCGTGTGGCAGGGGGCTACGCAAGGCCTTGCCCCAGATCATGCTGGGCAGTCGTATATCGGCGCTATAGGTAGCTGCACCGGTGACCTTGGCTGGCCCCTCGACCCGGCCAATCGGTTTGCCGACAGCGTTGTAGGTCATCGCCTCCCTCCCCTTCCGGTCACTACTGGGCGCCTCTGTCATGAAAATCCCCCCGCTATCGATGTTAACTCCCTCGTAGAAGCGACCAATTGTATCGCGTCCGTAGGCCCTGGTAAAGTCCTGAGTCGTAGCCTACGTGGTTTGGCGAATTCCGCGCACCGCGACTCTTGCTCTACGCCGTTCTTCCCGGTAAGATCTAGCCGGGCAGAGACTGCTGTGTCACCTGATGCGTCAGGGCGTGCTTGCCTAATGACGGCTGTGCAGAAGCTACGGTGCCAAAGGAGAGAGATCATGAAGCTGCGAACTGGCGATCCCTGGATGCCAGCCCCCCAATACAGTCATGCCCTGCAGGGGCTGACGCTCAACCTGTTGGTGCGAGACATCGCCAGGTCGCTGCCATTTCACCGTGAGGTGCTCGGCGCCCAAGTTGTCTATAGCGATGCCGATTTCGCCGTGTTGCGCTATGGCGAAGTTGAATGGATGCTCCACGCCGATCATACCTACCTGGATCACCCTTTACACGCCAGTCTCTCCGAGGATCTACCGCGCGGTGTGGGAGCGGAGCTGCGGTTGCACGGTCGCAATCCTGATGAGGCTGAAGCCGCATCGCGCCGGCTTGGCTTCGCGGTGCTGGCCGGTACCATCGATAAGCCGCACGGCCTGCGCGAAGCTTATCTCGTCGATCCAGACGGGTATCTATGGGTACCCGACATCCCATCGCCGCGTTGAGCAAAGGCGCTGGGGCTATCGACAATTTCCCGCGTCCATCCTCATGAAGGCTCACGAGACACTTGGCGGCTCTGGAGACCCGCGCGGCATGTCCAGCACTCGAAACATACTCGACAGCGTCAACCCCCTGGTCGAATTTCGCCGTCTGCAGCAAGCGCGAAGCCTGACGCCTGAGGTGGCTACACGCCTGGCGTCAGAAGCTGCAGCTGCGTTCCTGAGGCAACATACCGCGTCAGGGTATTACCTCCGCGACACGGTCACGTTGCTCTGCGAACTGGCAAGCCTGGACGAGCCGGTATTGGCACGGATCGGCGTCCATGGCCTCTTTCCCTTGCTGGTAGAGCCCTTGGGCGATGCGTTCACGCCGGCAGCCTGTGCGGTATACAATCGACTCTTTGCACAGGTGATCCAGTACTGCCGCCGGCAACCGTCGGGGGCGGCGATCGATCGCCATTTGCGACACTTCGGCCTCGTCACCGAAGCCGATTTCTTGCGGCGTGCCGAGCATATCCGAAGATCGTTGCCTTTCGAGAGGGAGCACACTCACCAGCTCAAGAAGGCCTTCGTCTTGTCGCGCGTAACCTTGGGTGCGGATGTAGCCGTCACCAGTGTGGTGCTGGCGGCGTTGAAGGAAGTATTTCCGACGGCGGAGATCAGGCTGGTGGCCAATGCCAAGGCACTGCAACTCTTTGCCGGAGACCCCCGGGTACAGCTGTGCGACATCGAATACCCGCGCGGCGGCGGGCTCATCGAGCGACTCACGAGTTGGCAGTGCGCTGTTGAGGTGCTCCGGCAGGAGACATTGGGGCTAGACCCAACCAAGTACGTGATCGTTGACCCTGACTCCCGTCTGACGCAGCTTGGCATGCTGCCATTGGTGGCTGATGAACGCCCTTATCTGTTCTTCGAAAGTCGCAGCTACTGTGCTGCAGGGCTACAGAAGCTCAGTTGCTTGACAGCCCACTGGCTGCAACAGGTATTTGGCATAGCAACGTCTGTGTATCCCTATTGTGTGCCTTCGCAGCCAGATGTCGCTGGCGCGCAGCGGATCATCAGCGCCCTGAGGAAGCATGCCACGGGGCCAATTGTCAGCGTCAGCCTCGGCATCGGGACCAACCCTGCGAAACGGCTGCCGGACCCGTTCGAGTCGCGGCTGCTCGCTCGGCTCTTGTCCGAGGGCGC
>JBKPCR010000214.1:0-13575 GCA_046727435.1 bacterium | reverse complement strand
GCGCCACCGCCTGGGCATCACAGGAAGAGCTGTCAGGTGCCAGGATCGCCGAACGCGCGACCACATCGAGGCGACCCAACCGCTGATCGTGCATCGCCTGCAACACCTCGCCCACGAGTCCGGTCGACGGCCCGACGAGCTAACATGCAGGGAGCCTGGGGAGCCCATCACACCCGCCGATCGCCGGTGATATCAACGGGATGTTTCCGGGCATGGCGAGTGCGCGCCTGTTGGGGTGGGGATCGTTGGGGGTCCCGCCCCCGTCGGCCCAACCGACGTTACGCACGGAGACGCCCGCGTCACGGGTCGCCGGCGGATCGCAATCCGGACCATAACCAGCAGGGGGAGAGCAACCATGGTGACATTACGGGTGAACGACACGTCGCGCGCCGTGGATGTCGATCCGGACACCCCACTTCTCTGGGTGCTCCGCGACGACTTGCGACTGACCGGGACCAAGTTTGGCTGCGGCGTGGCCCAGTGCGGGGCCTGCACCGTACACATCGACGGCCAAGCGGTGCGCGCGTGTGTGACACCGGTTGGGGCGGTCCAAGACCGCGACGTCGTGACCATCGAGGGGGTGTCCGGCGCGGTGGCGCAGGCCGTCCAGGACGCCTGGCGCCGGCTCGATGTTGTGCAGTGCGGGTACTGCCAGTCCGGGCAGATCATGTCGGCCATCGCGCTCCTCGCCGAGATCGCACGCCCGTCTGACGTCGACATCGATGCGGCGATGACCGGCAACGTCTGCCGCTGTGCCACCTATGTTCGTATCCGCGCCGCCATCCATGAGGCGGCCAAGACGCTCGGAGGGTAACCATGCGGGCCCAAAAGACTGCACCGCTCCCATCGCTCCAGCTGACCCGCCGTCGGTTTCTACAGGGCAGCGCCGCCGCCAGTGTGGGCCTGCTGGTCGGATTCGACCTGCGCGTTGGTAAGGCGGTCGCGCAGACGGGCGGCGTATTGGCGCCGAACGCGTTCGTCCGCATTGCCCCGGACAACACGGTGACGATCATCGCCAAGCACATCGAGTTCGGGCAGGGCACCTACACCGGGCTGGCGACGATTCTCGCCGAGGAGCTGGACGCCGACTGGTCGCAGGTGCGGGTGGAATCGGCGCCGGCCGACGCCACGCGCTACAACAACCTCCTCTTCGGTGCCGTGCAGGGCACGGGCGGCAGCACGGCGGTGGCGAACTCCTGGGAGCAGCTCCGCCAGGCAGGCGCCACGGCGCGGGCGATGCTCGTCGCCGCCGCGGCGCACGAGTGGGGCGTCCCGGCTGCGGAGATCACGGTGGAGCGCGGCATGCTCTCCCATGCGCGGACGAGTCGCCGCGCCACCTTCGGTGATCTGGCCCTGAGGGCAGCCGCCGTGCCGCCGCCCGCGGACGTGAAGCTCAAGGATGCGAAAGACTTCACGCTGATCGGCCGCCGCCTGCCGCGCCAGGACTCCAGGTCGAAGACGGACGGGTCGGCCCAGTTCACGCTGGACGTCTACCTGCCCGACATGCTCACGGCGGTGATCGCCCGGCCGCCGCGGTTCGGGGCCCAGGTCAGGGCGTTCGACGCGTCCGCGGCGCTCCAGGTGAAGGGCGTCACCGACGTCGTGCAGGTGCCGGCCGGGGTCGCCATCCTCGCGCGCAGCTTCTGGGCGGCGCGGAAGGGCCGCGAGGCGCTGACGATCGACTGGGATGAGAGCGGCGCCGAGCGGCGGGGGAGCGACGAGCTCTTCGCCGCGTACCGGGTGCTCGCCCGGCAGCCCGGCGCCCGGGCGCGATGGGATGGCGATCCGCAGGCGGCGATCGCCGGCGCCGCCCGCGTGCTCGAAGCCGTCTACGAGTTCCCCTATCTGGCGCACGCACCCATGGAGCCCCTCGACTGCGTCGTGCGGCTCGCGCCAGAAGGCTGTGAGGTCTGGGCGGGCTCTCAGCTGCAGACGATCGACCAGCAGGTGGTCGCCGCCGTCGTCGGGTTGCCGCCGGAGAAGGTCCAGGTCCACACTCTGCTCGCAGGTGGGAGCTTCGGTCGGCGGGCCACCCCGAACGGGGACGTGGCGGGTGAGGCCGCCAGCATCGCCAAGGCGATCGGCGGCCGGCAGCCGGTGAAGCTGGTCTGGACCCGCGAGGACGACATCACGGGCGGCCGTTACCGACCGCTCTACGTGCACCGTCTGCGCGCGGGGCTTGACCCAGCCGGACGCCTCGTCGGCTGGGAGCACCGGATCGTCGGCCAGTCGCTCCTGCAGGGCACCTTGTTCGAGTCCGCGCGGGTGAAGAACGGGATCGACCCGACCTCGGTCGAGGGGGCGGCGAATCTCCCTTATGACATCCCGAGCCTCGGCGTGGAGCTGCACACCACCGAGGTCGGGGTGCCAGTCCTGTGGTGGCGCTCGGTCGGCAGCACGCACACCGCCTTCTCGACCGAGACCTTCGTCGATGAGCTGGCGCACGCGGCGGGGCGGGACCCGGTAGACTTCCGCCGCACCCTGCTCACGCACCATCCGCGGCACCTGGGGGTGCTCGAGCTGGCCGCGCAGAAGGCGGGCTGGGGCGTCCCCTTGCCGCAAGGTCGAGCGCGCGGCATCGCCGTGCACGAGTCGTTCCGCACCTTCGTGGCGCAGGTGGCCGAGGTGTCGCTGGGCCGCGACGGCTTGCCGAAGGTCGAGCGGGTCGTCTGCGCGGTCGATTGCGGCGTTGCCGTGAATCCCGACGTCATCCGTGCGCAGATGGAGGGCGGCATCGGCTACGGCCTGGCCGCCGCGTTGTGGAGTGAGATCACTCTGGTCCAGGGGCGGGTGCAGCAGTCGAACTTCGACACCTACCGGCCGCTCCGCATCGAAGAGATGCCCCAGGTGGAGGTGTACATCGCGCCGTCCGCCGCGCCGCCGACGGGGGTTGGAGAGCCGGGGGTGCCCCCGATCGCGCCGGCCGTGGCGAATGCGCTGTTTCAGCTGACCGGGCGACGCGTGCGGCGTCTGCCGCTGGCGCGGCTCACCGCCTAGACGGAGACCGTGACATGACGAAACAGGGCGTGTCCTTGAAGCTCCTGGTCGGCGGCGCCGCCCTCGCGCTCGCGGCGGGCAGCCTCGCGGCCTGGCTCGTGCCTTCCCCGTCGTTCGCCCAGGGCGGGCGGCCGCTCCTGCCCGTGGGCGCATTCACGAGCATTGCGGATCCAGCGCAGCGCTCGGTAGCGCTCTTCGTGGAAGCTGGGAAAGTCCTGCAACATCCGCGTTGCGTCAACTGTCATCCGGCCGGCGACCGGCCCCTGCAGGGCGAGGACGGCCACCCCCATCAGCCCTGGGTGCGGCGCGGCGCTGATGGGCACGGGCTGGCCGCCATGCGCTGCACGACGTGTCATCAGGCGGCCAACTACGACGCGGTGGGCATGCCAGGGCATGCCAACTGGCACCTCGCCCCCGCCTCCATGGCCTGGGAGGGGAAATCCCTCGCCGAGATCTGCGCGCAGGTCAAGGACCCGGCGCGGAACGGCGGGCATACCGTGGCCGAGATCGTTGAGCACATGGCCCACGACGCGCTCGTCGGCTGGGGGTGGTCGCCCGGTGTCGGCCGGGAGCCCGCGCCCGGCACGCAGGAGGCGTTCGGCGCGTTGATCAAGGCGTGGGCCGACACCGGCGCCGTCTGCCCGGGACGCTGACGTCGCGCACGGCCACCCGCGTATCACAGGCGGTTTCCACGAGGTGTTGACGCGCGAGCCGCGCAGGAGACGGACGTGCGAGGCACGGTGACGCTCGTGGTCCTCCTCGGCGCGGCGGTCACAGGCTTCGGGGTCGGACTGCCGGTGGTCGCCATCGCCGCCGAGCACGAAGTCTGGGTCATCGATCAGGCGGACACGACGCCGGACGCGGCGGGACGCTGCACATCTACCAGGGCCGGCCGCTGACCGGCGGCGCCGCGGCACGCATGGTTGCGGCGATCCGGACGCTGGTCGCCTGTGTCGACGTCGGCGCAGAAGAGGAAAACGCTCAAAGACGCCGCACAGGAGGGAAGCGGCAATACGACCTCATTTGAGCCTTTGAGCTCGACCTTCGAGAGCTCCTTAGAGGAGACACCAGCCATGAAACTCGCACTTGTTGGGGCTAGTGGGACTATCGGGCAACGCATCCTGCGAGAAGCGCTGCGTCGCGGGCACGAGGTCACCGCCATCGTCCGCGACCCGTCGAAAATCACCGAGCGGAGCCCGAAGCTCCAGCTGGTGGCGGGGAACGTGCTCGACGCCGGGAGCGTTGCCGCCGTGGTCAAGGGGCACGACGCGGTGCTCTCGGCATACGGGCCCGGCGGGGACGACCCGGACCGCGCGCTCGTGACGGCGGCCCGGGCGCTCATCACCGGACTCAAGGCCGCTGGCGTGAACAGGCTGGTGGTGGTCGGCGGGGCAGGGAGCCTCGAAGTCGCCCCGGGCGTGCAGCTCGTGGACACCCCGGCCCTCCCCGACGCCTTGAAGGGCATCGCGCTCGCCCACCGAGACGCGAAACAGGTGTACGACGCCGAGACCGACTTGGAGTGGAGCTACGTCAGCCCCGCGGCGTTCATTGAGCCGGGCGATCGGACCGGGACGTTCCGGATCGGCGGCGATCAACTGCTGACCGACGCGAAGGGCGAGAGCCGCATCTCGGCCGAGGACTTTGCGGTCGCCATCTTGGACGAGGTGGAGCAGCCGAAGCACATCCGAAAGCGGTTCACGGTGGCCTACTGACGCTGGAGGAGGCTTCCATGAGGGCCGAACGGGTGCGAGCCTTCCGCCAGACCTTGGAACCGAACAAGGGGACAATGTCGAGCCCGGACGAGGACGCCCGGTCGGGCTCTCCTATGAGGCGCGGCTGTATGCCTGCCAGCGCCTAAACCAGATCCTGGCCGACACGCGGATTCTCTATGCGCTATACAAAAAGCACCACTGGCTCATGCGTGGGGCGACCTTCTACCAGCTGCACCTGCTGCTGGACAAGCACGCCAGTGAGCAGCTCGATCTGGTGGACAAAATCGCCAAGCGGGTACAGACCCTTGGTGGTGTCGCGGTTGGCGATCCCCGGCACGTGGCGGAGCTCACGAGAGTGCCGCGGCCACCGGACGGCTGCGAGGAGGTCCCGGCGATGCTGTCCCGGCTGCTCGAGGCGCACGAGATCATCCTGGTTGACGCCCACGACGCAGCGGCGCGGGTCGCCGCGCTCGGGGATGACGGCACCAACGACCTACTCGTCTCCGACGTCATCCGCACCGGCGAGCTGCAGGCATGGTTCCTCGCTGAGCACCTCGTCGACACCCCCAATGTCGTTGTCGGGTTAACAACTCACATTTTGTCCGCTTTCCGGATCGAAGAAATGGCTGTACCGCATGTCGAGAATAAAATCGTGTTCAACGCCATGTGCGACTGGAGCGTGTGCATCGAGGCGCCCGATCACGGGTTGGCCTGCGACGTCAACATGCACGATGATTTCGTTGCCCATAAGCTCGATGAGCAACACCGTGCCCCTGACGACATTGTCAGCTTGAGTGTCGGGGCTCCTGTCCAGAATGTGTTCAGGTCGTATGCCGAGCTCGATGTCTTTGTTCGCGTAGGGTTTCACTTTGTCAGCTTTGTCCGCTGGCAGGGTCAACGTCATCCCGCCTGAAACGAAGCAATATGTCTCGTTCTCTTTGGCCAACCTCCCGCGGAGTATATTCATCGCGGGCGAACCGACAAAGGTCGCCACGAATCTATTCGCCGGGCGTTCATACAAGGCCAGCGGCGTATCTACCTGCATGATCCTGCCAGCGTCCAGCACACAGATCCGGTCGCCCATGGTCATGGCTTCCACCTGATCGTGCGTCACATACACCATGGTGGTGGCGAGCGTCTTTTGGAGCTTGATAATCTCGCCCCGCATATGCACCCTGAGCTTGGCATCCAGATTGGACAGGGGCTCGTCAAACAGGAAGACCTCTGGCTCGCGGACGAGGGTGCGACCTACCGCCACCCGCTGTCTCTGACCACCTGAAAGCGCTTTGGGTTTCTGCGCCAGGTGCTCTGCAAGCCCCAGAACATGCGCGGCGTTGGTCACCCTTTGGTGGATTTCACCCTTGCTCAGCTTCCGGATTCTGAGCCCGTACGCCATGTTTTCATAGACGGTCATGTGCGGGTACAGGGCGTAATCCTGAAACACCATGGCGACGTTGCGTTTACTGGGCGGCAGATCATTGACCTTGCGCTCACCAATGAAGAGGTCGCCACTGGTAATGTCTTCTAGCCCGGCGATCATCCGGAGCGTGGTACTCTTCGCACAGCCGGACGGCCCGACCAGCACCATAAACTCCCCATCGTGGATATCGAGGTCGATACCCTGCACCGCCTCATAGCCGCTGGCATAGACTTTTCTGACTTTCTGCAAGGTCACCTGTGCCATGATCGTGTCCCTCTGTTACTTCACCCCTCCCGCCAGCATGCCGGAGGTGATGTATCGCTGGAGGATAAACGTTAAGATAATGACCGGAAGCGTAATGATCGTCGCATAGGCCGCTGAGTTGAAGATGCCGCCGCGGTTGACATAGTAGTACGTCTGCAGCGGTAGTGTATTTTCTGACACGGTCAGATACAAGGCATACGTGAACTCATTCCACGATTCCAGCCAGACGAGCATGGCGGCGACCGCGACGCCTGGCAGCGACAGCGGGAAAATCACTTTGCGTAAGGTGCGTAGCTTACTGGCGCCGTCGACAGAGGACGCCTCCTCCAGAGAGCGCGGGATCGCCTCGAACGTCCCGATCAGGATCCAGCCGACATAGGGCAAGACCTTGATGAGATGCGCCAGGATCAGCCCGAACGACGTATCGAGAAGATTCCAGTGCAAGAACACGACGCTGACAGGCAGGGCGATGGCGACTTCTGGGAAGGTTCTCGAGATAAACAACGAGATGATAAACAGGTATTTAAACGGACTGCCGACTCTCGAAATGACGTAGGCCGCCGGCGCGGCGATCAGGATCGCCAGGATCATCACCAGCGTGGCCACCAGCAGGCTCTTGAATAGCGACGGCCACAACAGCCCGGAGGTGAAGACATTATGCCAGTGCTCCAGGGTGATTCCCGCTGGCCCCCAGAGCAAATCCTTATGGGGTTTCATGATATCTGCCGGATAGCTCGCAGAAATCTTGAACATCAAAAATATTGGGTACAGAATGATGAGACCCACGACAGCAAGATACAGGTAAAAGGGAATATGTTGCAGCAGCTTTTTAGGCATTGGTTCCCCTTTCCCTTTCCACGACGTACAGATAGGTGAACACAAAGATGAGAATGATGCCCGTGAGTATGGTCCCGCTGGCAGCAGAAAGGTTGTAGTTTTGCCTGGTATACTCGCTGTACGTGAATGTCGAAATCAGCGGTGTGGTCGCGGTGCCAGTCAGAATGAGCGGCAGTTCGAAGATGCGAAAGGCGTCAATGGCCCTGAGGATGAGGGCGATGGTGATATACGGCTTCATCAGCGGCAGAGTGACGGTGAAAAACTTGTACAGTGGTGGTGAACCGTCGATCTGCGTCGCCTCGTGCACGCTCTGGGGTATCGCTTCCAGGCCGGCGATGAACAGCAAGACCATTAAGGGCAGGACCTTCCAGGTATCCGCGAACACCACCATGCAGATGGAGAGCCACCCGCCCTGTGCCCAGTCAATCGGCACCTCCCCGAGCAGTCCCAGCTTGTAGAGGACTTCGTTCAGGTACCCAGCCGTATCAAAGATATAGGTCATGATCGTGGCCGACACGATGGTGGGGATGCCAAGTGGCGTCAGCACGATGGTGCGGAAAAAGCCTTTACCTCGAAACGGTCGGCTCAGCAAAAGGGCGATCGACATGGCAACCACCAACTGCAGAGAGAGACCCATCAGGGTAATCGCCAGCGTATTGAAAATGGCTTTGATAAAACTCCGATCTGTGAACAGCTTGCGATAGTTGCTCAGACTAAAGCCAGCGTATGGGGAATGTTGCAAACGGTCCAGTGCCAGAGCGGTTTCTGCACGTTCATTTTCATAGGCTCTTTTTTCTTCGTTATCCAGCGCATGTTCTAGATCGTACGTGATATCCGCTATTCTCGAGACTAGAATGTCATATCTCCTCCCGAACCTCTGGTCTATAAAACTCTCTTTGATGTTTGTCACTATCGGCAGCAACGTGAAGCCTGTGATATAGGCAAAGAGCGGGATGACCATCAGTATTTCAAGCCAGTACGTTTTGACAAACCGCATACCATTGCCTCACTTGAGCCACTCGAGTTCTTCCTGCAAGTCTCGGGCGTATGTATTCAGGGTTGCCTGCACGTCTCTGCCGTCCATGACGATATCTTTAAAGGCCAGATTGACATACTTATCCACCGCCGACCATCCCAGGATGGCGGGCCGATAGTGGCCATAGCGCAGGGCTTCCATGATGGCCTTGAAAAACCCTTGCTGCCACTCCGGCACGCTCCCCAGAGCATCGGACCGTATGGGCGGCCAGCCGAGCTCGGTCACGAGCAGCGTCTGGATCTCCCGGCTCATCAAATACCCGGCGAACTTCAGGGCCAGCTCTTGGTTGGGTGAGCGTTTGGTGATGGCGATCACATCCCCACCGATCATGGTCGCTCGCCCTGCCGGGCCAGCCCACGTGGCGTAGGCCTTGATATTGGTCTTCTGGTTCTGCTTCACGATCACCTGCATCCCGATCGGCCAATTACGGGCCAGGAACAGCGTTTCTTCAGACAGGAATTTGTTCGTCGTATTCCAGTTGGCTTTCTTGGTTTCCGGATTCAGGTACGTAGATAGCTCCTGCAAGAACGTGAAAGCCTTGACGGATCCGGCGTCGTTTAAGGTCGTGATCTCTCCCCCTGCCGCGGTGATGAACTCGAACACCTGAGTCGTGGTATTGGTGTCCAGCGTCCCGTGCACGGCGACCTTCCCGACTTTATAGGCGGCCTTGAGCCGTTTCGCCACCTCAAGGAGCTCGTCCCAGGTCTCGGGAATTGTATAGTTGCTGCCGTCAAAAACATCCGTGTTGTAGTAGGTTATCTGCACATTTGGCCGGCCGGGAAAAAACATCAGCCGGTCGTTAAAGGTCAGGGGTTTCACGAGTGATTCATAGACTTCAGGATCGATCTGGGCTTGGTCTTTCGTGAGATCGAGTACCAGCCTTTTTTCAACGTAAGGAGCAAGGTTCATATTATCCAGGAGCAACAGGTCGATACTCATCCGGTTGGCCCTGTGCATGGCCTCGATTTTCTTCAGCGTATCCCCCGCCTCGATATTGACCGCTCGGATACGGCAGTTTTCCCGGGCTTCAAAGGTTGGGAAGACTTGTTCCCGCATGACTTTCCACTCGTCTTCTCCAAGAGAGGCGGAAATGCTGAGCGTCTCTCCTGACGAAAAGCTGGCCATCCCTATGGAAAATAGAAAGAGCACAAATGTCGCACAGACCATATGGTACATGATCCCCCTCTTGGTTGGCGTCGTTCTCTTTAAGAATTCCTCACATCGCTCCGGTAAATAATGCACTGGATAGGCATCCTAGCCCAAAAAATGCTTGTTTTCCATGATATTCCCTTTGTCGTGGCGTGCTGACTGGCCTCGCTATAACGCATCTGTCGTTACTAAGTTCCCCAGTGCTCCCAGACCCATTCTCAAGCTTTGCCAGATGTCAGTGGGACCTACACTTCAGTAGCACCATAAGTTATATCCCTAGTTTCTGGGCTCATGCTTAGGAACGAGCAGGATTTGCATATTGGCTGGACTCACAGGCTCCCGGTCGCGACGGCCATTGACCTTGGCTAAAATGGCTGGCGTGGTGTTGAAGTCGCGGGCAAGGACCTCGAAGGATTTCTCGGTCTGCACTTCCACTTCACAGCCCCCTGCGCGCGCGGTCTTCTTGGCTACCACGGCACACGGGATATACTCGCGCGGGATCTCCTGCAAGCGTGCGGCATATGGGCGTAACAGCGCGTCGATGTCAGCGGCGGTCGCCGGGGCTCCTTGTTCCCTGCCTCTTCGCAGTACCTCCTGCAGGGCATCGCTGAGGACCTCTTCGGCCACCACCCACCCCGGTGTGGTCGGTCGTGGGACCGCATCACCGAGTGCTTTCCGGATCACCTGAAAATATTCCTGCGGGGAGAGCCCAGCGTAGGCATCCTCTCGCACCGGGGCCCAGAACAGGCGGGCGGCGAGTGTGTGCTGGGTCTCCGTGGAGATGAGCCGCTCGATCAGCTTGATCGCCAGATCTGGGTGGGGGGCCCCCTGGGGGATCGCGAGCACATCGCCTCCCAGGACAAACTTGCTCTTCTCCGGCCATTCATGGGCCACTTTGATGTATGTCTTCCCGGCGTTTTCCATCACTACCTTGATGCCGTATGTCCAGTTGCTGACCATAGCCACCTCGTTGTCGATCAGCATATCGTTCGCGGTATTAAATTGGATTTTGGTTGATTCTGGCTCCAGGTAAGGCGCCAAGTTCCACAGGAGGGTAAAGGCCTGCCGTGCTCCCGCATCCGCGAGGGTCAGGGGATCCCCTCCCATGGATTTGACCCATTCGAACGCGGTCACGGCAGCGGCTTTCCCGGGATGCGCCTGGATGGCCACACGCCCCCTCGAGACCGCGCTGTCTGATGCGAGGTCTTGGGTGAGCTGTCTTAGCGCCTCCCAGGTCGCGGGCGGCTGGTCATGCCCAGCCTTTTTGAGCATGTCCTGGTTATAATACATGAGTTTGACATTGGGGCGAAAGGGGACGAAGTAGAAGCGCCCGTCCACTCGGAGCCCCTCTTCGAGGGGGTGGAGCAGGGTGGTGGGGATCAACGCCTCATAGGACTTGTATTGTGACAGATTCTGCACCAACCCTTTTTGGACCAGGATCCCGAGGATGTCGTTATCCACACCGATGAGATCCCACTTCATGGTGCCGGCAGCGACCATCTCTTCCAACTCGCGCACCAGACTACTCGGTTTGGTATGCCGCAGCACAAGCTTTGCCCCCAGTTGGCCCTCCAGCTCATGCCCCACGTCCTTGATGCCAGACACCTCCTCCTGATCACTATAGCTCACCGCCATGGTCACCTCTGGCGGGAACAGCCGCGCGTAAGCCACCACGCCGCTCAACAGCATTAGGCCGATGACCGCGATAGCCCAACGGGGGGGCCGCAGGGACAGCATCGGTGACCACCATGCCCGCACGCTTTCTACCGCCGCGCGCTCTTGGGTGGGGGCGGGTCGCCGTCTGCGTGGCGACACTTCAACCGTTATGCGCAAGCCGGTCTCTTCCGTCCCTGGCTCCAGGGTTGCAGACAAGGTGAAACGCAGGATGCCGCCGGCCGACAGGGGCACGGCACGTCGCCAGCCTCTGCGGGGCAGATCGTGCGGGTCCATGAGATGGCACGTGGCCACCACCACCTGGCGCTCGGGGTCCTGAATCTCGACGTAGCGGGCGAACGCCGGTAACGATAGCGTGACAGAATTGCGCCGGGCCGGGGTGATCACGGCCTGCACCTGGCCATCGACGCGCACCTCAAACGTGGCGTTTGGCTCTCGCCCGCGGCGACTCTCCAGCCATTGCCTCCAGACGATTTCTTTCATAATCTCCCCATCGATCTTATTCCAGTCAGAGCTCCCCGGCGGCTGCCAGGGATCCTCATCGGGATCTTGTGCCATTCCCTCCACAGCGGGAATCCGCCACCGCGCAAAGGCGGTGTCGAAGCCTCCCCACCGTTTCACCCATTCGAGACACTGTTCCTGGCATATGCAGACGTGCGCCCGCTCCACCTCCACCTCTGTGGCAATCGCGGCCGCTCGCCTTCGTCGGCGCCCGTGCGATCGGCCTAGGAGCGTGTTGAGGCCCTCCGCAAGTACCCTTCTCCTGGCCTCCTGCAGCGCGGAGAAGGCCTCGTACGTGTCCGGCAGGTGGGACCTCTCCCATGGCACCATGGCGGCCAGGGCTTGGTAACGTGCATCATCCGCCCTTTTCGGGATCTCTGTGAACGCCAACTGCGGCTGGCTGGGCGACATGTGTTCCCGAAGCCATTTGCACATCTGCTGATGAATCGTGCCATACTCATCTCTCACACCCTGCGTCTCCCGGAGCGTGTGGCCGCCGGGGTCCAGGAAGTCGAAGAGCTTCAGGACCTCCTGCCTGGACCCATTCGTCAACCACTGTCCGAAGCCGACGGCCACGGAAAAGGAACTCCGCTGCAGCGTACGCAGCGTGAGGGCGGCAATGTACGGCAGCCAAGGGCCGGTCTGCGGTGCCATACCTTCCCGCTCGGCGGCTTCCAAGATGCCAATTTGCAACAGTTGCGCATCACTCAGCATGATTTTCCAGCCTGTAGCACTGTCCCGCTCGCGTCGCATCCTGCGGCGGACGCTCTTGTAGGCAATCTCCACTGCAGTCGGGATGATCCGTTCTACCGCTGTCTCCTCACTACGGCACAGGCGCCAGGCGAGCGTAAACGCGCGGCGCCGATGCGCCACATCAATCCCTGCGTACCAATCGCGCGGGTCCATACGCGATCCCCCTCCAGCCGTCACGTCCGTCTCCGCCTCTGGTCCGCAGATCTTAGCGCACTGGGGGCCTGGGGGGAAGGGGAGTTTCGTCTGCCAATGTGCGACGAAACTCCCGAGGGCATTTGGGGGACGACATTGTGCCTATACCCCCCTCCCCCGCGCAGGTCTTGGCGCTACACTCGAGCCAAGAGTCCGATAAGAGCGGGCCAGAGACCGGTTAGCGGTCCCGACGACCACGCTGGCCGGGGAAAATTCTGCAGGAGCTTTTCCCTCGTTAGGGGCACAAATCCAACACTAATACTGGCGTCGAATGCAAATTTACGAATGACAGAGTGCGCGACATTCGGAGTTCCCACACCAGCGTCACCCTAGCCCGACGAGCCTTGGCTATCCATGCCATCTGTTCCTGGACATCAACCTTATCCTCCTGCAGCGGTTCATGTGCATGCATTTGCTACCCGAGGTCCGTGTGGCCTTCTGTCGGTTTGCTGTTCTGCTCTGACTCATACCCATCGTCAAAGCCATGTCCATGACGGGGTGCTGAAATGAGAGGGATCTCTCACTTTGAGAGAGAAGTTGGGGCATGGACCGCGGCCCTCACACCCCACCCATGCAGACCCCAGGTGAGGCGGGAAGGGTGTGGGAGTCCTTGTCTCTTAGTGGGGCGACACCTCGGAGACGGCAAGCAGGGGGAGCACGTTCGGGAGGTCCGGCATCTCTCTTGCTCTCTCCTGTGTAGAGCGCTGCCCAGGGGCTCCTCGCACCATGAGGAGGCAGTCTCCTGGGGGAGCGGCGCTCGTTCCCAAACGGTTTTCGAGAGAGAAGAGGTGGAGAATGAATTCTGATACTTTGAAAGGCAAGTGGAAGCAAATGCGTGGGGAGGTCAAGAAATGGTGGGGCGACCTCACGGATGATGACCTCGATCGGATTGAGGGAGAGCGAGACAAGTTGATCGGGCGCCTGCAAGAGCGCTACGGCTATACCCGCGAGAAGGCCGAAGCTGAAGTGGATCGGCGCTTCAGCGAGTACGACCGCGTCACGCATTAGACGGCAGACGTCTTTGAGATAGGATCAGTTGT
>JBKPCR010000213.1:0-48255 GCA_046727435.1 bacterium | reverse complement strand
ATGAGCCACTGAACGTTGCCAATTAACGACAACCGGTCCGTGAGGAACAAATTGTAGTAGAACTCGGCCAGCTGCTCTGAACCTATGGGTTCCCATTGGTAGGTATAGCCAGCGCCCACCCGATCTCGTGGTCGGCTCAACCACGGCGCCCTCAATTGGAGCCCTCCAGACGCTGCGGAGGAGAGCTGAGGAATCCCGTCCGACTGACTAAATCCCGCCCGCACAAATACGCCGAGCTGCTGCGTCAGCAGTTGGTCTATGCTGACGCCCATGCCCCACGTCTGCCGCTGTAAATCGTCCGGGACCCTCCCCAGGCGGGCCCACACACGGTAGTTGCCATCGAGCAGTCGCGCTGAATGGTAATCGATCTCCCCGGCCACGAACGGCCCATCAAACAGCGCCCCTTCAAATTCGCGGGACCCCATTACCCCAAGGCTAAAACCGAGATCGCGGTTGGCGTCCCAGCGCGTGACCAGGCCTGGCCCATTCGGAGGCTGCTTGAGCATCGGATTGTTCACTAGGGCTGCATCCAAGAACTGGGAGGTTTCGTCGTTGGCGAAAGCGTTGCGATCGAAGTAGTTGGTCGGATCGAGCTTCCCCGCAAACGCATCGAGGCGGTCTTTAAACAACTGGAACCCCAGCCAGGCTTCCCGTATCGCCAGCCTTTGGTCCTGCCCGCCGATTCCCAGCCCCCCCAGGCCCAGCGTCTCCACATCGGCATTCAGGCGGGACAGACTCCCAAGCACTCGATCGGGCCCCGGGCCAGCAATGGCCTCGATATCGACGTAGAAGGTCGTATTCGCCATCGGCCGCGACAGCAACACCAGATCAAATGCCCCCGAGGGAAAGAGATCATTTTGCCCGCGCTGGCCGTTGGTGACTTGCTGGAGGATACCGCGCGCCGACCCTCCGATAGCGACTTTTTTCCCTTCGGCATCCTGGAGGGCACCTTCGATCTGCTCAGCGATGGATTGGCGCCGTAACACCGACTCCGTACTCACTGTCTCCCGAACCTGCGGCTTAGCGGCATCCGGGCAGCGCCCCTCGGGCGGAGGCTCCGTGAGAATCTCACCACCGGGACAGACATACTCAACCTTCTTCTTGATAACATTGGTCCGGTCGAGCCTGTCCAATCGCTCTTCAAGCACGTTGAGGCGTTCCAGGAGGCGCTCCATATCCTGGGTTTCGGCCGCTGTCGGGGGCTGCGTGGTCCCTTCGATCTTTTCAAGCTTGTTCAGTCGTTCTTCAAGCGCGCGGATCCGTTCGAGCAGACGTTGCTCAGCCGGGGTAGTCGCCGCGCCCACCGTATCAGCCATCATCGTCAGTCCTACCAGCACCATCACGGTCTCTACTCCAGCTCTCCGCAGTCGTCGCCACATGAGATGCATTCCTTTCCCGCGAAAGGGTGTGCTCGCGGACCCCGGAATACAGGTCTCCTGGCTCACGGATCATCCTACTCCCTGCTCCTTCCCAGCCGTTAGGCAAGTGGTCTGCCGCAGGTTTCGTCCCCGTTCACAGTTGCGGGGCAGCACCGGATTTACACCGGCTTCCCCATACTCCAGGGTGAAGATTCCAACCTCAGTAGTGTGAATAGTCACGCCATGCCAATACACGGCACAACTGTCGTCATCTGCACCTCCAGTCTCGTCGAGCGTTAAGCGCGGTTTCCGATGGTCCTTCGTGCGACCGCCGGGCAATAAAAAACCCCCACGGATATCCCCGGTGAGGGTGTCTACGAAGGAATCATATGGGTCGCTCCTCATCCCGCGAAGGAGGCTTCGTCTAAGCTATAGAGGGCGGTCTCCTGACTGACGGATCGTCCTACTAGCCAACACCTTCCCAGCGGTATCCCCGCCAGTGGTATGTCCTGTTGGCGTTCGTCCCCGATCACAGTGGCGCGCCCGTGAGGGAATGACACCCTCTTCCCGTATGCTCCACCTCTATAGCAAGTACTGCAAAGGATCGCATGCATATATCATGTGGCACGACAAATGTCAAGCCTAGCGTGGTCGCGGGAGTATGGCAGTGTGAAGGTAACATTGGATTTCCGCCTAGTCACCCATAGGTGAAAGGCGGAATTCGCGGGCAATTTCTAGTTTGCGCAACGAGGCGGCGAGGTGAGCGGTGTTGTTGGGGTCTGTGGTCCGAATGGTCATGCGATACTCAAAACTTCGGCCGTCACGTGTGATGCGGTAACCTATGTTCGCCACGCGAAAGCCGTGCTCTGCCAGTAATGCCCGAACTTCCTCCTCCGACATGGCGTCCGTCCGGTCGAAACGGATGTAATGATACGCATAAGACTCAGAAGGCATCCACGGCGAAGCCCTTTCGTAGGAAAGCCAAAGGCCGCCTAGCGGTCGTGTTGGGGGGTGAGGTGACAGGGATTAAGGGGTAACAGAGTAGAAGGCATACAATACGTCGTTTCGCTGCCCTTCGCTTCGAAATGCTCTAAGGCGCTGTGGGCAATCTGTCTTCTGCAAAACCCGTTATCAGGTGAAATTAAAGTTGCATATCGAAGAAACATATATTACATTCATCCTCGGAACAGGAGGCATACCATGACGTGGGTGGTTTTTTCCTATTCGTTGCCCTCGAAAGGGCACTCGAGCCCCCGAGTCGCCCTTTGGCGGTGGTTGGGCCGCCTGGGGGCATTCTCGCCGACGGGAGGCATCCAAGTCCTGCCCGCCCGGGAAGAGTGCCTTGAGGCCTTCCAATGGTTGGCCGAAGAGGTCCAGCATGCCAAGGGGGAGGCCCTGGTGATGAGAGTTGAGCAGTTCGAGGGGCTCTCGGATGCGGAACTGATGGACCGCTTCCGGAAGGCGCGGGCGGAGGACTATACGGCCCTCGACGCCCAGGCGGCAGCGCTTGAAGCGCAGCTCAACCCGGAGCTGAAACCAGAGGAGCGCTCCCAGTTGCGGGAGGTGCTTGAGCGCTTGCGGCGACAACACGCCGAAGTGGCCCGCATCGATTTCTTTGATGCGCCGCAAGGGGGCCCTCTCACCTCACGCCTCGGGCGCATTGCCCAGGCGCTGTCGGCCGGCGAAGGCGCGGCCGCATCCGTGACCCCTGCAGCCCTTGAGGCCTACCGGGAGGCGCACTAGGTCACCCGGCCACGGCCACATGTGGACCGGCTGGCCTGCATCTGGCTCATCCGACGCTTCATCAACCCCGCGGCCGTCATCCGCTACGCCAAGACACCCGGGCCGGATGAGGTCGCCTTCGACATGCGGGAGGGCACCTTCGGGCATCGGGGGAACCCCTGCACGTTTGAAACCATGGTTGCTGCTTTCGGCCTGGACGACCAGAGCCTGCGCACGATGGGGGAGATTGTCCATGAGATCGATTTGCGCGATGGCCGCTATGCACACCCGGAGACTACGGGGGTCGATGAGGTGCTGAAGGGCTGGCTCCTGGCGGGGCTCTCCGATTGCGAGCTTGAGAGTCACGGGGTGGCCCTCTATGAGGGACTCTATACCGCGCTCACCCGGCGAGGGCAGCTGGGCGGACGTGGGAGAACAATCACACGTGCATCAGAAGGAGAGCGCACATGAAATGGATCACACGTGCACGAGCGAAAATCGACCGGATTGCCTGTCCGTGGCTCATCAGCCGCTTTATCGATCCAACGCCGGAGTTCATCTATGTGCCAGCGGACGAGGTGCTCGCCGAAGCCGAAAAACAAGGGGCGATCCCCTATGACATCCAGGGCGTGGAACTGGGCCACCACGGGCCCTTCTGTAGCTTTGACGCGGTGATGCGGAAGTATAACCTGGAAGGCAAAGACCCAGCCCTCGACCGCCTGGCGCTCATCGTGCGCGGGGCGGATACGTCGGATAAAGACCTCACGCCCGAATCACGCGGGCTTGATGCCATTGCCGGCGGGTTCCAGCAGATGGAGATCGGCGACCACGAGAAGCTCGAGCGCGAGTTTCCTCTCTACGATGCGCTCTATGTCTACTGCGGTGGCACGTGGCCCGTTCCCAAGCTCGCCGGTCACATCTGAGCTGGCGTTGGAAAGGCTGCGTGTCAAGCTCTGAGTTTACCACGAGGGGAGACACACGTGCCGAGACGCAAGGCAACAATACGCGCATATGCCATGCTGCTCCTGTTGGCGTGTATAGCCTGGGAGCTTTCGGCCGAGGCCGGAGGGACGGGGGCACGTGAGAGCATCATGGTGGATTTTGATACGGCGACCGTGGGCGAGCTCCCAGCCGGCTTCTCGACCGCGGTCACGGGCGGCGGAGGGCCAGGAGAATGGCGTGTCGTTGATGACGCCACGGCCCCAAGCGGCGGGAAGGTGCTCGCGCAGACGAGTACCGATAAGACGTCCTCCCGCTTTCCACTCTGCATCTATGACCGCCTAGCGGCGAAAGATGTGGAAGTGTCCGTCACATTCAAGCCGGTCTCCGGGACGGTGGACCAGGCTGCAGGACTTCTGGCGCGATACCGGGATCAGGACAACTACTACATCGTCCGGGCTAACGCCCTGGAAGATAACGTACGACTCTACAGGGTCGAACGCGGCAAGCGCCAGCAGTTTGCCGGTGTGAACGTGAAAGTGCCAGCGAACGAGTGGCAGACCCTCACGTTGGAGGTGAAGGGCACACACTTCAGGGTATTCCTCAACGATAAGTTTTTGTTTGAGGCGGATGATGCCAGATTTAAAGATGCGGGGAAGGTCGGGCTGTGGACCAAGGCGGACAGCGTGACCTCCTTCGACAACCTCACGGTGAAGACGGATGCAGCACGCTAGCACGTGCTCAAGGCAAAGATGAACGAGACCAGGTGATGAGAAGGGGGATCACCATGAACGCACGCATGCTTCACCACCTCACCATCGCGTACACGTTGGCCATCGTTGGGCTCCTCTGGAGTCCAACAACCGCTCTGACCGGAGAGAAGGCCCTTGATACCGCCACGATCGAGCGGCTGACGGGGGTCAAAGGCGAATTGAGCGAGAAAGAAGGCGTGTTCAAGGTCAGTGTGTCGCGCAGCGACCTCGACGTCACGGCGGCCGGCGTCAAGATGACGCCACCCTTAGGACTGACGTCGTGGGCGGCGTTTCAGAAGGCCGGAGAGCAGGCCATGGTCATGGGCGATATGGTCATGCTGGAAGACCAGGTGAATGCCGTGATGAGCACGGCCCTTGACAACGGCCTGGAGGTCACCGCGCTGCACAACCACTTCTTCTGGGACACGCCAAAAGTGATGTTCATGCATATCGGTGGTATGGGCGATGAAGGGCAACTGGCTGGAGCGGTGGGCAAGGTGTTTGGCATGATCAAAGACACCAGCGGCGGCAAGGGGGAGGTCCCGCGGGTCGATCTCAGCCCGGCACAAACGTCACTGGATCCCAAGGCGATCGAGGACGTCCTCGGGGTGAAGGGCCAATTGGCCAATGGCGTCTACAAGGTCACCATCGGGCGTACCACGAAGATGGACGGCCATGAGGTCGGCAATACCATGGGCGTCAATACATGGGCGGCGTTTGCCGGGAGCGATGAGAAAGCTGTGGTCGATGGCGATTTCGTCATGTTTGAGCCCGAGGTGCAGCCGGTGCTCAAAGCCTTGCGCGGAGCTGGGATCAATATCGTCGCGATCCATAATCACATGATCGGGGAATCGCCGCGTACGGTCTTTCTGCACTACTGGGGCGTGGGCCCGACCCGCGTGCTCGCCACGGGGTTAAAGGCCGCGCTTGATACTCAACGGCCATAACCGGGCGCACGCCGGTCCCTAGAGGCGTGGATGCAGACGTCACCTACGTGAACAGGGGTCGCTGGAGGATCACGATGTCACTGTCGCCGTCTGAATCAGTTGGGCCACGAGGCTACGACGCGCCCGTCGTGGGAAGTGGCGTAGGGCGCTGGCCGCTTACCGTGTACTTTCTCAAACTCGGCACGTGGGGTTTTGGCGGGCCGGTCGCGTTGGTCGGCTTCATGCACCGGGACCTGGTGGAGCGCCGACGGTGGATCACGGAGGAGACGTACAAGCTCTCCCTCGCCCTCGCCCAGATCATGCCGGGACCGCTCGCGGCACAGGTGGCCATCGCCATCGGCTATTTCGAAGGCGGCATCCTGGGTGCCACCTTCACCGGGCTCGCCTTCGTGCTGCCCTCGTTTCTGATGGTGGTGGCCATCTCGCTCGCCTACATCGCGTATGGCGGGTTGTGGTGGATGCAAGCGCTCTTCTATGCGATCGGCGCCACGGTCATCGCCATCATCGCCATCGCGGCGTACAAGCTCGCCCGCAGTACCAACAAGCGCGATCCGTTGCTCTGGGGCATCTTCGTCATACTCACCGCGGTCACCATCTGGGCCCAAGCCGAACTGGCGGAGTTTTTTATCCTGGCGGGGCTGGTGGTGCTGCTAGGCCGGGCGTGGCCGGGCTGGCAACGGGGTCTGCTCATGGGACTGGGTGGCATGGGAGTGGGGGTAGCCGTCTGGTGGCTCGAGGCCTGGCTCCGTCACGCCGGAACCGCCGCCGATTCGACGGATGTCCTGGCCCAGATTCTGCTGTTTTTCACCAAGGCCGGTGCGTTTGTCTTCGGCAGCGGGCTGGCCATCATTCCGTTTTTGCACCAAGGGGTGGTCCAGCAATTCGGCTGGCTGAACGAGCACCAGTTCCTGGACGCCGTCGCGGTGGCGATGATTACCCCCGGCCCCGTGGTGATCACGGTGGCATTCATCGGGTTCCTCGTCGCTGGGTTGGCCGGGGCGATCATGGCCGCGATCGGCATCTTCCTGCCCGTCTATGTCTTCACCATTGTCCCCGCCCCCTGGTTCAAACGCCACCGAGATAATCCGCAGCTGAAGGCCTTCGTGGACGGGGCCACTGCGGCCGCCACCGGCGCCATCACGGGCGCCGTCGTGCTGCTCGGCGCGCGGGCACTCATCGACTGGCCCACGGCGCTCATCGGGCTCGTCAGCCTCGGGGTCTTATGGCGCTTCAAAGTCCCGGAACCGGTGCTGGTGGCGCTCTCCGGACTCGTCGGCCTGGCCCTCTGGCCGCTGGTGCGGATGGGGTAATGGCGCCGTGGTCGCTCCACACCGTCGCCGTGAATGCCCCGAAAGCCCATCGGGGCTTTCACCTCGTCGGCATCGTGCCTGCGCTCGTGGCGTCGGAGCGCTCGATAGCGGAGGTCACCCTGGTCAAGGATGAGACGGCGAAGGCCGTTGCGGAGCGGTTGGATGAGTCGGCGGTGCAACAGCAGGACGTCGCGCCGCCTCAGTAAGACCCCAGGTACGATCTGGCGCTTTCAGGGGGAGGGCCCCGGCGCCAGAGCCGGCGTTTGGTGTGCCTGACCTCACATAACAGAAGATTACGTCCATGCCTCCACATGAGGATCGGCATGGGCTAGCACAACATGTGACGCGTGTGTTTGAGCTGACCTACACGTAAGGAGCCTCGCATGCAACGGATCAAGCCATTTGTGCGTTATGCTTGTGGGCTTGCGCTGATCGTGCTCGGCGGGTTTTGGGTCTTTGGATCCATCGCAGACCGCCCCAGCGCTCCATCGCTGGCAAACGCGGCCGAGCTGAATGTCCCTGAGGCGGCTGCCGTGGAGCGCTTCGACTTCGAGCCGGGGAACCTTGAGGGCTGGACCACGGTCGACGGTCAGTGGGCCGTGGAAGAGATGCCCGGGGCCCCCAGCGGCCAACGGGTGCTCGTCCAGCGCGCCGTGAAGAACGCCTTCGACGTGCTCGTCGCCCCCGGAGGGCCGTACACGGACGTCGACGTCTCCGTCCGCTTCAAACCGATGTCCGGCCGGGAAGATGCCTCCGGCGGCATCGTCTTTCGCTTTGCCGACGGGCGCTACTACGTCGTGCGGGCCAACGCGTTAGAGAACAATTTTCGGCTGTATTATTACAATGGCAGCCGGCACCAGCTCGCCTCGGCGAAGGTCCAGCCGCCGGCGCTCGGCCAGTGGCATACGCTCCGAGTCGTCGCGGTGGGCGATCACATCCAGGCCTCGCTCGACGGCCAGCCCCTGCTCGATCATCGTGACGCCCGCTTTCGCGCCGGTCAGGTGGGCCTGTGGACCAAGGCCGACTCCATCACCGCCTTCGATGATCTGGTCGTGCGTGGCGTCAGGGGAGGAGCCCAATGATGCGGATGCTAATCGGCGGCCTCGCGCTCCTGGTGGTGGGCCTCCTCAACGGCAGCGCTCGCGCCGCTGAACAGGTCGTGGTGTATACCTCCGAGGATCAGGTCTTCTCGGAACCGATCCTGAACGCCTTCGAAGCCAAGACAGGCATCACCGTCAAAGCCGTGTACGACACGGAGGAGACCAAAAGCACCGGGGTCGTCAACCGTCTGATGGCCGAGCGGGCCAACCCGCAGGCCGATGTCTTCTGGAGTAACGATCCCGTCCGGCCCATTGTCCTGCAACGAAAAGGGGTCCTGACCGCCTATCGATCACCCAATCGGGAGCGGATCCCCCCGCAGTATCGGGATGCCGAGGGCTACTGGACCGGGTTCTCGGCACGGGCGCGGGTGATCGTCTACGACCAGCAGCTGGTCAAGTCCGGAGACGCCCCGCACTCGGTCCTAGACCTCACCGCCCCAGCGTGGAAAGGCCAGGCCGCCTTTGCTAACCCGCTCTTTGGCACCTCGACGATTCACGCCGCGGCCCTCTTCGCCCTCTGGGGCGAGAGCCGCGCCAAGGCGTTCTTCGAGCAGATGCGGCACAACGGCGTCAGGATCGCGACCAGTAACGGCGAGGTGCGGGACTTGGTCGCCGCCGGAGAGGTGGCCTGGGGCTTCACCGATACCGATGATGCCCACGTGGCCGTCACGGAGCAAAAGCCGGTGGAGGTGGTCTACCCGGATCAGGATGGCGTCGGGACGCTCATCATGCCCAACATGGTCGCGATGCTCAAGAGCAGTCCTCATCCCGGGCCTGCCAAGCAGCTGATCGACTACCTGCTCTCGGCCGAGGTGGAGGAGAAGCTCGCGGTCTCTCCGGCGGCGCAAATGCCCCTCGGGCCGGGCGTGAAGACGCCCGAAGGGGTGCCAACGCCCGACTCCCTCAAGGGCATGGACGTGGATTACACGACGATCGCCGAGACCCTGGAGCGGATCCAGCCGTTCTTGAGCACATGGGTCGGGTATCGATGACTTGGAGACGTCCTCTCCCGCGCACCCGGGAACTCTCACTGGCCGTCAGTCTGCTGGCGTTCCTCGTGATCGGCGTGGCTCCGGTGGCCTGGCTGGTCGTGAGCACGCTTGCGGACACGGGGCTCTCGCAGCTTCGCGCGCTCCTCCTCACCGGGCGTCAGTGGCACCTCCTCGGCAACACCGTCCTCCTTGGGATGCTCGTGGGGCTGGGGACCACCCTCGTGGGCACGCCCTTGGGATGGCTCCTGGCCAAGACCGACCTCCCCTGGAAAGGGCCGCTCTGGCTCATCCTCATGGTGCCCCTCTTCCTCCCCCCGTATATCCTTGCCCTCGCCTGGTTCTATCTGCTGGGGAAACAGGGGCTCCTGGCCTCCACCCTTGGCCCCGGGGTCGGAGGCTCCGGTTCCGCCTTCCTCTTCAGCCTCGCCGGCAGCGCCTTCGTCCTGAGCTTGAGTTACTATCCGGTGCCCATGGTCCTGGTCCACGCCTTCGTCAAGGCCATCGACAGCTCCGTCGAGGAGGCGGCGCGGCTGCTGTTTCCCTGGCCGGCGGTGCTGGCGAAGATCGACCTCCCGCTCGTCGCACCCGGGGTCTTCCTGGGAGCCCTCTTCACGGTGATCCTGAGCATCACCGAGCTGGGGGTCCCGTTGTTCCTCCGGTACGACGTGTTCACGGTCCAGGTCTTCACCCAGTTCGCCGCCTTCTACGACTACCGCATGGCGGTGCTCTTCTCCATACCCCTCCTCGTCTTGATCGCCGCTCTGTTGCTGGTCGAGCGCTATACCCTGCGCGACCGGTTCTTCGCCGTGGTGGGGCGACGGGTCCGACGGGAAGCGGTCGTCCCCTTGGGACGTCTCCGCCTCCCCATCGGCCTCCTCGTGTGCACGTTCGCGGGGCTGGCCGTCTTCCTCCCGCTGGGTGCCCTGGCCATCACCTCCCGCGCTCCCTCCGCTTATGTCGAAGCGCTGACGGGGTCAGGGCGCAGCATCGCTAACAGCTTCCTCGCCGCCACCCTGGGGGCGACGGCGATCACCATCCTCGGCTTGTTCCTCACCTACCTCATCGAGCGCTCCGGCAGGAGACGTCGCCAGGGGCTTGACTCTCTGCTGATCCTCCTCCTGACCTTGCCCGGGACCGTCCTGGGGGTTGGGCTCATCTTGCTCTGGAACCGGGCCACCACCGCCTGGGTCTATGGCAGCCTCCTGATTATTGTGCTGGGTTACATCGCTCGGTACGCCGTACTGGCCACCCGCACTCAGGGCATAGCCCTGCGCCAGGTCCCCACCAGCTATGAAGAAGCGGCCCGGCTGGCCCAGGTGCGGTGGGGCACTGAAGTGCGCCGCATCCACGTCCCGACGCTCAAACACTCGCTGATGGCCTCCTGGGTGATCACGTTCATCTTCTGCCTGCGCGACCTGGACACGACCATGACCATCTATCCTCCCGGGCAGGAAACGCTCCCGGTCCGGATCTATACTCTCATGGCCAACAGCCCCGCGTCCGTGGTGGCGGCGCTGGCCATGATGCTCATCCTGATGACCCTCCTGGCGCTGACGGCGATCGGCTGGCTCGTCGCGAGCGCATCTGGGGAAGCGTTCCATGGCGATCATTGACGTCCAACACCTCGGCTTCGCCTACGGGGCCACACCGATCCTGCGAGACGTCTCCCTCACCGTCGAGCCGCGGCAGATCACCGTGCTCCTCGGGCCCTCGGGCTGTGGCAAGAGTACGCTGCTGCGCCTGATCGCGGGCTTTGAGGCGCCGAAGCGCGGGGTGATCCGCCTCGGAGACCAGGTGGTGAGCCGGGATGGGCGGATCATGGTCCCGCCCGAGCGGCGGCGGATCGGCATGGTGTTCCAGGATCTGGCCCTCTGGCCCCATATGACGGTGCGAACGACCCTCGATTTCGTGCTGCGCGGGGTCGGATGCCCGGCGGACGAGCGGGCCGAGCGGATCCAGGCGATGCTCACCAAGGCCTCCTTACACGCGGTCGCCACGGCCTACCCCGCCCAACTGTCGGGAGGCCAGCAGCAACTGCTGGCCCTGGCCCGGGCGCTGATCGCCCAGCCCGGGGTCATCCTCATGGATGAGCCGCTGGCGAGCCTGGACGTGGCCCTCCGGGAGCAGTTCATCGAAATACTGCTCTGCCTGGTCAAGGATGAGCCCTTGTCCTTGCTCTACGTCACCCACGACCATGAGGAGGCCTTCACGCTGGCCGACCACATGGTGGTCATGAACCAAGGCCAGGTCGAACAAGTGGGCACGCCTGAGGCCATCTACCACCGCCCGGCCACCGCCTTCGTGCAGCGCTTCATCGGGGTAACCAATGTCCTCGACGGGATCGTGGTGGCCGATGGCCGGGTGCAGACCGCGTGCGGGGTGATCCGCTGCGAGGCGTCAAGCATGGACATTGGGGAAGCCGTGCAGGTGGTGGTCCGGGCCGAAGATCTCCACGTCGAGCCGGATGGGGCCGGTGAGCTCGTGGGCGTCGTCGCGCGCACGGTCTATCCCGGCGGGGGGCTCCTTTACATCGATCTGGGCAGCCGGTTCCTGAAAGTGCGATCGTCGGCCGACATCCCGGCCGGGCAGCGGGTCACGCTGACGGTGCGCAGGCCGCCGCGATGCCTGCGCCGGGGAGAGCGTCGGTGCACGACCTGAGGCGTGCGTGGCAGCGCTTGCGCGCGTGGCAGACGGCCCTCGCCTGCTGGTTGGGAGCGCTTGGCTGCCTCGTCGGCGCGGTGAACGGTTGGGCCTACAGGCCGTTCGTCTCGACCGATGCCGCGGTGGCCGATCCGCAAGAGGCAGAGATCGAGCTCGGGTACTTCACCCTCGAGCAAGCTCAGGGCCAGCAGACCTCCATGCTGCCGAGCCTGGTTCTCAATTATGGTCTGTGGAGGGATCTCGAGGTCGTCGGGGAATTTGCGGTCGCGCGGGACCATGCCGGGGAGCTGCACCTCGTCGATCCTGGGCTGTTCGTGAAGGTGGTCCTCAAGGAGGGCGTGCTCCAGGAGCAAGAAGGCCTCAGTGTGGCGGTGGAGGCGGGCCCGTTGCTGCCGTCGACGCGGCCAGGCGAGCGACGCGTGGGCATCGAAGCCATCGGCATCGTCAGCGGGCGGGTGGCACCGTTCACCCTCCATGTGAACGGCGGTGGGGGGATCGAGAGAACAGGTGCCCAGCCGTTCGGCATCTGGGGGGTGATCGGGGAACTCCCCGTGCATCCGCGCTTCAGGCTCGTGGGCGAGGTGGCTGGGGAGAGTACCAGGGGGGCGCTCCCGAACAACTCTGCGCTGCTCGGCATCATCTGGCAGGCCGCGGCCGCATATGTCTCTCTGGATGCAGGCGTGCGGCGCGGCATCAGCCGCGGCGCTCCGGATTGGCAATTCACGGGCGGCGTGACCGTGGGCTTCTCGCTGCCCTCAGCGCGGGGAACAGCATGGCGCTGAGGTTGAGACCTGACCATCTTGCAACGGTCCCATGTCCGCGACATGGGTCGGGAAACAGCGTGTCATCTGGATCGTGAGCGTGCCAGCGAAGAGCCTCTCGGCGTCATACTGTTATGAAACCGATCTGATGCACGCCGATGGCTCGCAGTCAGAGGATCATTACGCGTTGAGGAGGATCTCGCTATCGAGAACGATCTGTACCGCTTGCGGTTCCCTCATGACCTTGCATAACACGCCGCAGGGCGGCCAGTCTGAGTTGGTTGGGAAGGATGATGTGCCATGAGAATGCAATGCGTGGGAGGGCATAACATGAGACCACAGCCAATCTGGAGAGCATCAGCGTATGGAGTCCTGACCCTGTCTCTGGTACTGCTGGCCCAAGCCGTTCATGGGCAACAGGCCAAGCACACCATCTTCATGAATGCGGTTGAGTATAAAGGATCGACGAGCACGGAAAAGCTCGCGCCTCCGGCAGTCAACCCCGCAACCTTGTCGAAAGGCTACGTCCTCAAACCTCCTGGTGAGGCCGACAAAACCGCCCCACAAGTGTGGGAAATCGACAGCTACGCGTTGACCCCAGGGTTTGTGACGGTGCAACAGGGAGACACGGTGACGCTGCAGGTGCTCGTCGTAAACGGGGACAAGCATGAGGTTGGAGTCCTCGGGCCTGATGGGCAGGTCGTCGTGCCCAAGGCCACATGGAATCGCGGCACGGAGTACCGCGTGTCCTTTGTGGCCGAGAAGGTGGGGACCTACAAGCTCAGCTGCGAGACGCATGCACCGACAATGACCGCGAATATTCTCGTCCTCCCGCGCTAGAAGAAGGTCATGGCCGGCCAGCGAGCCGCGTCGGAGCCGCCGTGTGAGGAGAAGGAGCGGGTGTTTGCAGCGAGAGGGGGAAGCGTCTATGCCTCAGACTGTGCTCTTCCGATGTCCACACCATGCGGCGAAACGCGCCATCGCGGCTGCCTCGTGTCAACGCTTCGCGACGCCACACGGCCTCGACTTACACATCACCTTCGCCGGGGTGAAGCCTGATGCAGCTATATCCGCCGCCGTGGTGGAATGGCTGCGCGCCGAGGGGTGTACTGCGGTGAGGCACCCCCGGCGCCCTTGGGACCATCGATCGTGGAGTGCAGCGTCATGCGGCTCTTGAGCCTGCTCGAAATTCAGGCCTTGCGCACTCTCACCCGCGACGGGCACCTGCTCATCCTCGCACGCGTGGTGCGGCTCTTCGCCTTTGGCTTCCTCTCCGTGATGTTTGCCCTCTACCTGGCGGCGCTCGGCCTGACCGACGGGCAGATTGGCCTCGTGCTCACGCTGACCCTCGTCGGGGATGCCACACTCTCCCTGTGGATCGCGACGGTAGCCGACCGCTTCGGACGGCGGCACATGCTCCTCCTCGGCGTCGGGTTGATGGTGTTCGGGGGCGTCGTCTTCGGGGTCTCCAGCGCTGTGCCCCTGCTCGTGCTGGCGGCCTTCATCGGGACGATGAGCCCGAGCGGCGGCGAGGTGGGCCCTTTTTTGTCCATTGAGCAGGCCGCCCTGCCACAGACCACCACCGATGAGCACCGCACGCCGGTGTTCGCCTGGTATAACCTGGTCGGCTCGTTCGCCACGGCGCTGGGGGCCCTGGGGGGCGGGGCGCTGGCCCAGGCGATGCAAGGTCTGGGGAGCACCCCCCTCGCCAGCTATCGGGTGATCCTCCTCGGCTACGCCGGCCTGGGGGTGCTGCTGGGCTGGTTCTTTACGCGCCTGTCGCCGGCGGTGGAAGTCGCTCCGGTCGTCAACGCGCCCGCCAAGCGCCGCCTGGGGCTGCACCGCTCGCGCGGGGTCGTCTTCAAGCTGGGGGTGCTGTTCATGCTCGATTCCTTCGGCGGCGGGTTGGTCGTCCAGAGCCTTATGGCTTATTGGTTCCACGCCCGCTTCGGCGTCGAGCCGGCGCTTCTGGGGGGCATTTTCTTCGGTGCGAATCTCTTTGCCGGATGCTCGGCACTGGCGGCGGCGCGCATCGCGGCCCGCATCGGGCTCATCAACACCATGGTGGTGACGCACCTGCCGTCGAACATCTTCCTGATGCTGGTGCCGTTCATGCCCACCTTGCCACTGGTCATCGCCATGCTCTTGTTGCGTTTCAGCCTGTCCCAGATGGACGTGCCGACGCGCCAGTCCTACACCATGGCCGTCGTCGACCCCGACGAGCGCTCGGCGGCAGCCGGCCTCACCAGTGTCGCCCGCACGATTGCCGGCGCTTGGGCGCCGCTGCTCACCGGCGTGCTCTTCAACGCGTCGCTGTGGGGGGCGCCTTTTGTGCTCGCAGGCCTGCTCAAAAGCGTGTACGACCTGACCCTTTACGGCAGCTTCCGGGCCATCAAGCCGCCGGAGGAGCGGCAAGAGACCATCGCCTCATGAGCTGCTCCTGGTCGAAGCAGCAGCCCGAGCCCCCGGCGGAACGGCCTAAGACCGACATGAGGAAGCATACGATAAGACCTCACAGGCGGACGGAAGCTGGAAGGCGCTATTCATCGCACCGCGCAACATCGCAGTCGCCCATGTATGTTGCAGCTCCACGGGGACCAGGCACGATCCTAAGTCATACGGGAGCAGGAGGGAATACTTGTGAGGACCACGCCGGGACGATTTCGACAGCACTGGCGGGAGGTGATCGGGACCTTCCTGAAGATCGGCGCTCTGAGTTACGGCGGGGCGGCCTCCGTGGGTATCATGCAGACGGAGGTCCAGGAAAAGCGGGCCTGGTTACCAAAGGAACAGTTTCTCGAGGGGATGGCGCTCGTGAACACCTTGCCAGGTCCTGGCGGGGTCCAGCTCGGGATCTTCTTAGGCCACACCCGTGCCGGGTGGTGGGGCGGTGTACTCGCCGGCCTCGGTTTCATCCTGCCCGCGTTTTGTATCTTGCTCTCCTTGACCTTGATCTACGAGCACTATGGCGCGCTGCCGCGCATCCGCCATCTGTTCTATGGGCTGAGCCCCGTAGTGGTGGGGGTGTTCGCCATGTCAGTGTACCGGCTGGGCCGGGCGGCGGTTCGCGATGGGACGCAAGCCCTGCTCGCGGTCGCCGCCGCTCTCGCTATGGGCCTGACGCCCTTGGGCATTGGCCCCACCTTGCTCCTCGCCGGTGCCGCGGGCGTCGCGCTGTACGGCGCGCGCACCTGGGGCATCGTTTCAGCGCTGGTGATCCTGGTCTTGTATGGTGCCCACCATTGGGGGAGCGCGTGGTTGACGATGCCTGCCGCCACTGGCACCGATCTCGACCGCGCCGTGACGTCCCTCAGCCCTGGCCTCTGGGAGATCGGGCTCTTCTTTCTCAAGGTCGGGGCCTTGACCTTTGGGGGCGGATTGACCATCCTGGCGTTTATACAGGATCAAGTCGTCAACCACTTGCACTGGCTGACGCCGCAGCAATTCCTGGACGGTCTCGCCCTCGGCCAACTCACCCCAGGGCCTATCGTGATGCTGGCCGCCTTCGTGGGCTATGAGGTCGGCGCCATCGGGGGTGCCATGGTCGCGGCGGCAGCCGTCTACCTGCCGTCCTTTATCCTGATGCTTGCGGTGTTGCCCGCGATGGGACGCCTCAAACGCCTGGCCTGGATGAACGCGGCGCTGCAGGGCATCAGCCCGGCGGTGATCGGCATGACCGCCGTGGCGGTGCTGCGGATGCTGCCCTCTGCAATCCCGGACCCTCTCACCGGGGCGCTGGCCGCGGGCACCGTGGTGGCGATGGGGCTGTGGCACCTCAGCCCCTTGCCGCTCATGACCGGAGGTGCCGCCATAGGGTTGATCCTACGCGCCCGATGATCTTGACAGCCCTGATGAGAACGCGCTTGAGCGGCCATGGCCTGCCCCCCCACGGGGACACGCCGTCACTGGGGTGCGAAGGCTTGTCATCTTCGGGGTGGCATCGCTGGTATGATGCCTCTGGCACTCGAATGTCATGGTGGTCTTTGCCGTCTTGGGGTCGACCGCACGAGGATGGCTCCTGTTTGGGGGCTGAACCCCGGCGCAGCGCACGGCCTCACGAGCGGCTTTATGCGAAGGAGCGCACGATGGCTCTCGAACATCGTACCGATATTGCGTTGCCGGCCCACCGCCAGCCGGGAGGCTTTGACCATGCGGCGGTCCACCGCGCCAGCACGCGCCTATACGTGGCCCACACGGCCAATGACGCCGTCGACGTCATCGACTGTGAAAGGGACCGCTATCTGCACTCCATCGCCGGCCTAACCGGCGTGGCCGGGGCCCTGGTGTCCGACGCACGGCAGCTGGTGTTCACCTCCAATCGCGGCGAACACACAGTGGGCATCTTTGCCCCTGACGCCGAGGAGGCCCTGGTGAAGGTCCCGGTCGGCATCGGCCCCAACGGCCTAGCCTATGATCCGGGGCGGAACCTGCTGTTGGCCGCCAACGTGGGCGATCCGCAGCAACCAGGCTCTCACACGGTGTCGCTGGTGGACGTGGACAAGCGAGCCCTCGTGGCCAGCGTGGCCGTGCCTGGGCGCACGCGCTGGACCGTGTTCGACCCGCACCAGGAGGTGTTCTTTGTGAACATCGCCGACCCCCCGCAGATCGTCGTCATCGAGGCCCGGTACCCCACGCAGATCGCCCGCGTCTATGATGTGCCGGCGGCCGGGCCGCATGGGCTCGATCTCGACGGCGCCCAGGGACGGCTGTTCTGCGCCTGCGACGCCGGGAAGCTCGTGTGTCTGGAGGCGCGTTCGGGTCGGGTGCTGGATGAGCACGAGTTGAGCGGCGTGCCCGACGTCATCTTCCTCCACGCACGCCTCGGGCACCTGTGCGTCGCCATCGGTGAGCCCGGGCTCATCGACGTCTTTGAGACTACTACGCTCGCACGCATCGAGACGGTGGCGACAGAGCGGGGCGCGCATACGATCGCGCTCGACGCTGACAGGGACAAGGTCTACGCCTTCATGCCGCAGACCCATCGGGCAGCGGTCTATGTCGATACGGGTGTGTGATGAGCAGAGAGCATGGAGATGTTGGGGGAAGCCCCCCACAGATTTCCTTCATGAGCCGAGGTTGCGTTGCCTGCCACAATGGGGTCGGGATCGGCGGCCAGCTGTTCCAGAAGTTCGGGGTCGTGGAAGCATACTGGAAGGCGACCGGGAGCCAGGAGATTGACCAGGGACGTTTCGGGCTGACCAAAGACCCCGCCGATCTTTATGTCTTCAAGGCCCCCAGCCTCCGCAACGTGGCGATGACGCCGCCGTATTTCCACGATGGATCGGTGGCGACATTGACGGAGGCCGTGCAGGTGATGGCCCGCGTGCAGTTGGGCAGTCCGCTCACGGACGAGGAGACTTGTGAGATCGTGGCGTTTCTGCGCAGTCTGACCGGGCCACTCTCGGCACACTTCGCCACCGCGCCGGCCCTCCCGCTTGGAGCGGTGAGGAGCGGAGAGACCTTGAACTGAAGACGCAGCGGCATTGCAGGCCTGTGCCCTGCCCATAGAGTGCGTAGGTATGGCTACTCACTGGACCCTTCACTGGCTGAACGCGCGCTTGGGCGGACAGCACGAGATAGCGGAGATTGACGATGGGGACTGAAGCCGGCCGTCTGAGCTGGGTCGAGTGGGACGCCAGGATGGCGATGGCGGCCCGGGCCACGCGCAGCTTTGCCCAGAGTGCGGTCGCGGTCCTCATCGCGATCTATCTCGGCCTGCACGGCTTCGCGCTGGTGCAGGTGGGCGCCTTCTTAACCGTCGGCGCCGTGGGGGCGGCGCTCGCCGCCGTCGTGGCGGGGGTGCTGGGCGATGCCGTTGGGCGACGCCGAACCCTCGTGACCCTGAGCGGCCTCATGGCGCTCGCCGGGATTCTGCTCGTGGTAAGCGAGCGCTTCCCCGTCCTGCTCATCGCCGCCTTCGTGGGGAATCTCAGCGGGTTCGTCGGGGGAGGCGGCACAGGTCCGCTCGAACAGGCCGTCCTGGCCGTCTCTGTGACACCGCAACGGCGCACAGATCTCTTCGCCCTGAGCAGCATCGCCGGTACCATCGCGGGTTCCCTCGGAGCGCTCGCCTCTGGCATGCCGACCCTGCTGCAGCGCGCGCTCGGACTCGGAGCGCTCGCCTCCTTCCGCCCCGTATTTGTCGCCTATACCGTCCTGGCTGTGCTCACTGCACTCTTTTACAGCCGGCTCTCCCGCCGGGTCGAAGTCTCCAGCGGCGAGGTGCGGTGGACGAACCCGTTCACGCTGCCATCCCGGGGCCGCATCTTCACCCTGGCGGGGCTCTTCACGGTCGACAGCTTCGGCACGGGGCTCATCGTGCAGAGCCTGGCGTCCTATTGGTTTTTCACGCGCTTTGGACTTCAGCCCGGCTCCCTGGGGGCCCTGTTCTTCGCGTCGAATGCCTTAACAGCGATCTCACTGTGGGTCGCAGCCCGTCTCGCCCGGCGTATAGGGCTGTTGAACACGATCGTCTTCACCCACATCCCGTCGAGCCTGTTTCTGATCGCTGTGCCGTTCGTGCCCGACGCCTGGATGGCCATCGCCCTCTGGTTGCTGCGGGCCTTCTTCGTGCAGATGGACGCACCAACCAGCCAGTCCTACACGATGGCGGTCGTCGCACCCGCAGAACAAACCGCCATGGCGAGCGCCGCGACCGTGACCCGGAGCGCCGGGCTCGCCGCCGGCCCGTCGGTGGGGACAGCGTTGTGGACGGCGATCGGACCCGGCGCGCGATTCCTCGTGGGCGGCACCGTCAAGATCGCCTATGACCTGACGCTATGGTGGATGTTCCGCCAGGTCAAACCTCCGGAAGAGGTGGCGGGCAGATAGGGAAAAAAGCCCTGTGCGTGTCACGGCTGGTCTGGTAGGAGGCTGCTTGGGAATGTGAGAGCAGTAACACGCCTGTGCAGTCGGAGGAAGACGAAACATCGGGGGAGGATCTGTCATTAATGAGTTATTATCTCTGGGAGATGCGCCCATACTTCCGGCAAGTAGCAGGGCAGCTTGTGCTCGGCTCTATTACCGGAATCATCATGAACACCGCCGTGGTGCTGCCTGCGATCCTGCTAGGCCAGGTGATCAATGCAGCTCTGGCGTTTGAACGGGGTGACGTGGGCCCAGGCACGGTGGGCTGGGCTGCCCTGGCCTTCTTTGGCGGCACGCTACTCACCGAAGTTCCCCGTATCGCCAAGCGCTGGTGGCTGATGACGGCCAACGGCCGTATCCGTGCCAATGTCCGGGGGGATGCGTTACGCGGCGTCATCGCCTGGCCGATGGCACGGATCGACCGCACCCCTGTGGGCGACGTGATGGCGCGCATTATCGGCGACGTCGAGGTGCTGGGCGTGGGCCTACGCGAGTTTACCATCGAGACCTGGGACACTGTCCTGTTTTCCCTCTCGCTCGTGGTGGCCATGCTGGTCTACGACCTACCCTTGACTGTGCTGGCCTTGCTGCCGGTGCCCGTGGCCATGTTGCTGGCCAAGGTGACGGGTCGGTGGGTCGCCGATCGCACCACGGCCTCCCGCCAAGCCAACGCGTCCCTGACCACGGCGCTCCAGGAGCAGTTGGCCGGTCTCCGTGTGCTTCGGCTGTTTGGTCGCACGGGAGCCGCCGTCGAGCGTGTCGACATGCTTTCGGAAGAGCAAGCAGGCGCCAACCTGGCCCTGGTGCGGCTGCGCAGCGGACTCCGGCCGGTCTATACCACGCTGATGAGCGCTGGCGTCCTGCTGGTGGTCTGGCAAGGGGGTGAGAAGGTCGTCAGCGGCGCCATGACACTGGGGGCCTTCATCGCCTACCTGGAGCTCTATCTCCGCTTCGTCAACCGGGGCTTTCGGGTGCCTCAGATGATCAACTCCATCCAGGGCGGCGCCGCCGCCTACGCGCGGCTCCGTCCACTCCTGGCTCGCCCCTTACTGCTCTCCAGCGAGCCACCTTGGGCCTCCTTCCGTGCCGGCCATATCGCCGGGATGCAGGAGCCGATGCCTGAACCGCCCAGCGTGTCCATCGGACCGGTGGCGGTTTCCTTGCACGGCGTGACCTTCCGATACTCGACCGCTACCGCTCCAGCGTTGCACGACATCTGGCTGGATATTCCCGCTGGTGCCCTGGTCGCGGTCACGGGGCCCGTGGGCTCAGGTAAAAGCGCGCTGGCCAGGGCCCTGCTGGGCCTGTATCCCTTAGAATCGGGCCAGGTGCTGTTGGATGGCCGTCCCCTGGACGACATTCCGGTGGCCGAGCGTGCCGCCCGTACGGGATATTTAGCCCAGGACCCTTTCCTCTTTTCAGGCACCGTCCGCGACAACATCTTGCTGGGCTCGGTCACCCTGCGTCAGACTCAGGACCACGCCCGCGATGGCACGAGAGATGGCCAGGTCCCAGAATGGGCCATGTCCTGCGCCGCCCTGAGTGCAGACCTGCGCACCTTTTCGGCAGGCCTGGAGACGGAAATTGGCGAACGGGGCATCCGCGTGTCCGGCGGCCAGCGCCAGCGCATTGCCCTGGCCCGGGCGATGGCGGCCTCCGGCCCACGGGCTCCAGGGCTGCTGGTCCTGGATGATCCATTCTCGGCCCTGGACCTGGACACGGAAGCCAAGATCGTCGCGGCCTTGCGACAGCTCTTCGGGCCGTCGCAGCCGTACGCACAGCGGTGCACGATCGTGCTGTGCTCGCACCGACTGTCGGCATTTCCCCAGGCCGATCTGGTGGTGGTGCTGGACCATGGCCGCGTGCTCGAGCAAGGAACCCACGCCGAGCTCAGCGCCGGCCATGGGCTGTACGCCCGCATCTACCGGGCGCAGCGTCTGGTCAGCGCAACGTAATGTGACGCAGGGGGACACCCGATGACCCACACGCACGCCTCTGCCGCAACCCCACAGCACGGTGGGCTGACCCTCAGCCAGCTGTGGGCCATGCTCAAGCCCTGGCGCTGGTGGCTCGCCCTGGTAGGCGTCTCGGTGCTCCTGGGCGCGGTGTTGGAGTTGGCTCCGCCGCTCCTAGTGCAGAAGATCATCGATGGGCCGCTGGCCCACGGCCGGTCCGAGGGCTTGCTCGCCATCGCGGCCCTGTACCTGGGGGCCACGGCGGCCGTGCAGGTGATGGGGTTTCTCACCGAGTATCTCACGGCCACCATTGCGCAGGGTGTGCTGCGACGACTGCGGGTGCAGCTCTTCAGCCACCTGCTCACATTACCCATGAGTTATTATGACCGCACCCCCCTGGGGGATACCATCAGCCGCTGCACCGCGGATGTGGAAACCGTGTCGACGCTCTTCACGACCGCAGTGGCCGGGGCAGTGGCCTCCTCAGGGGGTGTCGCCAGTGGAACGAGCGGGGCCACGGTCCTGCTGGGTGTGGTCCGCCTGGCCACCATGGCCGCGGCCATGGTGGCCCTCAGCCCGCTGCTGTCGCTGGTGGCGGCGCTGCCGGTGGTGCCGGTGGTGCTGGTGACCCGAGCGTTCCAGGTGCGTGTTCGCGATGCCGAACGCGCCAGCCGCCAGGCGGTCGGTCTGCAAAATACCCACCTCCAGGAGACGCTGGGTGGTGTGGAGGTGATTCGTGCGCTCGGCGGCGAGGCCGCCTTTATCGCCCGCTTCCGAGCGGCACTCCGCGACGGCGTGGCCGCCTACAATCGCGCCACCGTGTTCTCCGCCCTCTACATCCCCCTGATGGTGATCGTGTCGGCTCTGGCGATGGCCCTCGTGCTCTGGGTCGGGGTGGCGGGCCAGGACCTGCTGGCGTCCCTGAACATCTCGCTGGGCACGCTCACCGCCTTTGTCCTGCTCTTGCAACGCTTTTTTGTCCCGATCATGACCCTGGGCAACGAGTGGCAGACCGTCCAGGCCGCCCTGGCGGGGCTGGAGCGCATCTTCCAGGTGCTGGCGCTGCCGTCCGCGGAGCGTGCGCCCAGGAGCCAGCACCAGCCTCCATCCCGAAGCCGCGCCACCATCAAGATGCGAGAGGTGAGCTTTGGCTACCTGTCCAACCGCCCCGTGCTGCGTGGCGTGTCGTTGGCGGTGCAGCCGGAGGAGCATATCGTCTTGGTGGGACGGACGGGCGCCGGGAAGAGCAGCGTCTTGCACCTGCTGGGCGGACTCTACGCCCCGTGGAGCGGGACCGTCCGGGTGGCTGGCGCCGACCCCACATCGTTAACCGACGACGAGCGCCGGCGTGCGATGGGGGTAGTCCAACAGGTGGTGCAACTGTTCCGCGGGACGGTGTTCGACAATCTCACGTTGGGTGATGGGGCGGTGCCCCGAGAGGCCGTGCAGCGGGCCGCGGCCATCGCAGGGGCGGACGCCTTCATCCAGGCGTTGCCGCAGGGGTATGACACGCCGTTGGGCAGCGGTGTGCAACTCTCGGCTGGACAGCGTCAGTTGCTCGCCCTCACCCGGGCCCTGGTGTGGGACCCGGCCGTGCTCTTGCTGGATGAGGCCACGGCCGCGATCGATAGTGCCAGCGAGGCCGCCGTTCGAGGTGCCATCCGCGAGGCAGTCATTGGCAGTGGCCGCGCCGTGCTCACCGTGGCCCATCGCCTGGCCACGGCACAAGAAGCCGATCGGGTCCTGGTCATGGAGGCGGGTCAGATCGTGGAAGAGGGTCCGCCAGAGGAGCTCATCAGCCGAGGCGGACGGTTTGCCGCCCTGCTGGAGCTGGAAGCGGCGGGTTGGGACTGGCAGACCGATGGGAGATCCTTCAGGCCGTAGGTCGGAGTCAGGGGTATGCCCCCCCACACCCCCGCTGAGGAGCGCTCCGCTACACTATGGGTACGGTAGGCCGTCCACAGGGAGCGCTGCGGGCTGTCCGGGTTCGCCTGATGGCAGAGGTGCACTGACTGCCATAGGCGTGCGGTGAGCGTCCCCCTGAGGGCGGGATCATCCGCCGGCATACGGCCGACGTGATCACCGTGAGGACCCTTCCTTACCCAGTGTGGTCGACTTAATCGATGCGGTCTTCGATGCCCTGGTGAAATAGTCGGGGCCCATGTAATGCTGGGTGACACCGAGGGGTGTGCCCGATGTATGGAACAGGACCCGGAGTCGCGCACCAGGCGTGGGACGCGCGGTCTCGCGGTGTGCAGGTGAGCCGTATGGGATGGGACAGCAGCGATCCGATCGTTGAGGTGGACCATCTGTCCCTGGCGTACCCGACGCGCCGAAGGCATTCGGCGGTGCCGATCTTGCAGGACGTGTCGGTGGCCGTGGAGCGCGGCGGCGCGCTCACGCTGGTGGGCCCGTCGGGGTCGGGGAAATCGACCCTGCTCCGCTGTCTCAACCGCCTTGTGGAGCCGACGGCGGGCACGGTGCGCTTCGACGGCCGCGACATCCGATCCCTCGACCCCCGTGAGCTGCGATGCCGGGCCGCGCTCGTCATGCAGACGCCCGTGCTCTTTGAGGGCACGGTGCGGGACAACCTGCGTCTCCGGCCCGCCGACACCCCGGGCGACTTCTCCGACGCCCGGCTGGGCGCTGGCCTCGCCGACGTCGGCCTCGACCCGGACGTTCTCGACCGCGACGCTGCCACCCTGTCCGGCGGTGAGAAGCAGCGCGTGACGATCGCCCGGGCGCTCCTCCGCGACCCGCAAGCCCTCCTCCTCGACGAGCCGACTTCGGCGCTTGATCCGCCCAACGTGACGCGGGTCGTGGAGACGATCGCCCGGTTGCGGGAGGAGCGGGGTCTCAGCATTATTGCGGTGACGCATCAGCCAGAGCTCGCCCGCCGCCTTGGTGGCGGGCTGCTGTATTTGGTGGGGGGTCGGGTGCAGGCGTACCAGCGTCTCGTGGGTGACGCGTCCCATGCCGTGACGGACGAGCGGCTTCACGCCTTTCTGGCCGGCGAGTGGCCGCCCGCCGTCAGGAGCGACGCATGATAGGCACCGCGGGTGTGATCGATCTCTCGGTCTGGCAGCTCGCGGTGGCCCTCCTCCTCGTCGGCGTGATCATTGCGGTCTCGATCCGCCAGGCACTGGGCCTCGAGCGCGACCTCGTGATCGGCTCCATCCGGACCGTTGTGCAGCTCTATGGGGTCGGGCTCATGCTCACGGCGGTGTTCGCGGCGGCGCAATGGTACTGGGTCGTACTCATCCTGATGGGGATGACGGGCGTCGCGACGCAGGCGGCACTCTCGCGGCTCCAGAAGCCGATTCCCGGCGGGCACCAGATCGCGGCGACCGCCCTGACGCTCTCGACGGCGGCAACGCTCGCCTACGTGATCACCATCGTCGTCCAGGTGCGCCCATGGTACGAGCCGCAGTACATCATCCCGCTCGCCGGCATGATCCTCGGCAACTCGATGACCAGCGCCGCGCTCGCCGGCGAGCGCCTGCAAGGTGAGCTCCGCGCCCGTGCGGACGAGGTGGAAGCCCGGCTCGCCCTCGGCTTCTCCGGCCGCGAGGCCGTGCAGCCGTTGGTGCGCGCATCCCTGCGGGCGGCGATGATCCCGACGGTGAACGGGATGATGACCGTGGGCCTCGTGCAGCTCCCGGGCATGATGACGGGGCAGATCCTCGCGGGTGCCTCGCCGCTCGTGGCGATCCGGTACCAGATCGTCGTCATGTTCATGCTCGCGGCGGCCACGGCGGTGAGCTCGCTCCTCTTCGTCCGGCTGGCCGTCAGGCGCTATCTGACGCCCGCCCATCAATTGCGGCGATACCTGGTCTAGGGGACGCGGTCAGATCTCATCCCACTAGAGGACAGCACACCTCAATCAGCCAACGTGACGTGCCGAGCCACGTGCATCATCCAGTGCTCGACAGGATGCGGCGTGACGCCCGTGACATGATCCCTGCTGGTGGCGAGATGCGTGAAGAAGAGCACGTCGTACGTCACCAGACCACGCATGTAGGACGTGAATTGGGCGTTTGGGTGAATGTTGAGGGGCTACACACCGGGGCTAGGAAAGGGAGAATCTGCAACTCAGGGTTATGACAAACTCCTGGGAGCGGGATCGACCGACTGAGGGAGGTCAGGGTGATGCGCCGTGACCAGATGCGGTTTGGCTGGATTAATCGCGACGGAAAACTGATCATCACGGTCCGGGGCGTGCGGACCTTTGCGCACAGTGCGGCCTCGGTCTTACTCGCCATCTACCTCGATCTCCAGGGGTTTGGTCTCTTCGAGATCGGGCTCTTCCTCACCATTGGCTCCACTGGCGCGGTGTTCTGGGCTCTGGTGGCAGGCCTGCTCGGCGATCTGATGGGGCGCCGACGGCTGCTCACTGTCATGGCCTTCCTGTCGGCTATCACCGGCGTGGCGCTCATCACGTCGGAGAACTTGCAACTCCTCGCCGCGGCCGCGTTCCTGGGGAGCTTCAGCGCCATGACCGGCGCCTCCGGGGCCATGGGTCCTCTTGAGCAAGCGAGCCTTCCGGCCACGGCTCCACCCGAACGGAGGACGGAGCTATTTGCTCTCTACGGCATCGTCGGCACGGCGGCGGTGTCCTTGGGCGCGCTGGCCGCCGGGCTTCCCGCCACATTCCAGCGTGCCTTTGGCGTCGACCAGGTCGCCTCGTTTCAAGCGATCTTCGGAGGCTATGTCCTCTTGAGTCTGATCGCCGCGTTGCTCTATAGTCAACTCTCCCCCGACGTTGAGGTTGCGGCCGCCGAGGCGCGCTGGGTCAACCCCCTACGGCTGCCTTCCCGCAAACGCATCGTGATCCTGGCTGGCCTCTTTACGGTGGATAGCTTCGGCACCGGCCTATTGGGCCAGAGCTTGGCCTCATACTGGTTCTTCACCCGCTTCGGCATCTCGGCGCAAGAGCTGGGCCTGATGTTTTTTGCCTCCCATGTGCTGACGGCGATCTCTCTGTGGGTGGCTGCTAGGCTTGCCGGCCATATCGGTCTGGTCAATACCATGGTGTTCACGCACATCCCCTCTAGCCTTCTCCTGATCGCCATCCCCTTCCTGCCTGACGCCTGGCTGGCGGTGCTCTGCTGGCTGGTGCGCGCCTTCTTCGTCCAGATGGACGCCCCCACCAGCCAGTCCTACACTATGGCCGTGGTGGGTCCCGAGGAACGCAGCGCCATGGCCGCCGCCACCAGCGTCAGCCGTAGCACCGGGATCGCGGCGGGCCCGGTCGCCGCCACAGCCCTGTGGGGCGCCGCGTCGGCCAGCGCGCCCTTCGTGGTGGGCGGTGTGGTCAAGATCGCCTACGACCTGACCCTCTGGTGCCTCTTCCGCCGGGTGAAGCCTCCGGAAGAAGCCTCTGGGCCTTCATCCCGGCGCTCTTCGTGAAGTGGTCATGGCGCGCCATGGCTCGCCCCGTAGGATCCGACAAGCTGGCCGTTTGCCTGTGCTCAAGGAAGGTGGCGAAATCCCCAGAATTCGAGTAACGTAGAGGAGAGAGGAGACAGGAATCCAGCCAGGGCTACATGAGCACAGAGAGGGAGGTCGCCATGCGCTGGCTTCGTCGATCCCATGTAATGGGCATGCTGCTGATCGTCCTTGCCCTGATTGTGTATGTGGTCGTCATGTGGGGGGGCATCCCCCTCCTCTGGCCGTATCGGGACCATCCACTGGTGCGAGTGCTCCTAGCGTTCCTCACTGGCGGCCATCTGGAAGAGCTCTTCTAAGAGACGGGGGCATGGCTCTAAGGAGAACTGTCGTGACGCATCAGCATGCTGACCGATCTTCCCATCCACACGCACACGCCGGCCATAGCCATCTGCATGGCATAGCCGACCCTGCCATCGTCACCACCGCGCGCGGCATGTGGGCCCTCAAGTGGTCGTGTGTGGGCTTGCTCGTCACCGCCGGCTTTCAGCTGGTCGTCGTCGCGCTCTCGGGGAGCGTGGCCCTCCTGGCCGATACCATTCATAATTTCGGCGATGCCGCCACGGCGCTGCCGCTGTGGGTGGCCTTTGCCCTGGCCCGCCGCCGGCCCACTGAGCGGTTCACCTACGGCTTCGGCCGCCTTGAGGACCTCGCCGGCATGGCGATCGTGCTCATCATGGCCTTGAGCGCCCTTCTGGCAGGCTATGAAGCCGTCATGCGCCTCGTCCATCCCCAGCCGGTAGCGTATCTCGGGACTGTGGCGGTGGCATCCATCGTCGGCTTTCTGGGCAACGAGGCCGTGGCCATCTTTCGCATCAAGGTGGGACGAGCCATCGGCAGCGCGGCGCTCATCGCCGATGGCTATCATGCGCGGGTGGATGGGTGGACCAGTTTGGCGGTGTTGGCCGGCGCCTTAGGCGTCTGGCTCGGCTACCCACTGGCCGACCCCGTCATCGGCCTCGTCATCACCGCAGCCATCCTGTGGCTCGTGTGGCAGTCGGGCACGATAGTCTTGCACCGGGCGTTAGATGGGGTGGACCCAGAGGTCATCCACGAGCTTCGGCATGCCGCCGCGCACGTCTCAGAGGTGCAGGCGGTGACAGAGGTGCAAGCCCGCTGGGTGGGCCATTACCTCCGGGCAGAAGTGAGTATTGCGGTGGCACCGGCACTGTCGGTGTCCGAGGGGCATGCCATCGCCAAGGAGGTCCGCCACCAGCTCCTCCACCACGTGCGCTACCTCAGCGGCGTCATCGTGCACGTCGACCCCGCCGATGAGGCGGGCGCGCACTATCATCAGATCGCCGAGCACGTCCACGACGGCTTACCAGCGCATGCGCATGCGGCACCCGAGGTCGCTCCCATGTGAACCACGGTGGAGCTATGATGGACGTGACGCATCCTCCGGCTCGGCCTCCCCATCCGGGGCGGATGAGGGCACGGGGGTGATGAGCAGTTTATCGGTCCAGCGGCCGTCCATGTCCATGACCTCAAAGCGCCACCCGCCCCAGTCAACATGGTCCGGTGGCGCGGGGATGCGCCCGAGTTGCTGAAAAGACCCTTCCAATCGGGCATCGAGCCTGAACGTGCCTGACGTGAAGGCGGTCATTTCGAATGGCGTTCTCCGCATTACTCCAAGGCCGCCGCCATGGTAGGCAGGATCAGTGCACGAAACACGTCGTTGACGTCCTTGGGAGGAAGCGGGCTTCGATTGTCCACCCACCAATTCAGCACCAGAATGAACGTCGAGGCCACGTACTGCACAAACAGATCCGGTGTAACCTGGCCGACCTTTTCCCGCCGGCGTTGAAACTCTTCCCTGACGTCCTCAGCCATCAGATCAGCGAGCACGTGTTGAAGGTGTTCGTGAATGATCGCTCGGCCTCTGGTCCCGATCCTGGCCTCTCCCGCGCGCCGATAGTGACTGATGTGCTCGAAGATCGGAAGGCTGAACCACATGATCTTTTCGTACCGCGTTGCCGAGGATGGCCGCCCCACTGATTGAACTGAGCGAAGCATGTCATGTATGCCGCTGACAAGCAACTCGTCTTTGTTGCGGAAGTGCGTGTAAAAGGTTGATCTGCCGACGTTGGCGCGATCCAGAATCTCCTTCACGACAATGGCGTCATAGTTCTTTTCGTGAATCAAGGAGAACAGCGCCTCGTGCAAGAGTCTTCGCGTCTTTTGAATCCGCCGATCCTTCACCCCTTTTTCCGGCAACGTCACATCCTCCTCTAAAGCCGAGGGGGAGATCACGAACAACACGTGTTTGTTGTCCACTATCGGACACATTGACCATGGCTGTTCTTCACCCGATGCGTTTTAAGCCTATACTAAAAGATGAACACATGTCCACTTTCATACGATTGTCCGTCAATGGGGGTGGAGCGTTCAGCTCCACCGGCATCGTGGCGGGTCTCGCTCACAGTACCCATACCCAAGGAGGGTGATGACGATGGAGGATCTGCATCGAACGCCCAGCACGACTGGCTCGGTCCTGCGCTCGGCCGCTCGCTATGACCTGCTGGTCTGGCTGGTCACGCTCGGTCGGGAGCGGGTCTTTCGGGAGAAGGTGGTCCGCCTGGCTCGCCTTCAACCTGGCGAGTCCGTCCTAGATGTGGGCTGCGGGACAGGAAGCCTGGCGATCGCTGCCAAACGGTGTGTCGGGCCAACAGGCACGGTAGATGGGATCGACGCATCGCCGGAGATGATTGCCAGGGCGCGTAGGAAGGCGGGAAAGGCAGGGGTCGAGGTGGTTCTCAAACATGCGGTTGGCGAGGCGCTGCCGTTTCCCGCTGCGCATTTTGACGCTGTCCTGACCACGGTGATGCTTCATCATTTGCCCCGTAAAGCTCGCCAACAGTGCGCCTGTGAGATCCGAAGGGTTCTGAAGCCGGGCGGGCGAGTGCTTGCCGTTGACTTCGGAGGCTCTGCACGGCAAAGGAGAGGCCTTTTCGCACACGTTCACCGCCATGGTCATGTCAACCTTCCTGACATGATCGCTCTGCTCAGCGAAGCGGGCTTGAACATGGTTGAGAGCGGCGCGGTGGGCATGCGCGACTTGCAGTTTGTTCTCGCGACGGCCCCATGCTGCCCATGATCACGACCATTGCCACCAAAGGATCGAATCCATGAAAGGACATCGCCGCCTGCTGACGCGCCCGTTGAGGCTGTCGGTGGGAGTCGTCGTGCTCATCGCCAGTCACGCAATCATCCTGTCCTACGTGTTGCCGCATACGGCCCTATCAGCCACAGTCGTGTCGGGCGTGATTATTTTGGTGGTGATCAAGCATCTGGGATTGCTCGCCGTGTGGCTCGGCCCATTGTACGCCCTGTTCCGGCGTCGATCTCGGCATTGAAGCGTGGTGACGGCCTGTCTGCCATTCGAGCCGACTCGCGGGACTACACAAGCAACTCCCCAACAGTAGGTCATGAGTTCCGCTCACCACCGTCGATGAACATGGCGATACTGGGTGCCGGGCCATGGATGAAGAAGATCGAGTGATGCTCGTGCCACCAGCCTCTCCACAGGAGGATCTGGGTGCGCCGAGGCACCACCGTTTGTCGCTCCCGTCTGGGGAAGCACGCAACAGAGACTCTGCCTCAAATCCAACCAGAGGAACCACGGGTGCAGATGGCCTACACGCTCTATGGGGATCGACGTCTGACCGTGGCGGACATCTGCCGTACCTTGCGCATCTCACCAGCCAAATTCACCGCTATGTGGCCCTCAGCAGACGTGCAGCAGACGCTACACAATGCCGCAGAATGGCAGCCACGGACGCATGTGACCTCACGCACATGGGGCGGGTCACACGAGCGTACAAAATTTCTCCAATTCCATCGGAGAAGCCTTCATCCGCGAGTCCTCGAAACTCTCGTGGGCACTGAGGAGGGTGGGTAAACGTTGATGCGGCCATCGGTAGTGACTCAGTTTGAAATTTATCTTAGCTCACATGCATGGGTTGGTGCAATAAGGCGGTGAGGGACTTCCTACATTCGCATGGCTATGTAGGGCTGGTTACTGAGTTGCTCGCAGTGGCACGCGTGGGTATGGGGGTCGCCGCGCTCACGCTGGTATGGAGGAAGTGCGTCAGTCATGCTTCGTTCAGTGCCCAGCCAGATGTTAGCGTGGTCTGAGATGGCGCAAGAAGGCGCCGGTATCCACGTCAAAGATGCCGATGGTGATGACGATGCCGGGCTGATACGCATCATACACGGAGACATCCACGTAGTGAGGTTCGTGCTTGGGACGGTGGATGAGCCAACCGCCAACAGGCGCGTGCGCGCGCAGGCGCCCACAGCTCTCTGGAGGCGGTTGATGACCCGGCGGCCGGTCGGGATACCAGAGGCGGCATTTGCCGGGCGGGGGCAGATGACCTGGGGGAATGCCGAGCGTGGTATACCCATGCTCGTGGAAGTAGCCGTCATACCCGTGAGACTCCCAGTCTTTCGGCTTCGACCGGTGCTTCTCGTGTTTCCCCTTTCCCTCTTTGCCGTGCGCCTCATCTTTCCCCGGGTCGGCCACGGCGGGGGTTGCGACCATCGACACCAGCAACAGCACCATGCACAGACACCGCCAGACGACATGTTTGGTGATCATAATTCCGCCCTTTCACGTGGCCCGGATGCCTACCGGGCTTTCATCACTGCGATACGGCCAGAGTTGAACGAGTACAGATATAACTCCCTTGAGCAGCATATTCCATGCCAACGCCACAGCGCGTATCCCATGATGACCCAAGAGATGGCCGGATACGCGTCATCACAGCGATGCCGCCGATAGCTCACGCAGACGGCCTGCGTATTCGGGAGACGCCTGAGGACAGCCTTCCTGCAAATCCTACAATGTGGTTCCCTCCACGCGGCTATCTGGCTCGGCTCATAGGCGCTGAGCATGAGTAGCGTTGAGGGATTTGCAGAATAAACCGTTCACATCCGTGGACAAGGTTCCCGGATACCTCGTTTGTCCTATCGATTTCTGATCCCTTCCAATGAGGGTAGCATATCTCGCTCAGACTTGTCGAAGCTGTTCATGCCAAAACGGGCGCTGGTCAATCTCACGGTGCTTCGCTTCCGCTTCATGATATTTTTGGAGAGCCTGCTCTTTCGTGCGTCCATGAACCGCCCATCCATGTCCTAAGACTGCCCAGCCATTCTTGATTTCGCAGAGGATTGGCTCAGTCGCGCGGGCTTATTCGTCCATCTGTCGTCCGCCAAGCCTGAAATTTCAAACTGAGTCACTACCCGGCCATCCCGATTCTTGACTTCCAGACTATCGCTCGGCTATTCTACATGCTATGCGCGTTCCGAGCCTTGTGGTGATGATGGCTTTCCTTTTGACCTCCACCCACGTCGTCGTTGACCACAGGGGCGGCGGACACCGGGGTTCTGTCTTCATCCCCCATCTAGGCGCCTTTCCTGTCGTCGGTGATGAGAACACGCATGAGCCATCAGGCGTACTTGATCCCTCTCATCATGACGCGGACACCCACTGTCACTTCGAGTGGTATACCACCACAGCAGGCTCAGACGCCCCACCGCACTCGATGGCCCTGGTGGCCATTCATGGCTTGCCGTGGGCGGCTACAGAGCCTCTCGTAGGTAGCACTCCTGTGTATCGTCAAATCCTCGAACATCCTCCCCCGCCTGCCCCACTCTTCCTCCAACACTGTTCTCTCCTCTCGTAGGCGCTCGCCCCTTTCGCTGATCGGCACACCACCAGCCGTCCCTCGCGCGTGGTGGGCGTCGATTGCCGGTTAGTCGCATCTCTTGATGCCCCAATGAAGAGCGCCCATCCCAAACACCACGTGTGGTCACCGGGATAGAGCCCAAGAGCAGAGGAGAACACAGCGGTGAGCCTCACCCCTATCAGCATCGTGAATCTCCGGGCCTGGATCATACTCTGCGCGCTCCTAGTTGCCGCGTGTGGCCGCCTAGAGACCTCCCAAGAGGGCGCGGAAACGGAAGCGGAAGAGAAAACGGCCCAGGTGACAGTCTGGAGTGACCGATTTGAGATTTTCCTCGAATACCGGTTGATCGTGGTCAATACCCCGACCAAATTCATCACGCATGTCACCGATCTGACGACCCTCGAACCCCGGCGGGAGGGGCCCCTGACGTTCATCCTCCGCCGTGATTCCGAGGCGCCGATCACCCACGTCGAGCCCACCCCCGCACGCGATGGCATTTATATCCCAGAGCTCACCTTTCCGAGGCCTGGCGAGTGGATCGTGTCTCTCCGCATTCCCTCCGCGGGCCAGGAGTACATCGTCGAGTTGCCCCCCTTGACCGTCTTCGCCACGCGCGAGGAGATGGCGATGGCCCCAGACCCTGCCGCACCCGAAGGCATCAGCTTTCTCAAAGAGCAGCAATGGAAATTATCTACGAAAACCGAGGCAGTGCACAGGCGACAGGTGATTGAACGGCTCCGACTCGCCGGTGTCGTGTCCGTTCGACCAGGCCATCGCGCCGCCGTGACGCCGCCAATCGCCGGGCATCTCATGTCTCCACCTGGCGCCTCCCTGCCGTCCCTCGGATCTCGCGTGCAGGCCGGGCAGGTGCTCGCGATGGTGCAACCGCACCTGGCAGGTTCCGATCTGGTGACGTTCCTTAGCAGCCAGCAGCAGCTCCAGGCCCTTGACGTGGAATTGACTGTGAAAGCCGCTGCCGCCGAGGCCGACGCCATCAGAGCGCGCGTGGCCTTCAATCAAGCCGAGCAGGTCTTGCGCCGCATGCGCGCACTGCGCGAACAGAACGCCAAGTCGGCACGAGAACTGGAGGAAGCAGAGTTTGATCAGCGCAAGGCCGAGGCCGACCTGACCGCAGCTGAGGCGCTGCGAAAGACCTATGAGAGAGCCAAGAAGCAGCTCGCGGACCGCCCGCGATCGGTCGACCTGAGCCATGGGATGCCCGCGGTCGAACTGAAGGCCCCCATCGCTGGTGTCATCATCGCCGTCAGCGCGACCGTCGGTGAGCATGTGCCCTCGGACGGGGCCGTGTTCACCATTCTCAACCCCGAGGGTGTCCTGATCGAAGCCCAGATCCCCGAGGGGGACCTCAGCCGCCTCGGGTCGTCCCGCGGAGCGACCTACGAAACCTCGGACGCGCCAGGCACCTTTGCGCCCATTCTCAGCAACGGCGGAGGTCGTCTCGTCTACCTCGGGACTACCGTCGATCCCAAAACCCGCACCCTTCCCCTGGTGTATGAGGTTCCCAATCCTGATGGGCGCCTGCGCATCGGCATGGCGCTGAATGTGTATGTGGAGACGGCGCAGGTTGAAGAGGCGTTGGTCGTGCCTGTCTCTGCGTTGGTCGACGAAGACGGCAGGGCAGTCGCCTTCGTCCAGGTTGCCGGTGAGACCTTTGCCAAGCGCGACCTGACGCTGGGCATTCGCGACGGCGCCTTCGTCCAGGTCCTCTCGGGGCTTGCCGAGGGCGAGCGCGTGGTCACCAAAGGTGCCTATGCCATTCGCCTGGCGTCAGTGTCGGCGGCGATTCCAGCGCATGGGCATGCCCATTGAGAGGAAAGAGCCATGATCGATTCCGTGATTCGCTGGTCTCTCCGCAACCGGGCGGTGATCATCTCGCTGGCACTTGTGCTGACTGCGATCGGCGTATACACCGCGCGTCGGATGCCGGTCGATGTGTTTCCAGACCTCACGGCCCCTACCGTGACCGTCATCACCGAGGCCCATGGCATGGCTCCGGTGGAGGTGGAAAGCCAGGTCACCTTCCCGATCGAAACAGCGGTGAACGGGGCATCGAGCGTGAGGCGGGTGCGCTCGTCGACCGCAGTGGGCATTTCCGTGGTCTGGGTAGAGTTCGACTGGGGCATGGACATTTACGCGGCCCGTCAGATCGTCAGTGAAAAGGTGTCCCTGATCGCGGCAGATCTCCCGCCAGGGGTCGAGCGACCCATCCTGGCCCCCATCTCGTCCATCATGGGGGAGATCCTCTTCCTGGCGTTGACGTCTGATCGGCACAGTCCAATCGAGCTGCGCACCATCGCCGAAACCACACTCCGCCGTCGGCTCCTCTCCGTGCCAGGGGTGTCCCAGGTCACACCGATCGGCGGCGGGGAGAAACAGTATCAGGTCATCCTGGCGCCGTCCAAACTGCGCGCCTATGGCGTGTCCCTCAAACAGGTCACCCAAGCCCTCACCGCCTCGAACACCAATGTCTCCGCCGGCTTCTTGATCGCCGGCGGCTCGGAATACCTGGTCACCGGCCTTGGCCGCATGCGCACGCCCGAGGACATCGGCGCCGCGGTTGTGGCGGCGGTAGACGGCATTCCCATCCGCGTGTCGGACCTCGGGGCCGTGCGCATCGATGCCGCCCCCAAACGAGGCGAGGGATCCATCAATGCGCAGCCAGCGGTCATCCTTGGCGTCCAGAAGCAACCCGGAGCGAACACGCTCACCTTGACGCGCACCTTAGAGGCGGTCCTCGCTGAGCTGCAGGGGAAATTCCCCGAAGGCATGCGGATTCAACAGGTCTTTCGTCAGGCGGACTTTATCGAAATCGCCATCGAGAACGTCTTTCATGCCCTGCGTGACGGCGGGATCTTGGTCATCGCCATCGTCTTCCTCTTTCTCGCCAACCTCAGGGCCGCCTTCATCACGCTGACCGCGATCCCACTGTCGCTGTTAACGGCGGTGCTCACCTTGCAGGCCTTCGGTGCGACGATCAACACGATGACGCTGGGCGGGATGGCCATTGCCATCGGGGCGTTGGTCGACGACGCCGTGATCGACGTGGAAAACGTCTTTCGGCGGCTGCGCGAAAACGTCATGCTCCCCGCAGACAAGCGCCGGTCTGTGTTCCAGGTGGTCTATGAGGCGAGCGTCGAGATCCAGTCGTCGATCGTCTTCGCGACGCTGATTATCATCCTCGTGTTCCTCCCCCTGTTCTTCCTAGCAGGGGTGGAAGGGAGACTCCTCAGGCCGCTCGGCACCGCCTATGTGGTCTCGATTCTCGCCTCGCTTGCCGTGGCCGTGACCGTCACCCCCGTGCTCTGTTACCTTCTGCTCCCTGGTAGCAAAGCCGTCCGAACGGGCCGCGAGCCGCCACTCGTCCGCGTCTTGAAATCGGGCTATGCCCCCATTCTGAACCCTTCGCTGCAGTTTCCATGGCTGGTCACGATCCCGGCCATCCTCCTGCTTGGCGTCGCGGTGATCGCCTCCAGCTTCCTGGGCCGCGCCTTCCTGCCGGACTTCAACGAAGGCTCCCTGACCATCAGTGCCGTCACGCTCCCAGGCACCTCCTTGCCCGAATCCGATGCCCTCGGGCGCGTGGTCGAGAAAACCTTACTGGCCCATCCGGAGGTGGTCTCTGTCGCTCGTCGGACTGGCCGCGCCGAGCTCGACGAGCACGCGCAAGGCGTCGAAGCAGCAGAACTCGATGTGTCGCTTGTCATGCGAGATCGCAGCAAAACGGAGTTCCTCAATGCCCTGCGTCGGGACTTCTCGCTCATCCCCGGTACGAACATCACGATCGGGCAGCCGATTTCGCACCGGATCGATCACATGCTGTCGGGCACACGGGCGAATATCGCCGTCAAAATTTTCGGCGAGGACCTCTACACCCTGCGCGCCCTTGGCGAAAAAGTCCGCCAGGTCGTAGCCACCGTTCCCGGCGCCGTGGACGTGTCGGTCGAGCAACAGATCGACGTGCCGATTCTCGGCGCGCGGTTCGACCGCCAAGCCATGGCGCGGTATGGGGTGATGGTCGAAGATGTAGCCCACACCCTCGAAGCCGCGCTGCAAGGCGTCACCGTGTCGCGTATCCTGGAAGGGCGATACGCCTTCGATCTGGTGGTGCGCCAGGCGGAAGCTGAGGGATGGAACCCGGAGACGCTCGGCCACCTCCTGGTGGACACGCCCGATGGCGCGAAGATCCCCCTGCAAGTCCTCACGCAGGTCGGCAAGACCACTGGGCCCAATACCATCAGCCGCGAACAGGTGGAGCGCAAAATCGTCGTGATGTGCAATGTGGCAGGACGCGACGTGGCCTCGGTGGTGAAGGATATGCAGCAACGCGTCGATCCCATCATTGCCGAAAAGCCTGGCTATGCTGTGGCTTATGGCGGGCAATTTGAGAGCGCCGAAGAGGCCGGGCGTCTTCTCGGCGTGCTCGGCATCGCTGTCGTCCTCGGGATCGCCCTCCTCCTGCATCTTGCCTTCGGCTCCGCGCGCGATGCCGTGCTCGTGATGGTGAACCTGCCGCTAGCGCTCATTGGCGGCATTGCCGGCGTCTTCATCTCCGGCGGCGTGCTCTCGGTGGCGTCGTTGATCGGGTTCATTACGGTGTTTGGCATCGCGACCCGCAATGGCATCATGCTCGTATCGCACATTCGCCATTTGCAGGCACACGAAGGGGTGACCGATTTCCGCGAAGCCGTCTTCCGCGGCGCGATGGAACGGCTGGCCCCCATCCTGATGACGGCCCTGGCGGCGGGGTTAGCGCTGATCCCCTTGGCCATCAGCGGCGAGAAGCCCGGCAACGAGATTCAAACGCCGATGGCCATCGTCATCCTGTTCGGACTGCTGACCTCGATGTTGCTCAATATGCTGATCGTTCCAGCGCTCTACCTGCGTTTCGGCCGGCCGGTGCAGATGGCTCAGGAAGGGGGTCCCCGATGAAAACGTTGCTGTGGTGGGTCGCGACGCTGCCTGCTCTCATGGCCGGCTGCGCCCTAACGCCCGCACCGGAGCTTCTTCCCCAAGCTCGTCGCGCCCTGCCTGTGACGGAGCCTCATGTCATGGCCACTCCCGTGGCGGCGGCCAGTCTCATGTCGCCGTCTGCCTCGCCGCGCCATGAGCGGAGCATCGAGCGCTTGACGCTGCCGCAGGCTCTAGAGCTCGCTGAACGTGTTCATCCTGATTTGGCCACTGCCCAGGCCCAGGTCGAGAGTGCCGAAGGAAGAGCCCTGCAGGCCGGGCTCTTCCCAAACCCTGAGCTCGTGAGCCGGATCGAGTCGGTCCCCGTCAGCGGGCAGACCCTCGAGCGGGCAGAGTATCTCGTCGGCGTCAGTCAACCCGCTCCTTTAGGCCAGCGACTCGCCGTCGCCCGCCGTGTGGAAACGCTCGATCGGGACCGTCTGGGGCTCGAGTTGGAGGTGAAGCGCCTGGAGATCCGCAGGCGTGTGCAGAGCGCCTTTGCTACCGTACTGTACTGGCAACGCGTCATCCAGGCCCGGGCTGAAGATGTCCAAATCGCCGAGAACGGGGTAGCCGTCGCCAAGGCACGCCTGGCCGCTGGAGATGCCATTCCTGCGGAAGTTGGCCAAGCTGAGGTGGAGTGGGGTCGAGCCCGCTTGGCGCTGGAGCAAGCCACGTCCGGGCGTGCACAGGCCGTCGAGGCCCTGGTCACCGCGATCGGCGATCCGACGTTACACGTGGAATCCCTGGAGGGCGCGTTAGAGGGGCCGCTGGCACTCCCGACCCTGGAAGCGCTGGCCACACGTCTCGAGCAAAGCCCATTTATCGCTGCCGCGGACGCGGACATCGCGGTGCAGCGGGCCCGCATCGATCTGGCTGACAGCCAACGGATCCCCGATGTGAGCGTCGAGCTGTTGTACCGACGGGTCGGTGATGTGGAGAACACGGTCGATGTCGGCCTGCGGCTGCCGATCCCCCTGTTCAACCGCTATCAGGGCAGTATACGTGAGGCCAGGGCCGATTTTGTGGCGGCCGAAGCCCGAGCCCGTTCCGCGCGGAACGCGTTAGCGCAGGAGCTGCAGACGGCCTACCGGACACTGGCCACCGCCACTGCCGCCGCCACGCTGCTGCGCGACGAGGTTCTACCACGCGCCGAGAACGTCTTGCGCAGCGCCGAGACCCGCTATGCCAGCGGCGATATCAGCCTCGCCGAACTCCTGCCCATTCGCAGGGACTGGACCAGGGTGCGGCTCGATTACCTGGATGCCCTCCAGGATGTCATGCAGGCCTGGGCCGCCTTATCGCCGTACCTCTACTGACGGGCAGTCACCCGGAACCACTGGACACATCTCGGAGATGCCTGATGACGGGAAAGCCTCAGCGGTGGCAACGGTATCTCTGGCTCCTCGTGCTCTGCGGCCCGTTGGCCTGCAGCTCGGCCGAGAATGCTGAGAGGCTCGTGGCCTTAGCGGAGCGGTCGAGGAACGCGGGGCAGCTGCATGTCGCGGCGGATCTTTACCATCAAGCCGCCGGGCTCCGGCCTCATGATTTTCAGCTCCAATATGAGACCGGCCTGCTGTCTTTCCAGGTCGGGAACCTGCACGAGGCCGAGGAGCACTTGGGGAAAGCCGTCGCCCTTAAGCCCGATTTTGCCCCGGCCCATCTGAATCTGGGCGTCGTGTTCCTGCAGCTTGGGAGGACCGAGGAGGGCCGCAGGGCGTTTGTCGAAGCGGTTCGGCTCGATCCCCGGCTCACGAGGGCGTATTACAACCTCGGGGTGATCCAGCTCAACGACGGTCGCTTCGACGAGGCCGAGGCGCTCTTCAAGCGAGCGCTCGCCCTTGACCCCGGCCACCAAGCCTCCTACGTGCGGCTTGGGAACCTCTTGGTGAAACAACAGCGGTTCGGTTCGGCCGTTGAGGTCCTCACACAGGCGAGGATGCTTGACCCCAAGGATCCGACGACCTTCTTGAACCTGGGGCTTGCCCATGCAGGGCTGAGAGAGTACGAGCGGGCGGTGGCCGCCTTTCAGCGGGCGATCGCCCTGAACCCTTCGTATGCCACTGCCCATTATAACCTTGGCACCCTGTTGCTCCGGCGCCAGGACTACCAGGGGGCCCTTGAGCCGTTCACGGAGGCCATCCGGCTCAACCCGCAGTTCAGCGACGCCTGTTACAACCTCGCCGCCGCCTATGCCCACCTGGGCGATGGGGCACACGCCGTGCAATGGTTAGGCAAGGCCATTGCGTTAAACCCTGCGCTGGCGTCTGAGGCGCAACAGGATGACGATTTCCAGGGCCTTCGCTCGGATCCAGCGTTCTTGGCCCTGGTGCAGCCGTGATGTGCCGCGCCTGCTGGACAACCTTCCGGGTTGTCCATGGGAGGCTTGGATCAGTCCGGAGGGGTGATCCACCGGCGCCACAGATGCTGGTACGACGGCCATCTCACACGTGGGCACTTGACACTCGTGTGGTTGACAGTGCCCCCGGCATGGCCCCGATGAGGAGAGTTGTCTCAATGGATAGACGTGAGGTGGGCTACATGAGTGTCCCAGGGGCGGAGCATCCGGCACGGGAGCTAACCCCTCGCGGATAGCGGAGGATTGCCACGATGAAATTCAAACCGAAACGTTCGAAAGTGACCACCCCGTCTTCACTCAGCGACACAATCGACGTGATTCTCCGATTGACTCAGGTCGTCGACGCGAATGTCAAAGAAGGACGGCTGGCCACGATTGCGGCCTGCCTATCGGGGGAGGATGCGCAAGCCCTTCAGGACATCCTGAGCCGTGCTGTCGATACCTTAGTTCACGCCCACGACGTCGTCGCCCTGGCGCACAGGTTGGCGAATCGAGGCCCTGGGAGCCACACAGGGACCAGAGGTGACGTCACGTTAACGGTGAACGTGCCGGCTGCCTTATCTCGTCCGGAGCAAAAGATGTGATAGGGGAATGGCATGAACGATGACAGGAGACAGTGGTGTCGTCATGTTGGTGTGATGAGGCAGAACACCTTGGCAGGCAAGGGATGATGCCGCCAGCGAGTCGAACTGTGTGGCCCGCGTTCAGCTTCCTGCCTGCTCGGGCGTGTCCTCCGCCGGCAGGGGCATGACCAGGACTTTATCGACACGGTGGCCGTCCATATCGACGACCTCGAAACGAAACCCGCCCCACGAAAAATGGTCGGTGGTCGAGGGGACCCGCCCGAGCTGCTGCATCACGAAGCCGCTCACCGTCTGATACGCACCCATGCCCTCCCTGGGCAGCGGCCCGAGCGCTATGCGCTCTTTAAACTCGTCAATGGGCAGCATCCCGTCGACCAACCACGAGCCGTCCTCGCGGCGCACCACGGAGGGCTCGGCCGGCATACCCGCCTCAGGGATGTCCCCCACGAGTGCCTCCAGGAGGTCGATAGGGGTCACCAACCCCTGAATGCCGCCGTATTCATCGACGACGAGCGCCAGGTGGATGCCTCCCTGCCGAAACCTGTCCAACACCCTCAACGCTGGGAGGCTTTCGGGAACAATGACTGGCTGGTGCACGCATGTCTCGAGCGCATCCGGCTGGCCGCTGAGCAGAGGGACCAACAGGTCTTTGGCCCGGGCGACGCCCAGAAGCTGATCCAAATCCCCTCGGGCGACCGGGAGCCACGCATGTATGGTTTCTACCACCATACGGTGAAGTATCTCCGGCGGGTCGTCCAGGTCCAGCCACACGACGGCTGTTCGCGGCGTCATCAGCGCCCCGATGCGCCGGTCCCCCAAGCGAAAGACACTTTGGACCATCTCGTGCTCGGCCGCCTCAAACACGCCGGCTTGTGCCCCTTGCTGCATCAGGAGCCGAATCTCCCCCTCCGTCACCGGCGGCTCCGGGATGGGACGGACCCGGAACAGCCGCAGCACCGCCGCCGTTGAGCGGCTGAGGAGTCGCACCGCCGGAGACGCCAGGCGGGAGACCAACCGCATCGGACCGGCCAGCGCCACGGCGAGGCGTTCGGGGCTCGTGAGGGCGAGCTGCTTCGGCACCAATTCCTCCATGATGAGCGATATATAGGCAATTCCCATCACCACGAGGCCCAGGCTGAGCGTCTCACTATACGGGCCGATGCCCGGCAGGGGACGCAACGCGTCGGCCAGGGGCGCGGCGAGCCGCACCCCGCCGAAGGCCCCCGCCAGGATGCCCACGAGGGTGATGCCAATCTGCACGGTCGAGAGAAACTCACCGGGGTGCTCAGCCAGCTCCAAGGCCGTGCGCGCCCGAGGGTTCCCCTGCTCGGCCCACATCTGCAGGCGGGCTCTGCGTGCCGACACCACCGCGATCTCCGCCATGGCAAAGACGCCATTGGCGAGGACCAAGAGCAGAATCGCGAAGAGCTCAAACCCGATGGCCGGCATGTCGGCATCTCCCCTTATCGCCCTATGAGCCAGCTGACCCCAGTGCGCAGCGCATAGTCCGGGCGGTGGCGGTTGAGCGTCATCTCCGCCGCCGCATCAACGGCCATCCGTCGGGTCACCCGGTAGAAGGCCCCCACGTCGAGGCCGACGGTGTCATGCCCATCCCGCTCCTCGCGCGAGGCGAAGAACAGCTCGAGGAAGGGCGAGAGCCGGTCCGAGAACTCGCGGGAGAGCGACGCGGCTGTGAGGCCCTGGAGCAAGGCCCCGTGAGGCTGCCCGAGCACGACGAGCCCGGCGTTGACGGTCAGTTGCAGCTCCCCCGGCAGGTCCTGGTCGGCGAGGACGAGGAACCCGCCGTCCAGACGTCCTGAGCCGACGGGCGTTCGTGCCGTGGGGATCTTCACAAACGGCTGCAGCCCGAGGGTGGGCCACCGCTGGCCTTCTCCAGGCTCGAAGACGCGCGCCTTCACGCCGAGGGCGAGGTCGCCCAGGCCCACGTCGTCGGAGTCTTCCTGCACCCGGACCAAGGGCTCGCTGTCGAGCCGGACTTCGAGGCGGTCGGTGAGGCCGGTGCGCAGGGTGGTTTGTAGGGCGAGTCTTCGCTCAGTGGTGCCGTTACGGAACCGCGCGTATTCGAGCCCGAGCTCGACCTGGAGCGCGCCCACGGGGACGGCGTGTGTGCTGTTACTGATGTCAGGCCGATCGGGCTCCACCGTGAAGCGGTCATTCTCAGACGTCCACCCCATGGACGCCACGAGCAAGCCACAGGCCAAGAGCGCCGACCATACCCGTCGGTAATGGGTGCGCCCTGGTGGCCTTTTCTCACGCCAGGGCCAGTGGAGGGGTGAACACCCGCTGAGTCGTCTGAGGAATGGGGGCCGATCCATGTCGGTCATGGCAGTGCCCTCGCGGACTGGGTGGATTCGCCCAGTTGAGGCGTCGAGGTGCCATCATACCACTGTGGGGCAGGCCAGACGGTGGCGAGCATGTCTCGATGGGTGTCGATCAACCGCCGTTGTTCCGGCCAGAGCATGGCTGGGAGGCCGTCAAGGGGAAACCACCACACCGCGTCATGGTGCTGGGTGTCGGTCGGTATCCCCTCTTTTTGGGCCGTCGTAAAGAGAAAATAATGGGTCTGCGTCCAATAGATTTTGTCGTAACTCAGGCGCTCCAATACGCCGAGCTTGCTCCTCAACTGCAGGTCAGAGAGACCAACTTCCTCGCGAATTTCTCGTCGTGCTGCCGCTTCGAGCGTTTCGCCTGGTTCAACCTCGCCCTTTGGCAGGACAAATGGAGGGACATCTGCCTCTCGTACAAGGGCGAGTTCCCGTGCGAGGGCGACATACACGCGCTGGTTCTCCTGTCGTAGGACAATACCGCCAGCTGCGATCCGTTCCTTAGCGGCTGGCAGTCGACGGTACCAGGTGTCATCAATTACCATGGGTTGATGGTTCATTCACGTTTCCTCCTTCAGACCCAACAGCCAAACGCTGGGCTTCAGCCGCGTCTGGCAGCCGCAGCGAGGGATGAGCGACGGTTGGCAGGCATCGACTGCTGGCCAATGTTCGGCACCCTTCCTATCCGGGTCGGATTGGTGACCTCGCGCGGATCGCCGCTCCGATTTCAGACGCCGAGCGAGCCCAGGCGCCCGCGGATTTCCGGCGAATCAGCGGCGTAGCGGTAGGCGCGGAAGAGCGAGTTGGCCAGGACGCCCGGACGCTGCTCCCCATGATGCGGGTTGATGTATTCCCAGACGATCTCGCCTGCCGGCGTGACCTCAAACACGCGCCCCACTGACCCTCGCAGATCAGCGTATGGCCCGAGGCGAGGCGCTGGGCGCCGCTGATGTGCGGGCTGAAGAACGTCCACGGCGGGTGGCCCTGGTACGCCCACACCGTCTGGCGCGTGCCGGGGTCGAGCTCGATCACCCGCGAGAACGGATTCTGTCCCGTGTTGTGCCCGTTGGCGAAGAAGGTGATATGCCCGTTGGCCAGCATCTCGCAGTCATGCTGCATGCCCCAGGTGTCGTCGCGCTGCTCCCAGCGCGGCTTGCGCGTGTGGCGGTCGAGGATCATGATGGTTGAGATCCGCCGGAAGCTCAACAGGACATCCCCGCTGGGCAGCGGACAGCACGCATTGGCGTGTGCGAACTCATCGCGGTGGACCAAGGGGTTCAGGGGATAGCGCTCGATGTCCAGGTCGTCTTGTGCGTGCCACTCCCAAACCGTGGTGCCGCGCGCATCAATCTCGCGCACGTAATCGCCATACATCACTCCCTCGTGCTCGGTACCCGGCTGCCCGCCCTGCACGCGTGCAGCGGCCTCCGGGCGCATGGCCTCCAGCCGAGGTAAAGGGTGTTGCCAGTCTCGCAGCGGCGGAAATCATGATGCTGGTTGTCATCCTGGTATTCCCACAGGACGTGGCCGTCCCAGTCGTATTCGCGCAGCAGCCCGCCTTTGCCGGCCTGGAGCGGACAGCCCTCGGCGGTCCGGCCGGCCCACAGAAGATTCCCGTTCTTGAGCACATAGGCGTACGTACCATGAGGCAACGGGAGGTTGGTCCACTGGTGCGGCACCTCCCCGTGCATGCCGATCAGGTAAGCCTCGCGGCGGAAATACGGCACAATCAGTGTGAATCCAGGGGTGGCCCTGGCCACATCGTACAGCGTGACGCCAAACTGCAGATAGCGCATTGTCGTGCCATCCTTTCTGTGCAAACAGCCGCCTTCAACAACAGGATGTGGAAAGAGGAAGCCGAACGTTAAAGCTGAGCGGGCGCCGGCGCGCGACGCGCGGCGGGAACCTAACAGCGGCACTGTTGAGCGCTCCGCTCGAGCGCCGGGTTCGTCGGCTGCCGGCAAAGCATCACGGATGTGAGCATCACCATTGACCACCACGGCCGGAGGCACGGCGTACCCGTGCGACGTTCCCTCCGGGCGACAGCGCGGTCACGCACGTGTCGATTCGGGCTGCACGCGTGAGTGCCTGGGCTACAGCTCCACGATCCCGTCGCCTACCTTCGTGAGCCGCTCGAACACCAGAGGGTCGTGCCCGGGCAGCACCAGGTCCTCCGACGAGGCCAGCTCCCGGATCTTCGCGAATGCCGCGTACATGCGCGGCAGGTCGTGCAGGGTGTTGAACGGGATGCGCTCAGCGAAGTTGCGGTAATAGTGGGACGCGTCGGAAGCCACCACCGCTCGGCCGCGTGCATGGGCCACCATGACGATCTGCATCCCCGCCGTGTGGCCCCCCACATGATGCACGGCGATGCCGGGCACGATCTCGCGCGAGCCATCTACGAAGGCGAGTCGGCCCTCATAGTTGAGCCGCACGAGCGCGCAGACGTCGTCCACCTCGATCGAGTGGCGGAAACCCCCCAGGGAGGCGTGGCGGCCGGTGTAGAACGCCATCTCGGCGTCCTGCACGTAGAAGGTCGCGTTGGGGAAGAGCGCGTAGTTGCCCACGTGGTCGTAGTGGAAGTGACTCAGGATGACGTGCTGCACCGAGGTGCAGTCAATGCCGAGCTCGGCCAGGCCCTTGCCGGGGCAGCGCAGGAACTGGCGACCGCGCCGTGTGCCCACCGCTTCCGTGAATCCCAGGTCCACCACGACCGTCTCGGTGCCGTTGGTGAGGGCCCAGACAAAGTAGTCCATGGCCATGGGCGCCGCGTGGTAGTCGCCGTAGAAGCACTCGGAGGTGGTGCACGTGCGGTGGGCGTAGCGAACGGCGTAGATGCGATAGGGTGCATGGGCCATGCTCAAGTGTCCTTTCCGTGACGGATCACACATATCGTGTGTGCGACAATGCAATCAGGTAGAATGGCTTACAGGCCGACAACCTCGATCGGCCACGGCCACGAAATGCCGAATGCGGCGCTCACCTGCGCGGGGGACGGCAAGCCAAAGGCTTGACGGCCGCCGCGGCAGGTGCAGCAGCCTGGTTCGGCTCAGGGTTGCTCCCTTGCACGCCAGGTGCTCTGCGCGACATCCCGCATAACGACCAGCAACCCAGGCCAGTCCCCTTCGGCAAACTGTGTCACCGCCTGCATGATGCGTTGGTGAATCCTGTGTCGATTCGGCCGTCGAAGTCGGATGACCAGGATTCCATAATGCCGTGCTGTGCGATATTGGCTGAACCCTCTGTCGGTGGTAATCAACAGGCGCTCTTCCCGCTGAGCCATCATCCACAGCGCGTCATCTTGTATCCCCTCATCTGGGGTGCCGCGAATATCACGGACGTCATGGTTCAGCAAACGAAGTGCCTGTACCGTCATTAACGGGATATGCTCATCAACCAGGATCTTCATGCGTCGCCTGACAAGGCTTCAAGCGGCGTCACCTGCTCCTCTGCCAGTGAGGCGGCATAGTCGAGGCAGGCAAGGATATCCGCTCGTGTCAATGAGGGATATTCTTGGAGCAGGTCCTCGATGGTATCCCCATGGGCGAGCATGCGGAGGATGAGATGCACCGGAATGCGAGTACCCCGAATACAGGCTTGCCCGTGACACACTTGTGGGTCAATGGTAATCCGTTCGCCCATGTACTCGTCTCCTGATTTCTGGCTTCCTTTCGGTGGTGCGGAGCCGGACGCTTGATTATATAGACATCACCTGTGACGTATATCCTTCCCCAGACCTCGACGGTGGGTGTCGAGCTATGATCCCGGTCACGGGGGTATATGCTGAAATTTTGCCGCATAGTAGCATAGAGGGGATGTTATGGCTCAGGCTTTTATGCGTCAGAGCCGAAAGACCCCCATGGGCCCTCCGAGTCACGACCCGTGAGACGCTGGACCGCCATTCGTCAGTCCCCACGTGCCGCGACCGGCAGCGCATGGGTTGCACGGGCAGGGCCATTCGACCGGTGGGGGCGAGGGCATGTTCGCCACTCTCGGATCGATGAGCCCGGCCAAACGCGCACCAGCGTGCGATTGACGCCTGGCGATGGGCCCCCTGATCTGTCAGGCCGTGATCGATCATGTGTGTGTGTCCTCACAGCCATCGCTAGTACCCTGTCTCACAAGTTCGTTAGCAGTATAATAATGGCCATTGCGAGAAGAAGGAGATGGCCATGTTACGTCCCCGGTATGCGATACAGTTGAGCGTTGAAGAGCGGCAGCAGATCGAGGCGTTGCTCCGGGCTGGCAAGACGCAGCAGCGGGTGGCCAAGCGAGCGGCGGCCATCCTGTTGGCTGATGCTGGCATGAACAACCAGGAGATCGCAGAGCACTTGGAGACCTCGCGCCATTGGGTGCAGAAGTGGCGCAAGCGGTTTGCGCATTATGAAGCGAAGGCCCCTCCGTCGGAAAAAGAGGTGGGACCGCCGGTGCGGCTACCGGCCCTGGATGATTGGCCCCGGTCGGGACGCCCGCCGGTTTTTTCCCCCGCAGGCCCGTCACGTGGTGGTGAGCGTGGCTTGTCAAGAAGGGAGGGAGCGGGACTGCAGTGGGTTTTCGCACGACAGCGTGCGCGACCTGGCGCGGTTGATGGCCAGGCGCGGCGAAGTCATCACGATGAGTCCGGCGACGCTCCAGCGCATTTTGACCGAGATGGTGCTGAAGCCGCATCGGGTGCGCTACTGGCTGACACGCACCGACCCGGAGTTTGAGCGGAAGATGGACGAGATCGTCAATCTGTATCTGGCTCCACCGCGGCACAGTCGGCTGCTGTGTATAGACGAGAAGACCGGCATCCAAGCACTGGAACGTCGCTACCCGAGCTTGCCGCGGCGCCCAGGCCGGCTCGAACGACGGGAGTTCGAGTATATTCGTCACGGTGTGGTCGACCTGTTCGCGGCGTTCGACGTGCGCACTGGTCAGGTTTTCGGACAGTGCTATACACACCACAGCAATGTCGAGTTGCGTCACTTTCTGCGGGGGCTGCGGGCACGCGATCCCGACAGGCGCTGGCATCTGATTCTGGACAACGCCAGTTATCATACCAAACCAGAAGTCTTGGCGTGGTGCGCGGCCCAGCGGCCGAAGCTCACGCGGCACTGGTTGCCCTATCACAGTTCGTGGCTCAACCAAGTGGAAATCTGGTTCTCGATCCTGTCGCGCAAATGCCTGCGCCGGGCCAGTGTGGGTTCGACCCGAGAGTTGCGCTCTGTGATCCACTGCTTTATTGATACTTGGAATGCGCACTTCGCACACCCATTTCAATGGACGTATACGGGTAAACCACTGGCCGTTTCACCCCAACAGTTTGATCTGGCCGCCGCTTGACCACTGCTCACGAATTTATGAGACACGGTACTAGGAACTGGTTGCGAGTTTTAGGCACCGCAGAATTGCCGCACCTTGATCAAGGTGTACGCCAGTCATTTCATGCCAAAGTGTCGTTGCTGCATGTGTTCAAAACGAAGAAGCAGCCGATTGAACGTATCCTCCCACGCAA
>JBKPCR010000212.1:0-7206 GCA_046727435.1 bacterium | reverse complement strand
CTTGGTGAGGTTCTCTTGCCGGTCGAAGTAGTAGCGGCCCTCGGGCGTGTGATGGAGAGACCAGGCGGACTTCTCCAGTGCCTCGAACGCCGCCAGGAACTCGGACGGTTCGCGCAGCGGCGAGACCAGGCACTCGACCATTTCCTCACGGGTGAGCCCCTTCACCGCATTGACTGCGGTGGACAGGCTGGCGCTGAGCAGCAGCGCGCCGACCTGGGAGGCGGCCTCCTTGCCGGTCTGCAAGTCGATGATCTGGGCGTGCGCCGAGGCCTGCGCATCCCAGAGGTCCTTGGCGATGACATCGCGCATGCCCGAGATCTCGGTGCGCTTGTCGCGCACGTCAGGAATGGACAGGTCGAAGTGCTGCGGACCGATCAGGAAGACGTCGTTGGCGGGACGCTGCCAGACGGATTTGAGCAAACGTGACACGAGTTCGATGAGGCCGCGCGTCTGCTTGAAGTGTTCGTTTTCCTTGAAGAGGGCGATGACGTTCTACAGGCGCGGGTGGAAGGGGTAGGTAGCAACGATCTCGTCCGCAAGTGCTTCGGCGCCCCGGTTGGCCGTCTTCGACTTAGCCGCCTCCTCCAGTTTCCGACCGAAGGCGGCGGCGATGTCTTCCCGTTCCGCCTTGTCGGGAAGCGACTTGAAGAGCCGTTGGCGCAGGATATCGTAGATCGCATTGGCGGCGAGGTCCACCGGGGTGATGTGGCGTTCCTGGCGACCGAGCTCCTGACGCGCATCCTCGAGCGCTCGGTTAATAAGCTTCGTGCCACTGTCGTAGGAGGCGGCCAGGTCGGAGACTACCACGCAGACGTTGGACTTCTTGCCGGCGGCCGTGAGCAGGTTGGCGCAGGCGCGTGTGGTGATGTCGGCGACCGTGCCGTTCCCAACCTTTTGGGTATCGAGATAGTGGAAATAGGGCGGCATCTCATCGAGCAGGATGAGGATGGGCTCCCCGCCGTCAAACAGCGTCAGCCAGGCCTTCTCATCAGGAGCCTTGGGACCACTGGTCCAGAACGCCGTGAATTGTTCGCCCTTGCCGAGCTGATTGGCGATTTCGCCCCAGAAGAAGTGGTCCGGGTTATTGCGCCCACTGAAGGCGGCGATGTTGGCCGTGTCGAACGCCTGGGCATACAGGCGATCGCCGCAATGCCTCATCCGTAGCGCCGGGTGCTTGGCCAACAGCCCGAAGCCGACCAGCAGGTGCGTTTTGCCACCGCCCATGGCTTGCTTGAGATGGAAGATGGCCTGCGTGGAGACGCCAGCCAGGCGGGCGATGCCTTCCGCGATCAGATCCTGCATGCCCTGGGTGCTGTGGGTCTTGGCGAAGAAAGCGTCGCCCTCCCCCTCGGCGTCAATCAATTGATCGAGTTGCTCGATTTGATCGCTGAGTCGGATCGACAGGGCGTTGGGCTGGAGCTGACAGGCATCGCAGACGGTTTTCATACGGCGGCAGTCCTTTCGATGGCGGACGGATCGATGGACTTTGGCTCGCGTGGGGTGTCAGTCACGGAGTCTGCCCCTGTAGCGACTGTTGTGGGGGAGTTAGAGGCTGTTGCCTTCGTTACCGAGGATATGCGCCTGAGGTCCATGCGATGCCTAGTCCAATGTCTTAGGTTGTGGATCCCCTGCGTGGATAACTCGCAGCAGGGAAAATCTTCTTCGATACTTATCTATTTATATCTTTTAATGCCATATATATCTTTATCAGTTAAGGAATGTAATTATTTTCTCAGGTGCTGAGAGTGGAAGACTGAAAATAGATATGGACTGAGTGGGTGAGAACCAGACAGGACAAAAATAGGACCGAAATAGAAAGGATAAAAGAAAGCACACTGCAATGGCAGACTTGCGAAACGCCTTTGTCAGCCCTCACCTGCCATTGACCAGCTCAGCATGAGTAGCTATAATGATATATGTATCATTAAATCAAAAGGAGGTACATCCATGCGACGATTAAAGGTGCCTACGGTGGGCCAGTGGGGCTGTAATCATCAGTGGAAGACGACGCATAGCCTGCCACAGGAGGATGCCCTGCATCGGGTGCGTTACCATAAATGCCATCGGTGTGGGTTACGCGTAAAGACAGAGGAGCAGCTGTCGGTGCCATGGGATGAGGCTGATTTTGTCGCCCAGGTGAAGGCGCTGCTCCCCGAGGGCCAAGTCGTGGCACTGCGGGAAAAGGGGATCACCGAGTTGCCGGTGGCGCAGCTCAATGCCCGACTGGCATCCAAGGGGTATGTGATTCATGCCAGCAAAGGTCGTGACTCCAAGGCCACGGTGGCGTGCCCCGGCGAGGATGGGCGGGTGGAGCAGTTTGGGCTGTTCGAGTTGCAGCCGATATCCGCGCAATCATCAGAGAGTATGACCGGAATTTAGCACAGAAAGATGTGTGCCTGATTCTCATGAGTTGAGAAACATGACAGGAGAGATCCATGGGGGTTTTCTCAAGGGATGGAGCGTGGTGGATCGACTACTATGCGCAAGGGCGACGAAAGCGAGAGCGTATTGGAGGCCCTCTCACAGGGGCGATGAAGAAAGTCGCTCAGGATGTGCTGGCCAAAAGGCGAGTTGAGCTGGCGGAAGGAAAGTTCCTCGATAAGCGGAAGGTGCCACGGTGTACGTTCGATGAGCTGGCATTTCCCTATCTGGAATGGGCCAAGGTCAACCATCGCGGGTATGCTTCAACGCGGAGCCGTGTGGAGCAGCTGCAGGCCGAATTCGGGGCGTATCAGCTGAGCGCCATCACGCCCCTCATGATTGATGCCTATGTTGTAAGGCGGGCGGCGATACGTAAGCCGGCGACCGTCAACCGCGAACTCCAAATTCTCCACCACATGTTCTGCAAGGGCCTGGAGTGGGGGAAGGCATTGACCAACCCGGTCAAACACTATCGTCCCTTACGCGCCAACAACAGGCGCCTGCGTCATCTCTCGTTAGAGGAAAAGGACCGCCTGCTCGATGTAGCAGATGAGGTGTTGCGCCCTATTCTCATTACAGCGTTGCACACAGGATTTCGACGCAGCGAACTCTTTCAGCTCTCATGGCGGGATGCAGATTTTAAGCTTGGGGTTATCCGTGTCGTGCATACCAAGAACGGCGAGCGGCGCGAGCTCCCGATGACCGACACGTTGCGGGACACGCTTCGGCAGTTACCGAGGCACCTCGATTCCGAGCATATCTTCCCTGGGAAGACCGGTCGCGGGCTGGTGGACATCAGGAAGCGCTTCTACCGAGCGTTGAAGGAAGCCGACATTGAAGGCTTTGTGTTCCATGACTTACGCCATACCTTCGCCTCTCACCTCGTCATGGCTGGTGTCAACCTCATGACCGTGAAAGAATTCCTCGGCCACAAAGATATCAAGATGACCCTCCGCTATGCCCACCTCGCTCCCGACTACAAACGCGCTGCCATTAACCGACTAGACACCTATATGGACACCAGCCACAAAAAAGGGGTTGCGGAAAACTCCGCAACCCCTTGATTTTCGTGGTAGCGGGGGCTGGATTTGAACCAGCGACCTTTGGGTTATGAGCCCAACGAGCTACCAGACTGCTCCACCCCGCACCAAATCACTAATGAAGACATGTGATAATATAACCACCGCGCGCTGGGAATGCAAGTCTCTTTTCGCCTACCACTACCGATAATCTCCAGCTCCGCACCCATCACCTCAGCCTCTATCTCCCCGTCACAGCAGCAGCGCCTCGCTATTCTTTACGCTGAGCCCCGCTCCATGACGAATCCTCAGGACGCGCATCAACAATTTCGAAGATGATCTCGTCAGGGCGTACCAACCCCAGGTCTTCGCGGGCGAGCTTTTCTATTTGATACGGGTCACTCTGCAGCCCGGTAAGCTGCAGCCGCATGCGCTCGTTCTCCACTTCTAGCGCTTGTATTCGGCTTTCGACATGCTGTAAGTGGCGATTAAATTGATAGACCTCAAAAAATCCACGCTCCCCCGCCATGGCTAACAACGACAACAGCAGAAAACACCCGACCCCACCACCGATCACAATACGGTGTTGCTTCTCGATCAGCAGATTTTGCCCCCACCGCCACAGGCGTGGTGTGCGCATGTCGCCCCTCGACGTTATCGCTCCCTATGTCCCCCCTCCGACGGTCGACACCCCTTGTAAGACCTGTCGACCCCGAAAGCGCGCGCTCGCTCCCAGTTCATCTTCGATACGCAACAGTTGGTTATACTTCGCTGTGCGGTCGGTCCGTGACAGCGAGCCGGTCTTGATCTGACCGGCACCAGCCCCCACCGCCAGGTCGGCGATGGTGGTATCTTCAGTTTCGCCCGACCGATGTGATACCACCGTGGTATAGCCCGCCCGCCACGCCGTGGCCATAGCATTGAGGGTCTCGGTCAGTGTGCCAATTTGGTTGAGCTTAATGAGGACGGAATTCGCCACCCCGCGTGCAATGCCTTCAGCGATCAACGTCGGATTGGTGACGAACAGATCGTCACCTACCAGTTGGACGCGGCCGCCTAGCCGTCTGCTGAGCAACACCCAGCCATCCCAGTCGTTTTCTGCCATGCCGTCTTCAATCGACACGATGGGGTAGCGGTCCACCAGACGTTCGTAGAAGGCCACCAGTTCATCGGCGGTCTTGTCTGCCTGGCTCTCGCCGCGTATACGATAGCGACCGCCCGCAAAAAATTGGCTGGCCGCGGCGTCCAAGGCCAGGACAATATCCCTCCCCACCTCGTAGCCAACACCCTGAATGCTCTCACCGATGAGCTCCAGCGCTTCCTCGGTCGACTGCAGCGGCGGCGCGAATCCCCCTTCATCGCCCACAGCGGTGTGATAACCATGCTCGTGCAGCACGGTTTGCAGCCGATGAAAGACCTCAGCCCCCATGCGCAGGGCCTCGCCAAAACTCTTCGCCCCCACCGGCATAATCATAAACTCTTGCAGATCGAGATTGTTGTCGGCATGCGCGCCACCATTGAGGATATTCATCATGGGGACCGGTAGCTCATTAGCATTGACCCCGCCCAGATACCGATACAACGGCAGCCCCATTCCGGCCGCTGCGGCTTTGGCGACCGCCAGCGACACACCCAGCGTCGCATTGGCACCTAATTTGCGCTTGTTGTCGGTACCATCCAGCTCGATCAAGCGCGCATCGATCGCCGCCTGCTGCGAGGCATCCTGACCGATCAACGCGTTGGCGATGATGGTGTTGACGTTGGTAACGGCCTTCAGCACCCCTTTGCCAAGATAGCGCTTGGCATCGCCATCCCGGAGTTCCAGGGCCTCGTGTTCTCCTGTCGATGCCCCCGAAGGCACTGCAGCACGACCACGCCCATCGCCGCGCAGGGTGACGTCGACCTCAACTGTTGGATTACCTCGCGAGTCCAGAATCTCCCGGGCTTTGATATGGATGATTTCGCTCATCGCATGGGCCTCGATCATCTCTCCTGCCGTTTGGATCGTGCGCCTGTGGGGCTTCTCCGCCCCCTGAAACTCATGCAGGCGTCCATCATCCCTCAGCGGCCGCTTGAAATGCCTGATAGCTAACCTCAATCGTGCGCTTGATATCGTCATCGGTGTGTGCTGTCGACACGAAGCCAGCCTCGAACTGGGAAGGCGCGACATAGATGCCGGCATCTAGCAAGGCATGGAAATAACGCCGAAATTGGGCGGTATCGGCAAAACTAGTGCTGGCATAATCGGTCACCGAGTGATCGGTGAAGAAGGTGCAGAACATCGAACCGACACGCGTCACATACACCGACACTCCGGCGCGCTTGGCGGCATCTTGCACGCCGTCGCAGAGCTGTCTAGCCCTAGCCTCCAGGCGCTCATACACGTCCGGTTGACGTAGCAGCCGCAGCGTCTCGATCCCCGCCGTCACCGCCAGTGGATTCCCCGACAGCGTGCCTGCCTGATAAACCGGCCCCAGCGGCGCGATCTGTTCCATGATGTCACGCCGCCCACCAAAAGCCCCCACCGGCAGCCCACCGCCGATGATTTTCCCCAGAATGGTGAGGTCCGGGGTGACGCCGTAGAGGTGTTGGGCTCCGCCATACAATACCCGAAAGCCGGTGATCACCTCGTCGAACACTAACAATGCCCCATCCTGAGACGTCAGTTCACGTAATCCTTGCAGGAAACCAGAGGCGGGGGGGACCACTCCCATGTTGCCCGGAATCGGCTCGAGCACGACTGCGGCGATGCGCCCGTGATATCTGTCGAAGGCTTCGCGGACGGCGGCGAGGTTATTAAACGGCAGGCTCAAGGTCTGCTGCGTATAACTGGAAGGTACCCCACCGCTGTTGGGAATCCCTAAGGTCGTCGCCCCAGAACCCGCTTGCACCAGGAGTCCATCGCTGTGACCGTGATAGCAGCCGTCGAATTTCACAATGAGGTCGCGCTTGGTATAGCCGCGGGCGACCCGGATGGCACTCATCGCGGCCTCGGTTCCTGAGCTGACGAGTCGCACTAAATCCATCGAGGGAAACGCCTCACAGATCATGCGGGCGAGGGTGACTTCACCTTCGGTCGGGGCGCCATAACTGGTGCCACGTTCGGCAGCTTGGTGCAGCGCCCGGACCACTTGTGGATGGGCATGACCCAGAATCATCGGCCCCCAGGATGCCACGTAATCGATATATTCCCGGCCATCGACATCATAGAGCTTGGACCCGGCCGCCCGAGCGATGAACCGCGGCGTGCCCCTGACGGCTCGAAAGGCACGGACAGGGCTATTGACGCCTCCAGGGATATAACGTTGCGCCTCCTCGAAGAGCGTTGCGGAGGTACGGGCCAGGGGCGGATTGGAAGACTGCCTCATGATCACCTCGACTCGGAGTTGTGCGCCGGGGAAGATGCATCCGCCTGGACATACTTGCCGATCAGCGGCGCCAGGTTGAGTTTAATATGGGTCGGTATGACAGCGGGGTTGGTGATGATCGCTCCTCGCAAAGCATCGCGATAGGGGCTTCCACGCTCGACGGGGATATGTGGCAGTGCCTCACCGATGATCCGCTGGGCCATGACCGCGTTTTGCTGCAGAATGTGCACGATGGTCTCGACGCTCACGGCTGCCTCGGTCTCGTGCCAGCAGTCGTAGTCGGTGACGAACGCCAGCGTAGCGTAGCTCATCTCCGCTTCTCGCGCCAGTTTAGCCTCCGGGATATTGGTCATACCGATGACTTCCACGCCCCATTGACGGTAGATGCGCGACTCTGC
>JBKPCR010000211.1:0-8653 GCA_046727435.1 bacterium | reverse complement strand
AGACCGCGCGGAAGAGTTCTAGTCGAGGTGAAGCGCGAGCAGGTTGAAGACCCACTCGCCCTCGACGCCCCCTTCCAACTCGCCGCACCGCTCGTGTTCCGTGTAGAAGGCGTACAAACCTCGTAGCAGCAGGTCGCCTAGGAGCAGCATGGCGGCGAGCTTACTGTTCGTCGCGCCGATTGGGAATGACTAGCTTTGGATACGCGATGGGGTGGAGCGCCTGGTCGGCACAGGAGATCTCGGCTCGTCAATAGGCGTACCCGTCGGTGGCTCCGCTGGTAGCGGGGTCTCCTCCTGCTTGGCTTCTTCCAGCGACCTGAACCTCTTGATTACTTAAAAACGACAGGTACTTCAGACTGATTATGCGGCTTTGCGCGCCTGGAGCCCTTTTCGCAGGCGTTGCTCAACAGAACGTTCGATCTGTGCTTGAGCGATCTGCCACGTGAAATTCCGTTTGAGCGTAAACATGCTCCAGGAGCCTATCTCCGGGATGTCTTGCGCATGAAACTTCACAATCATCAGATAGGCCATCATGGAGATAGCCACCGAGCGCTCGACGCGTTGGGGTTCTTTGGTGACCTGATGTTGGCCCAGTCCCGTCGCCCCTTTCAATTCTTTCATGAGCACCTCTACGGACCATCGTCGGCGGTATACATCCACCACCTGCCGGGCTGTCACGTCGGGCAGATTGGTCACAAGATTTTCGTCGGTTTCGGCCCATCATTACGCCGCTTCTTACTCAAAATGATGGTGACATCTCCCACATGGCGGAGACACGCCCGTTTGGTAAAGGTCCAATAGGTCCGACGGCGGCCGGGTTCCTCCAGGGGCACCCAGCAGCGACGATAGCGGTGCTTCGGCAGATGGGTGACGAGATCCTTCAGGGTGTGCCCATTGTCAAAGCACCACGTCCGAGCAAACGCCATCACATAAAAATACCCGCGCCGTTGGATCAGCTGCACGTTGGCCTTAGAGGCATAGGCCGCATCGGCAACCACGACCACCATTTCAGCCCACGGCGGACGCCGAAAGCGCACCAGCATCCAGCGCAAGAGCCGATTCTCCGACCGATAGTGAGGACTGCCTTTGCGTCGGACCAGCTCGAAATCCACCGGAATCCGGAAGTTCCCCCACTGGAGCATCAACACGACAATGTGCAGTCCAAAGACATACGGGGCATATTCGTTCAACCGCCCCTTCTTGGCCAACGGATGCTTCTGGCCGGTTTTGTCTTTGAGAGTGCTATCCACCACCAGATAACATACCCTATCGTCCGGTGGGGGCAGGGTGGCAATGACTTGGTCCACAAACCACCCCAACAGGATCCGCCAATTCCAGTAGGCCGCCGTCAGCAGCCGGCGCAGATGCCACTCGGCAATATGACGCGGTGCCAGCCGGGCCAGCCCCTTGACGGTGGCTTTCTCCTGATAGACCCCTTGGCAGACAATAAACCAGCAAAACACCAAATGGTGGCGATGGCGAAACATGGGCCGCAGCACCTGCAGCCAGTTGGCGACTGGCTTGGGCAAACATGTGAACTGAAGCATGATAGGTCCCCTTGAGTGCGATGCATTCCAGCATCGTACCCGCGCGGGAACCCAAAGGGAAGTCGACGGCCAGACTGTTCTGGCAGAAGACCCCCTCGGAACAGCCGGCGGACAAAGGTTTCATCATCATTGAGGTCGAGAACCCGTCGCTTTTAAGTGATTAGGTCGTGAAACGGAAAGATATGGCGAGCGACGGCCAGGCCGGGAAGTACGTCTCCGGTTGCCCGATTCGGAATTACGCTGAGAGCCAGACCCATGAGCGAAAGAACTGTCCCCTCCTGGAGGAAGAAAAAGGCGGGACCACCGCTAACTCCGTTGATAGCGACGCCATCGACGAGATATGCCAGCTCTTCTTGTAACCACGCGCTGACCCTGCCGCTGAGAAAAATCTAACGGACAAGCGTACCTCACGGCCATCGCGCGTTCCTAGCCTGACCCTAGCACGCCTGTCCCAGCGCCGTCCTTGCCCTAGGCGCTGTCCAAGTATGCCTCCCAGCCTCTTGCTTCCGGGATGCCATCGAACACCGTCCCAGGTCAGTTTTGGACACTCCACGAGCTGACATTTGCCTCCCTCGCTGGCGCGCCGGGAAGCCCCCAAGACGCGCCCATACGCGCCCACCGTGACAAAATGAGGTATAACTCGTCGAGATTACAAATGATGGAGACCAAGGGTTACTAAGCCCGCCCTGCCGACGGAGCTTCCCGACGATCCGCTCCCGCTGCTCGAGAGCCGGCTGAAGGAAGCCTTCGCCGACATCCAGAACGCGCACGCCATGACGCTCGCGACCGTCGAGCCCGACGGCCGCCCGTCGGCGCGCATGGTGATCTGCCGCGGTCTGGACGTCCACGCCGGCTGGCTCGTCTTCTACACCGACCGTGAGAGCAACAAGGGGCGCGCGCTCGAGATCAATCCGCGCGCGGCGCTCGTCTTCAACTGGGACGCGCACGAGCGGCAGGTGCGGATCGAGGGGCCGGTGACGCTCGCGCCCGACGCGGACTCGGACGCCTACTGGATCTCGCGGCCGCCCGACGCCCGCGCCGCCGCCGCCAGCAACCAGAGCCGGCTGCTCGCGTCACGCGCCGAGTTCCTGGCCAGGATCGAGGCGGAGAAGCGCGCCGGCGGCGACATTCCGCGTCCGAAGCGCTGGGGCGGCTATCGGGTGTGGGCCGAGCGGGTCGAGCTCTGGGTGGGCCAGCCGGCGCGCGCCCACGATCGGGCACTCTGGACCCGCGCGCTGACGCCAGCCGACAACGGCTTCGGCGGCGGCGCCTGGCGTTCGACCCGCCTCCAGCCGTGACGCGACAAGCCGTCTCCGTCGCCGTCACCCGGATTCTTGGTGCTCGCCGGCGTGCGGGCCATCCCGGCTAGCTGTGAAGCCTCACGAGCTTGTCTGCGGGCAGGATCCGAGTAATCGGGGACTGGCCACCGAGGCTCGTGTGGCGGCGATGCCAGTTGTAGTGATGCAGCCAGGCGTCCAGCGCCGTGCGCCGGTCGTCGGAGTGCCGGTACACGCGGGCATAGGCCTACTCGAGCAGCGCGGTCTTGATAAAGCGCTCGACTTTGCCATTCGTGCGAGGCGTGTAGCGCCGCGTCCTAAGATGCCGCACCCCAAGCCGTCGGCAGGCGGCGGCGAAGCGGTGGGATTGATAGCAGGACCCGTTGTCAGTCATGACAGCGGCCACACGCACACCCAGCCGCCGCAAGCCGCGCACCGTCCGACGCAGGAAGCCGACGGCGGTTCCCTGGCGCTCGTCGGGCAGGACCTCGCCGACGGCCAGACGAGAGAAATCGTCGACCGCCATGTGCGCAAACTCCCATCCGGCGCCGTCCACGGTGTCACGCCGATCGCCGGTCACGCGATGACCGGGGCGCACAATCCGCCCGAGTTTCTTGGTATCCAAATGCAGCAGCTCGCCCGGCGCGGCCCGCTCGTAGCGGCGCGACGTCGACGGCAGCTCCAGCACGTGCAGGCGCGCCCAGCCGCAGCGGCCGACGATCCGGGCAACTGTCGCGCGGCGGATAGGAAATTCAAAAGCCCTTTGGCGCCCCCGCCGGCGGCGTCCGCCCCCACCTCCCCCGCCGGCCGCGGCGGCCCCGCCCGCGCGCCCCGAAGCCAGGCGGAGCGCGGTCTGGACAGGCCGCGCAGGATGGGATAGGGTAGGGCCCTCAGGGGTGCCCTGGGGGGACGGCCGCAGGACAGGCGGCGTGACAGGCGGGGGGGGCCAATTTCAAACGGGATTTCAAGGCGTAAAGAGGTGAAATACCTCGCCGCGGCGCGCACGTCGCCTCCGAGACCACGCTACGGGTCGTGGACTAGTCGAACGCGAAGAGTTCTTGGCGACAACGGGCAGGAGCAATCGGAGGTGGGACGGACGCCAGCTTGAGATGACGCAAGATGCGCGTGATCACCGACTCCTGGATAATGGCGGCAATGATCCGCAGCATCCCCTAATGGCAAAACGGGCAGGTGGCCAGATCGAGGGCAAACACCCGCTTCAGGAGCCGCGCCCAGCTCCAGTGCGGCGCGGCACTGCTGGCCTCAGGCTCTTCCACACCCTGCTGGCGCGGCGTCGGGATAATCGCCGCGCGCAGCGTGCTGTGCGGCGCCAAACAGCCGGCATAGCGGACAAGGTGGACGCGCGGCAGGGGCACTAACGCCGCCAGTTTCTCCAAGAGTTCCAACGGTGAGAGTTTGACGCCGGTCGTGCCGTGGGACCACGGCCGAGAGAAGGTATAGACGAGATCCCCATGGGCATCCTCTGCAAGCCGCTCCAGCGCCACGGCACCTCGTGCCGTGTACCGCAGCAAGCGCTCCAACTGGTCCCGTCGATGGGCTGGCACCTGGGTGTTGGCATGCAGCGAAAACCCGTGGACACTGGCACAGCGGGGGCCCGTGAGTGCGGGGAGTTCCCCTTCATACCCAAAGCCCGAGCCAATCCGTCGCACCGTCTGCCCGGCCCGCTCGCCAAAGGCGATGCGCTGCGTGACGGAGGCGGCCAGGGTGCGCGCGAGCGCGGGTTCGTCGCTGCGCAAGGGATCATACCCGGTGGCTACGGCTGCATCGATTCCCGCCTCCAGGTATCCCAGCCGACGCAGCGTGCGGATGACCCGCCGACTGATCTTCTGGAGGACCTTGGCCTCAAGGAAGACAACATGAAAATGGAGATTCATATTGAGGCTGCCGCCGAATCGCTGGAGAAACGTCACCGACCCTGGTTGGACCTGCTGCCGCTCGATGCCACGTTTGACTGCTTGGTTCACGTAGTACTGTGCGATCGTGGTCCGAATAATCGTATGGACCTTTGCCGTCAGGTCCTTTGAAGCTGCCATCCAGTACCGCAAGGGGATGGGTACCGACACCACCCATTGGCGCGTCGGGACCCAGGGGATGACACACTCGACCAGGTGCGCCGCCGTCTGGGCCATCCGCCGGCCCGCACACGACGGACAAAACCCGCGCCGCTTGCAACTGAAGGCCAGCAGCATCTCGTGCTTGCAGGTGTCACATCCCAGGCGGAGAAAACCATGGGCGAGAATGCCGCACTGCAAATAATCGTAAAACTCACGTTGCACATACGCAGGCAAGCCTGTGGCATCGGGATCGGCATCGAGCGAGGCGAGAAAGGTTTCAAGATGTTCTGCAATCACTTTATAGAGGACCGTGTGGCTCGGATTCCGTGGTTCGTAGGTGGCAACAGCAGGCGCCATGAGAGCACTCTACGTACAGCATCAAGGGTATGGAGGTGACAAGGAATGGCATTGACTATACTGTACGTATGTGCGCTATTCAAGAAAATAATGTGGTGAGGAGAAGGAAGGCAAAAAGGCCCATCACCTCACCCCACTGGCGGACATCGGGCACGAGTACACAGTTGATCCTGTCCGAGACCTGCACCCCATATGCGCCAACTGTCACGCGATCCTGTGCAGAAGGAAGCCCGCGTACAGTCTCGGCGAAGTCCGCAGGATGTTGGACGCGAGAGGGAATCAAGGGCGGGACCGCAGCTAACAAAGCGCCAGACTGTGTGAAAACTCAATTTTTCAAAAATGTGCCTCAATAAAACCAATGGGTTACGCCGCCCAAAGGGCCAGATTTCGGGGTTTTCACACAGTCTGGCGCTGCACCTGACTGCCTACAGCGTCCGCTCCGCTCCCGCTCTCGGCAGCAGGTGAGCGCCGCGTTAGGCTTTTTTTCACCCACAGGAGAGGTGGCAACATGTCAGTCACGATCATAGAAGCACAAGGCCAAAATGGTCAGCTCGAGCTGACGGATTCGATCCTTCGAATCAAACGGAAGGGAGTCCTTGCGTTCATGACGCAGGGTCTCAAGGGCGACAAGGAAATACTCATTTCTCAGATTTCTTCGATCCAATTCAAGAAGGCGAATGTCTTCACGAACGGGTACATACAGTTCGCCTTTGTCGGCGGCCAGGAGGCGAAGGGAGGGCTGTTTCAGGGAACACAAGACGAGAATACCGTCATGTTCAGAGCCAGTCAGCAAGCAGCCTTCGAGAGGTTGCGAGATGAGCTTCAAAGACGAATAGCTGCCGCTGCATCGCGGCCAACGCAGTCGTCCTCATTGGACGAGTTTGAAAAGCTAGCATCGCTTCGCGACAGAGGAGTTGTTTCCGAAGAAGAGTTCCAACAAAAGAAGAAGCAGATTTTGGGCCTGTGACGTTGGGAGGCCATCTGAAAGGCGCGAATAGCCATGCCGTCGCCGACAGGCCTGACCCTTCTATCGAGGGGGCTTGTCAACTGTTAGGCGCCTATCCACATCCCTACTTGAGAGCGATCCAAATTCTGGCTATATTATGGCCAGAATGCGCTACGAGATCATCCTTGCACCCGAAGCCATCGAAGACTTACGCCGCTTGAGGGCGAACTTCCGCTCCGCGGTGCGCGACGCCCTCGAAACGCACTTGCGTTATACCCCGACCAAGACCAGCAAGAGCCGCATCAAGCGCCTTCGGGGCCTGTCTCGGCCACAATTTCGCTTGCGTGTCGGTGAACTGCGAGTCTTTTATGACGTGACCGAAGCCGCTGTTGAGATTTTGGCGATTGTGCCCAAATCCCAGGCTGCCGCCTGGCTTGACCAGGCAGGAGAAGCCAATGAAGGAAATAGCCCTCTCTGAAGTCAAAGACGATTTGTCGCGATACCTCCGTCAGGCCGAAGAAGAGCCGATCGTGATCACGCGGCACGGCAAGCCGGCGGGGATCCTGATTGGGTTTAAATCAGAGGATGATTGGTTTGAGTACCGCTTAGAGCATGACCCTCGGTTTCTACGGCGGATCGAAGCCGCACGGCAAAGCCTTCAGTCCGGTCGCGGGGTTAAACTGGAAGACGTGGAGCGCTAGAAGAGGCAAGCGTGGGGTGAGCAGAGGCGCCTAACCGCTCACTGAAGCGGCCGGGGGGGGACAGCGGCGCTTTGTCGCGCGGTGGTGCTGACCCAGCTCAAGGGTGGTGCCACCCCCGCGGTTAGTTCGAAGGCTTTAGGCCATGATTAAGGGAAGCCGCGTCGGAGTTGACAAAATATATGCCGAAAGATCCTTCGAATCGCATCATTGGCGGCATTCTTGGCTTTTCATCCGTTGTCGCATGCCGAGGAAAAGTCTTATCAACAACTCGAGAGCGCAGGTACAGTGGTCATGGTTGGTCAAGAGGCGTATATCCCACAGGACCGATTGAGCAAATTCTTTGTGCGTTTCGAAGGAAACATAATGTCAATGCACGACAGGGTATATTCGTATAAAGGCCAGACACTCGTGATCACGTATGGACCAGGGCCATCAGGGATTTACGTGGTGAAAGCTATATCGGAATTAGACAAGGGTGTGGCTTGTCAAATCGGCAAGAAAATGACCCCGCAACCGCTCGCAGCCGAGGTGTAAAGACGGCGCGTGGCTGAAGCAGTCCTTGGGCTACGGAGTGCTACTACAACGCGAGCGCATTCACGATGACCACGAAACCAAGAATCCCATGGACGACACGCCTCGGCACGATCGGTGAGGCTCAGGTGAAGGCTCGCCTCGCATACTTTTCGATCCCAACGAAGTACGAGACCGATCCAGGCATCGACTTCTACTGCGAGCTGCTTGAGAACGATTCGCCCTCGTTGCCATTCTACATCCAAGCGAAAGGTACTGAGCACTTTGATGACAAGTGGGGTCGATCCATTCCCAAGTCGACCCTTGTCTACTGGCTGCAACAGCCGTCTCCCGTCTTCCTCCTTGTCTACGATGAACCCCAAGGCATATGCCATTGGATGTCTGTCGAGCAACTGCGCTACCGCTTGATCGAACAGATCTTCACGACTGATGCTGCAACAGTCTACCTGACGATGGACCGATCGAACGTGCTCGAACAGGGGCGTGATCGCAACCAGGGCTTCATTGGAAGGATCAAGGAAGACACCGCTCTCGTTCAGTTGTTTCGCGGACAAGCCGTCTTTCGCGGTGACGGCTATGTTAAGCACCTGCCACCGCCCCCCGCACAGATCTTGAACTTAAGCGGATCAAAGAAAATGTACGCGCTGGTTTATACTCGCTCATTCAGCATTGCGCCGCGACCCAAGACCTCGCAAGCGCCAAAGTGTATTGTGAGTTTTTGGCTCACTTCGACATGAACCACTACAATCATTTCATGTGGCTCGGGCAGATCAACGCGGTTCTTGGGGACCGCACTGCAGCCCGTGCGTATCTTCGGAAAGCAATTGAGATCTGTCAGGACGACAAGGACTGGCCGAGAGAGTCGTTGCAGCCAATCATAGACTCCATAACCGAGGAACTCAAGCAGTTGGGTGAAGAGTCTTAGGCATGAATCTCCAGCCTAACCCTTATGAGGCCGTTACGCCGCTGCGCAGCCGTATAACGGAAAGGAACGGGGGCGCGCGAAGCGCGCGATACTTGCGACCGTGGCCGCGAGTCGTGTGAGGCCGGTGAGCCAGTGGTGCGGTGTGCCCGTTGCTGAGGTTGGCCCCGGGAGCCCGCGGCGATACCCGTGGTGACAGGCTTTGCCCTGATCCCGTGTGGAAGCGTGCGGCAATGCCGCAGTTCCCGCGCGCGCTGCCCCAGCCCCTCAGCTCTGGATGGGGGGAGGAAGCGAGGG
>JBKPCR010000210.1:0-13212 GCA_046727435.1 bacterium | reverse complement strand
ATGAAGCGATGCCGAGGCAAAACCATGATCGAAGCGGCGTCCCCTCATCTGAGCCTGCCGATGGGGATCCATGCGTACGGGATACCAGCTATACGCTTGCATGGCATATCCATGCAGCATGCGAAAGACGTCACTCAGATCATAGGCAGCCAACCCTTGCAGAATCTGTCGCTCACCGTGATCCCAGCGCAAGCCTTCGCCGCCACGCATGTGCTTTCGTATCACAGCCATGCCCTTGCGGTTGAGGCGCTCCCCCCAGGTCACGACTTCCCCGGTCGACCGCTCCAGTTGCGGCGTATTGAAATCCCCACAGAGGAGGCGTGAAGTCGTCGAAGCGTGGACAAGCCCGCGATACAAGCCTTCCAACATCTCGATCTTGATCCAACCGTTCGTCACACCCGGCGGAATGTGCGTCGTATGAACTTCTACTGACCCCCATGGCGTCTCGATGTCCACGGAGAGAATGCGCTCAGGCCATGGCACGTTGAAACGGCCCGGCTCCCATGCGAAGAGTGGGAAGCGGCTGGCGATCAGCAGCCCATAGCAACGTGGACCAGTGAGGAGGGCTGGGCAGGGCGCCAACTCGAAACTATCGACCTGGTGGATCAGCCCACAATCGGCAACCAACGTCCGCAACGACGGGAGCCCTGGCATTCTCACCTCTTGCAGCGCCACCAGATCGGGCTCGCGACTGGCAAGCATCTCGATCTGGTGCGGAATGCGTCGCAGGCGACCAGCGAGGTTCCACGAGAGAAGTTTCACGAAGCATACCTTTATACAGTGTGGCAAGTGCATCCGGGCCCGTCGCCAGTGGCTCGCGTACCCTTATATGCTTTGATATGGTCTTCGAACACCATGACTGCGCAGGGAGAGGCTCTCTCGACTGCGTCTGACGTCATCCCGACGAGCATGGCCACGACCTGCCGCGCCACATCGTCGAGTGTCGCATGATGGGGACAGCGCGTCCGTAACCATCCTCTCCGGCGTTGCAGGACTCCAGGGGCGCCGCACGCTTCGCAGATGGTGAAACTCCGCGCTTCCGCCTCCTCGATGCGTTGTTGGCTGACCGCAGACAACACTGACCTTGTGTAGAACCGTAAGCCCCCGAATGTTTCTTTCACCTGGTTCACGTGCAAGTCCGCCTCTGGCGGTTCCAAGGCGACGAGTTGTGAGGCTAAGTCGTTGAGGAGCTGGTACCAGCCATCGCCGCACCGAAATGGGTAGAGGGTATCGCCATGCGCGAACAGCCGGAGAAACGTTTGAGTCAGCTGCTGGGCTAGCATTGGCGTCATCGATCCTCTCCGTCAACCGCCGTGGGGTTTCAGTCGTAAATTTTTCATGTAAGGACAAGAGATGGTATAGGGGAACTTGCCATGAACCGCCACAGTGAGCCCTTGTCGGTATGGGCTCGGACACCCTGTCCCCTGCACGTCGGCCTATCGCATACCGGAAAGTCGCCAGAGGCGGTCGGCAAACGCTTCGATCAGTCCACGATGCACCACTGTAGCACGCCATGTGTCCGGAATGCCGTCCTCTCCGTAGAAGTCGCCGGCGAGTTGCCCATAGACCGCCCCAGTGGTATCGGCATCGTCGCCAAGATTGACGGCCAACAGGCATCCCTCGCGAAAGGACTCGCTCCGATGGAACGCCCACAGGGCCGCTTCCAACGCCTGCACAACATAGCCGGTGCCACGGATATCTGGCGGATGCCGACGTTTAAATGAGCCCGCCGCCACGTCAGCGATTTCCGGCGCCAGCGGGTGTGCATCCCAGTAACCAGAGATGGGACTATAGCGGTCGGCCAGTAGGTCCTTTTTGGCGGTACCCTGGAGGGCACCGACGATCAATCCGCCCAGATAACGACAGGCATCGACTGCGGCGATCGCCCCATGGGTGGTCCGCGAACTCTCGCCCGAGCCCGCGATGGCTTCTGCAGGGCTATGCGCATACGCCAGTGGCACCGGGGCCAGCCGCATCAGTGAGCCGTTGCCGGCGGACAGCAGATCGCTGGGGCCGCAGTAGGGTTCATGGGTCTGCTCAAACCGCCGAAGCGCTGCTCGCACAGTCGTGCTGATGTCAAAACAGCGGCCGTTGCTACGCAAATGGCCCTGGCGATACCATCGGAGATACCGTTCCAATCGATCGACCGGGTCAAAACCCTGCTGCTCGATCAGGCTCTAGGCAAGACAGAGGGCCATCGACGTGTCGTCGGTCCATTCTCCCGGTTGCAGGTGAAAGGGACCGCCGCCAACCATATCTGTCAACGGTGGGAACGTGCCAGGGGGCTTGAATTCGAGCGTCGTCCCTAGGGCATCACCCACGGCCAGTCCCAACAGGCTGCCACGGTATCGCTGCATCTGGGCGTTCTTGTGTCACCTTCCAATGGATCGCAGACAGGCATGGGCATGGACGCCCGTACACCACTGACGCGGTTGCCTCGGATGGCATGGACGCGCCAGTTGGTCGCCTCGATCACCCGCCGTTCAATGGCGTTGGTCTGAGCATGCGATAGCCCATGGCCTGCACCCGGGTTCATGCCCTGTCGTCTCCACGGGCGTGCGCCGCCAGGGTGGGTGCGTCATGCCTGTCTGGGTGGACCCGCGTACCCGCGAGCCGATCGTGCAGCGTCACCCCGTCCACTCCACCGGCGACGGCGTGCCACAGGACCGCGAAGGGGTACAGCAGCCGCCTCTTCTCCCCTCCCAAGAGCACGATGACGGGCAAGAAGAGCCAAAACTCAACCATGAGTATAAGGCCAAAGGCCGCATAGGCCCCCAGCCAGGTCAGCGGTCTCAACACGCCATCGCGCAGCAGCAGCTGGAGGAATCCGGCCGGTTGGCCGTCACGGTCCTGGACCTGCAAGCCGAACAATAAGCGGCCCAGGGTCTGCCCGTTGCCTTCCCACACCTGCCGAAAGCCCAGCACCCACGGGCCGATGAACAACGCCACCGTCCAGGTCGAAAAGACCACCAGGATGCTCCCGGAATCTGACTCCGGCCTTAAGATTTCCAGGGCGTGCCATCCCAGGACGAAGAGCCCCAAGGCCAGGGCCGCTTCTAGGGGCCGGCCCAGGATCCGGGTCACAAGCCCCTCAAACTCCCACACCCAGGACCAGACTCGATCGCCGCTGTGGTCGCGGGGGTGATCGTCGACCAGACCAACTCCGGCATGCCTGACGCGCCAGTGTCTCCACAGGGTGAGCAGGAAGCGCGCCACTATGAGGTAGCCGACCATCTCGGCCAGCAGCGCTGACCCCGGGTCCACAATCACGGCAAACTCTCGCACGTCCGGGTTGAGCGTGAGCAAGGCCAGCCAGAATCCCGCATAGGCGGGTCCATAGCCAAAGACCAGATCGATCAAAAATGCCCCCACACCTAGCCACTTGGCCTCCGCGATCGAGACCTCGGCCTCCAGCGGCGGCGCAGTCGTGCAATGTGGGTGCACGGTCAGCCTCCTCAACGTGCCTTGTGTCTGGCGGGGTCTGGACAAACCAATCATCTTTGAAGACGCGCTCGCGATCGAGATTGACATCCTGCACCGTGGTTCATCCTTCGCCTGGGAGGCCAGGATACTGGTTGACGAGGCGTATGGTGAGGGGAGGAGCGTCTTCATCCTCGCAAGACCATATCATCCCCGGAATCTCCCTGACCACTCCTAGCGGTGTGGCGCTTTCTTCGCTGCGGCCCTGTTGCCCGTGGCGTCGCATCTGGGCCCCCATCAGCAGCCTGCAGCGTTCGGCTATGAGCAGATCCCTGGCCAGCTGAACGAGACGCCATGGACGACTGTCTCATCGTCACAAACGGGGCGCCACACCAAACCCGCGAGCGCTACTGAAAAAAACCGATGAATCGAGCGTCGCGTGTTTGGGGGCCTGCAGTGGCTAGGACGCAGGCGCCGACCAGATCTCCAGCGCCCGCTGCAGATCGTCTTCAATCCCATACCGGACGATCAATGCAGGCCGCGTCTCGACCACATGCCAGAGCACGGCCGCGATCGCCCGTTGTTGCGCTGCCGAACAACACATGACCCGGCGATTCTGTGGACCATCGTACGTGAGGTGGAAGAGAAGCTGCGGCAGGTACCAGTCCGCGGACGTGGCACTCTTCAATGCCAACCGGACGAGAGCCGGTAGATAGTACCGGAAGCCTTCTGCGGTAACGAAGCAGATGGGATCCCACCCGGCATTGTTCACGTCCTCCACACGCAGGCTGTCGAGATCACGCGACGCCAGTAACGCATCGTGCTCGGCGCATTCACAGCAATGCCTGTGGTCGGTGAAATGCTCCGGGCACGGCTCCGCCGCAAATGCGTCCCGGACGGCATCGATGATGTTTTGGTCCGTTGCCATGGGATCTACGCTCTCCTGGGGCCACCCCCACCTCCGTAAGGATGGCTATTTGGGGGCGCTGCTGTGCTCGTAGGTTACTGGGAAAACAAGCGATCGAGTTCGTCCGGATCGGTGGTGTCGTGCCGATCAGTCCGAAAGATGGTGTGCTTCCAGGGCAAGTGGACGTGTTCGAGAATCATCCGTTTGATGGGGTTGGTGCACAAGACTTGATCCAGATACACATAGTAGCGGTTCTCCGCCTTGTTCAAGAGCACCCGACCCCGACGCACTTGATCGTATTCCACGTCCCACAGATGCACATGCGTGCGTTGCACCGTCTCTCAATACCGCTCATGATCATAGGGCCCGTTCACAAATCGCCCATCGTCCAGCCCATCAGCTAACGGCACTGCGGCCATGATGCGTTGGCCCTGATCCACCCAGAAAATGCCGACGTCTCCGGTCATGATGGGCTCCCATGCGGCAGCGCCGATCGATCCCCACCGGTCCCGCACGATCTGCGTTCGGCGACGGCCCCGTAACACCGCACCGGTTGACAACGGACAAGCCGGCTACTTGTCCTTCGGCTTTTTCGGATGCTTCCCATGCCCCTGGCCGGCCCAGGGTGGCGGGCCGTGCTTCTTCAGCTGTCCCGGCGGGATTTTGTAGTATTCGACCGGTACCGCCCCAACCGGCGCGGGCACCTGGCCGATCTGAATCACCGCCCAGGGCCCACCATACGCTGGCGCCATCGACCAGACGCCATTGGCCACGGTATAGTAGCGTCCCTTATAGAAGAACAAATTGGCCGAGACGTCTGGGGCGTAATAGACTGGCGTGCCTGGCACCACCACGAGCGATGGTGGAGTGGTGAGGACGATGGGCGGCACACCAATGCCGATGTCGATCTTGACGTCTTGTGCGGTGGCCAAGGTGGTGGTGACCAGCATGGCGGCAGCCGCCGCAAGCATTAGCACACATGGAAGTCTACGTGGCATAGAATCGTTCCTCCTTTAGGATGCGGTGTGGATCATCTGCGGTATGGACGTCACCTATGCACGCCTACGGTGGAGGCGTGCACCGGGGATCCCCTTGTGGGTATATTCGGCTGCCGAGGGGGGATTCTTCAATGCGCGTCGGGCCTCTGTGGCAGAGGACAATGAACAGTCTCCAGGGTCGAAGGCGGGCATCTGTCTGAGCTACCTGAAGGCAGAGGGTGGAGTTCGGCTCATTGAGCCTGCTACGCCATGGATGCGGAAGACAGGGTGGCGATGGGCTTCGGCGACAAACGCCTCGAATGGAGCGTCTGGTGTCGCATCAAAGAATGGACGGGTGATCGGGACCTCGGTCACATACTGTTTCAGAACCGGCGCGCTTTCTTCTGGCCCAAGTTCGACAAGCCCAACGGTCTCAGATTGGTGCCCACGGCTGAGGGTCACCTGGCCCGCAACTGGGGCGTTACGCACCCAGGCTACCTTGCCATAAGGGGCCACGAGCCAGCGATTGGTGCCTTCCTCCACCAAGGTCACAGGAGTCGAGTCGCGTGTGCCGGTGCGGCGGCCTCGCACCGTCAACAGATACGTGTGGTGCGGTCCCAGACCCACACGGAGGAGGGTTATCACCAGTGCATTGAGCAGGCGGCTCCAGTGGCTCAGGCGATAGGTCGCGGCCATGATGCACTCCCTGCGTTGGAACGCTATCGTTCCCATCCGATAGCCGGGGGGTAATCCCTTCCTCCTCCTCGGTTTTCACCGCAAGGCTCAAATATCCCGGTGGCGCGGGCCGTCGAGCGTGGGTACACTCATGGTGTACGATACGTTGTCAGCGCACGATGCGATCATCGTTGCGGCCAATGGCAATTAGCACGGTAGATGTACCGCGCGTGGGGTTGATGTGACACCTCAGAGGCCGCGGGTCTCTGCGAACGCAGATGAACACGCGGGAAGGACAAGACTCGGCGGCCATGAGGGGGCCCTTCTCATCGGCATCGTCCATTGTCAGTCGCCATCGTCCCCCGAGGAGAGGACCACGTCTATGTGCGGACGTTTCACCTTCCAACCGACTGAAGCCCTCTACGCGCGATTCCAGATCAGCAACCGTCTGGATTCGCTAGTGCCTCGCTTTAACATTGCCCCCGGGCAGATTGTGCCAGTGATCATCGCCAATAGCCCCCGCCAAATCGTGCTCATGCGCTGGGGCTTGATTCCGCATTGGGCGAAGGACGAGAAGACGGCGTACAAAATGATTAGAGTGTGACCAAAATCCGTGGACAGCTGGTTGATCAGGCGGCCCACTCCAGCGCTTGGGCTTCGGCCAACGCTGGCGCTGGGGCGGACCGGCCATACAACCGGTGATGTTGTTGCTGCCGGTGAAACGGCCACTAGGTATCCCCATGCCCATTGAGCCGCACCGCGCGCAGGTCGAGCACCGCCTGGGCGCCGCCTGGGGGCCAGCGCATCCCCGATTGTGCCCTGCGATCTTTCACGAGGTGCCCACACGCGCCTTCCACCACGCCCGTCCCAATCGGCCAGCCGCACGCCAGGTATTCGTCATCGCGCATGTACGGCCGGTTCCGTCGGTAGTAGCCCACCGTCCGCTGGACCGCCTGCCGTTGCGTCACGGGGCACGTGGGCTCCTTCCCCTCGGCCTCCAACGCCGTGATGACGGCGTCGGTCTGTCCCGCCAGCAGCGGATCCAGGTACACGCGTACCCAGGCCAGGCGCTGCGGATGGGACTCCCCCAGCAGGGCGTTGGCCGTGTCCCACAGATACTCGGTGGCGTGGATGATATCCAGCACCAGGGTGTGCTCCGGAACGTGGGTCACCAGCTGCTATTGCAGTGCTTCGGCGCCATCGGTGAGCGCCCCGCGCGGCTGGATGTGGGGCCCAGCGCGCTGGGCCACCCGCTGCGCCAGACAGCTCATCGCCTCCGCCTTCCCCGCCAGCGTGGCCCGCAGGTCTTTGCCGACAGGCTGCGGGCGGGCGGCCAGCTCCGGCCGGCTGGAGTCCTGCAGCAGGGCGGCCACCACGTCTTGGGGGGTACGCTGGTAGGGGCTCATAGGATAGAGAGCCGTGACGATGGCTTCCTTCTTTTTGGTGCGTTTCTGCCCCTTGGCCAGCCGCACGGACGGGCTCTCGGGGGATGGCTGCACCATCGGCACGCCTTGGCCATCGGCTTGCACCACCAGGATGGTCGCGGCCGGTCGGGGGATGGCTGGCTCGGCTGGTTGCTCGTAGAAGGTCGTCACATCTCCTGCCGCTTCCATGACCGCGGTTTCGATGGCTTGGAGGCTGAGTGCCAGCCTCAGGATGCGTTCGAGGACCGTCTGGCTCTCCCGGTAGGACGCGTCGGTCGCCCCATAGGCGGCCCACTCCCGCAGCAGGTCGGAAGAGCGGCGGGCCGGCCAGCTCAGCTCGGCGTCGAGCGGGCAGCAACCCGCCTGCCCGCGGGCCGTGAAGTAGGGCCGTTCAAAGCACACGTTGCCCAAGACCGCATAGTAGGCAGTGGCCAGTTCCCTCACACGCCAGACGCCGGCGGGCCGTTCAAAGCACACGTTGCTCAAGACCGCATAGTAGGTGGTCGGACTCTGATCGTGAGAGGTCAGGCGTGTCCCGTCTGGGGCGGCAATCGGCTCGGCCGGGCGCTCGGCCGCCCGTGTGACAAAGAACAGCCGCAACAGTACTGCCCCCAGGGCCAGCAGACGCCGGAACAGAGTCAACTCTACGGTATAGGCCGTCTGTAACTGCGCCTCGGGGCCCGTGGCGTAGGCCAGCAGATTTTGAAACTCGCCCTGCACTTGCTGTACAATCGGCTCTGGGTTGGAAGTCATCGCAGCTCTCCTCTGGCAAATTGGTGGGTGACGCTATCAATAATCGCTCAAGGTGCGATGGCTTTCAACTCCCTACATTTGCCCAATACGGACTTCTACGGCGTCCCACAGATTTTGGTCACACTCAATTCATATCGGTTCACGAATAATCCAATGACCATGTCATGCATACGCACAGATTTGGAGAAGCAGAGCGTCTTTCGGGTTAAACGTTTGATCCGCGTTCGCAGCATCAGGTGTTTTCGTTCGATCTTCTGAGTGTTCTCTTTGCCGATCTCATGCTGCTCTGGGGTGAGATGTCTTTGGTATGTTCCCCACTCATCCGTATAAAAACGCGCGATGCCAAATGGGGCCAAGAGCTGCTTCAACTGTAAGAAAACGGTATCTGCATGTGTTCCCAAGACATACGCGAGGACAGCACCGCTCTGATTATCGATGGCATGCCAGAGCCAGCGCTGCGGCGCTTTATTCCCAACAAAACTCCACATTTCATCCATGTCGGCGGGGTCAACCTTCTGGACGACGACATGCCAGGCGTCAGCAGATTTGTGTGACAACACTGCGTCATTGATGTCTTGGATTACAGGTTCTTTTTTTTAGTATGTCAAGAACTGTTGTTGGACTGATATGCAGCACGCGAGCGGTATCACGAATACCACTCCCATGCATCGCCACATCAATAACCTGCTGTTTCACTTCTGGTAATCGTCCTTTGTAGATATACGTTGTGAGAAACGTTTGCTGAGCACAGTCAGAGTTTCGACAAAGAAATCGTTGTTTTCCATCCGAGGTTTTCCCATGTTTCACGACATCAGTACTGTGACAAGTCGGACGATGAATAGGTGCGAGAACCATCAGTGGCGTTCCTATAACTGCCGTCTCCAGCAGGCCCAGGACGTCCTTGCGGTTGAGCCCTCCGCCCGAAGGGGGGAGAGGCCATAGGTATGAGCATAGGCTAATTGTCCAAGATGTTCAACAAATCTGACACACTTAGGGGACGCCCGAGCTTGGGCGCCAGCTCAAGCGTCGGGACCTCCAGGCCAATCCGCTCCATGCGGTGGTCGCGCACCCATGGGATGGGCAGGACTCGGGGCCCGGGGGCAAAACCATCTGGTTGACAAACACTCCAGTCGAAAAGCCCTTGCAGCCCCTTGATGACGACGATGACCGTGGCCTGATCAGGCACTGCTATATCAAGGTCGCCAAGCAGCCGTGGGACTTGAGCCATCCACCCCAGCAAAACGAGCGCGCCGTGAGGGTGTATGTGGCGTTGACCCTGCTGCTATTGGTATGGGCCACGGCCTATCACCTACCGTATGAGCGTGAGGCCACCGCAGGGCACGACGTCGGTTGGTAGCGATGGCGGTGCCAGCTCCTGGAGCAGACCCGAGAGCCGGTGCTGGTATGGGCCCAAGGCGATGACGGCATCTTGCAACTGGCCGATTACTCGCTGTCGGTGGGGGTCAAGCTGAGATGTGTTGACGGGCATCGGCACACGTCAGGACGTCCTGGCCACGTATAGGCTCACAGGGTGCGCCTAACCGTTATGTTGGAATCTCTGCTATTCTCGTGAGAGAGCTGATGTACGAGGGTAGGTGCGGCTATCTCCTGCAGTATGAGACGACGCATTTATCATCGACTGCTGATCCCGCTGACCCCCAAGAATCATCAGCATCTGCAAACCCGACTGTGTTGAAGAGAGTGTGCGTCACGTCACCAGTGCTTTCGGTGCTCGGTCCTTGCCGGCAATGTGCGCACGGGGTGTGACGCGATCAAGACAGAGTTATCGCTCGACAGCGACGAGCCGCCCGAGCGGGTGGCTCAGCTCATCAAGAGAGCTGAAGCGACCTGCTTTACTCTGGCCGCCCTGAGCAACCCGGCGCCCGTGGCGCTGGAGGCGACGGTCAATGGGCAGCCCTTCGACCCGGAGCGGGTAAGCTCTACTTGAGCCGCGTGAGGCGGGAGGGCGACTACGCTGGACGTCGTGCAGGCTATAGGCGTAAGAGCCCGCCTCGATCGCTGTGCCGTTGCGGCATGCTCCTGCGCTAACCGCTTCATGTCTTGGTGGCGCTGGAGCAAGTGATGGGCGCTGCGTGGCGCACTCCCCACCTCAGCTCCCCTTGACCCCCTGTAGGCTATAGACCATGCCACGAAAGCCAATTTCCTGCATCGCCGGGCGGCGCAGGGCGCTCGTCAGCCTAGGATGCCTGGCGAGCACGACCCAAAGCGTCATACCACTAGCGTGCGCCGGTTCCATCAGGTGCTTCTTGCACGTGTCCCAGCCTCTTGCCTTTCGGAGGCCCAAGGAGCCATCGGATGCGCCAATTAAGCTGCATGGCAGAGCTGTGGTTGTTTCAGTAGCTGACGCTGTCAGAGAAGCAACACTTGCAACCCATGACTCGCCGCCAGACCTATGGCACAGGGGCCATGCTCTTCCAGGAGGGTGAGTCGGCGACAGCAGTCTTCTTCATCACTGCCGGCCGAATCCGGTTATACAAAAGCTCCGCAGACCGCTTGGACGCGTGGATCATCAGTTACATGGACAGACGGGACGGTGACGTCGATCTCCTGACCAACCAGCATCAAGTCTCAAGCGAGCAGGCGCCGCGGCCGCAGCTCTGAGTCAACGTGCAGGGCATGAGCAACGGAAACATCGGGGTGTTCTTGCCTTTCGCCCTATTGTATACTCATCAAGCATTTATGGAAACATATCGCGGGCATCGCCTCGCGACTAGCGTTCGAGCAGAGAAATAATGACTTATCCCCTGGGGAGCACATCTTCCCCTGGCAGTGGCTGGCACTTGCATGGCCGCCCGGGCGATGCCGACCCATGCGCCGAGCCGGTTTCTGCCGTGGCATGAGAGAAAAGAGAAATCATGAAACGAGTGCTGATGTTGGGAGGAACTGGGGATGCGGCGCAATTGGTCGCGCAGGCCTCGGCGCTCCCAGGAATAGAGGTAATCACGTCGTTAGCAGGGCGCGTTCGCCAACCTGTGACACCGGCCGGTAGGGTACGCATTGGCGGCTTTGGTGGCACCGAGGGGTTAATACACTACATACGGGACCAACACATTGACCTACTGATCGATGCGACACATCCCTTTGCGGCCCAGATGTCCCACAATGCCGCCACCGCAGCACTGGCTTGTGGCTTGCCGCACCTGATGCTGGTGCGTCCACCGTGGGAGCCGGTGGCAGGAGATCGCTGGCTGGCCGCCGAGAGCATTGCCGCTGCCGTGGAGATGCTTCCAGAGGTCGCTCGGCGGGTGTTTCTGACGATCGGCAGGCAAGAGCTGGCGGCGTTTGCCTCTCTCCAGGATCTTTGGTTTCTGATGCGGATGATTGACCCCCCCATGCCGGATACCCCGGTGCCGCCGGGCACGCTCGTGCTGGCACGCGGACCCTTTGCGCTGGAGGATGAGCGGCAGTTGCTGCAGACCTATGCGATTGAGGCAATCGTCAGTAAGAATAGCGGCGGAGACGCCACTTACGCCAAGATTGTGGCCGCGCGAGAGCTTGGATTACCCGTGGTGATGATTCAGCGTCCGCCATTGCCAGGAGAGGAACAGGTCGCGGATGTGGAGCAGGCTATGGCGTGGCTTGTCAGGCATTTGGATGGTGCCTGAATAAACCATCCACCAGCGGCGCAGCAGTAACCCGGAAGGTAAGTGTTACGAGGTGGCTCGCTGGGGAAAGCGACTGCATTCAAGACGATGATTTCGTGACTGTCCATTGCGTGACAGGTGCTTTCGCTTTCCATCCTAAAAACTGACCAATGGGCTCAGCGCGTTGTATAGCGATGCGGGTCAGTTCTCCCCCGCGTTGACTATGCCAGTGTAAGAGCACCTGTTCGCTTTCGATGGTGACGGCATTGGTGACTAGTCGGCCACCCGTACGTAGGGCCTGCCAGCAGGTGGCCAAGAGATTTTCCGTCGTCAGTCCCCCTCCGATGAACACCGCATCCGGTGATGGTAAATCCTGTAACGCAGCAGGGGCCTCGCCGGCAATGATCTTGAGCTCGGGAGTTCCCAAGGCCGCCGCATTGTCAGCAATGTACTGCAGCCGAGTGGGATGGGGTTCGATGGCGATGGCCCGACAGCGGGGAGCACTCCGCATCCACTCAATACCCATCGAACCACAGCCCGCCCCTACGTCCCACAGCAGTTGCCCGGGCAAAGGTGCCAGCGCCGCGAGTGTCACAGCTCGAACCTCGCGTTTCGTGAGCTGCCCGTCATGGTGGTAAGCGGTGTCAGGTAATCCGGCACAGCGCGACAGGCCGGTGACTCCAGGGTCAGCGATGCACGTAATGGCGATGGTATTCAAGGCGGCCACATCCGCCGCGTTCCACGCCGCCGCAGTGCCTGAAACCAACCGCTCGTGAACCCCCCCCATGCGTTCGAGCACGGTGAGGACGCTGTTTCCATAGCCGCGCTGCGTCAGTTGAGCCGCGACGAGTGCCGGCGTGTGCGAACCAGCGCTCAACACGAGCACACGTGCCCCTGGATAGAGCACCGCGTGCAGCAAGGCTGGGTCGCGACCGCACAGACTTACCATCTCCACTTCCGTTGCGGGCCAGCCCAGACGGGCGCAGGCTAGGCTGAAGGCCGAGGGGGCTGGAACGATGGTCATTTCGGCAGGCGCCACATGACGAGTGAGCGTCACCCCGATGCCGTAGCACATCGGATCGCCGCTGGCGAGAATGCAGATAAGCTGCCCTCGACGACGCATGATAGCCTCTACCGACGTCATGATGGGGGCAGTCCATGGGACTTGCTCACGTGGATCGTCCGGCGGGAGCATAGCGAGATGGCGTGTTCCCCCAACGACGACTTGCGCCTGGGCGAGAAGCGATCGAGCGATTGGATTTAATCCGGCAAGTCCGTCTTCGCCAATGCCAACAATCGAGAGCCATTTATTCATCGCATGCTTCCTTAACACCGCCACGACGGGCTGCGGCCTGGGACGCCTTTGATGAACTGCTGGACTTCCATTCCCGAAGACTGGTATGATAGCACACTCACAAGATTCTTAGAGTATAGATGCTCGCGACCCTTCT
>JBKPCR010000209.1:0-5220 GCA_046727435.1 bacterium | reverse complement strand
TGGGGGGCCAGTGAAGGGTTATAGATGGAGTGGAAGGCTCGTAGCCAAACCAGAGAAGGTTGAAGTTGTTTACGCAATGTAAACTTGTAAGTGCTTAGATCCAGTGGATTAGGCAGAAGACGCAGATTAGTACAATAATATGCCATGTTTTCGAGCAAATAGCGTGAGGGTGTGGTGACAACAGCAGCAGAACAGAGTAAATGGCGCACACGTCTTGGCCAGCTCTGAGCAAAAGCGGGTAAGTTACCACCATGCAACGTAAGGATGTAAGGTTTGCCAGCCCAACGGAGTATTTGACATACGGCCTCAGCCCACATAAAGGCCAGCCCACTGAAGACATCGACCTGGGCAACAGCGTAGTCATGCCGCCTGCACCAGGCCAGGCTGACCATATCGAGTAAGCGAGGCAGGCGACCTTGCCTTGTGGAAGTGGTCAGTACCGGCCAGTGAGACACTGCCAGCCGGACAGCTAAGTCTTCACAAACACTTCGATTGCCTAATGTAGAGGAGAGAAAGTTGCCAACCAGAAGCACGGGGAGTTTCATTTCAGGCTCGGCTGCACCTGAGGCATGTGGTGCTTCTGGGCTACTCCAGACGGCATGATCCTTCCCCAGCAAACCAGCCATACACCTCCCTTTGCAGCTGCAACGTTGATGATTCACCTTATGCACTGCTGGTACACAGCACCAAATGCACGGACAGGAGCATGATAGCCCTTTGATAGAGGCCTTGCCGGGAGATACCGGGACAGGGACGCCCCGCACAAAAGGCTTCCAGCATGGGTTGATAGGCTTCCGGCTGAAAGAACTCAGGCAACTTACTGGACGGACCAAGCAGGGCATCCCTCAAGCGCATCTTGAAATCCGCATGAACCCAGCTATCCACTGGAATCTCAAACCCCCTCTTCGGTTTGCTAGCAACCGCAGGCGGGAGCCAGCTCTTCGCAACCGCGCGTAAAACCCTCTTGCGCATCCGCCCTTTCACTTTGAGGTCGTGCGGCAGGGAGAGACCGAAAGCAAACAGCTCTTCGTCCAACATCGGAACGCGAACTTCGAGGCTTTCCCGCATGCTTGCCGTGTCTACCTTGAAAAGAAAATCGTTCGGCAAGAGCAACCGGGTGTAGATCTCTGTTGCATGTGCAGAGAGACGCTCGAGGCGGGAAGCACTTGGTCGCAGAGCATGCTCCCACTGGGGCTCAAACAGTCTGCGCACAGGGAGGGCATCCATATCCCGGCAAAGAGATCTGTGTTCTTCCTCGCGCACCCAGCACAATAAATTTTGAATGATAGCTGTATCGTCGGCACCAGCGAGTTCTCTAATCCGTTGGGGCAAACGCTTGGGCACAACCGCGAGGCGCTCCAAAGGTACTAGCGCAACAGAGGCTCCACGCCAGATTGGTCTGGGTAATGTTTGCCAGCGGGTAATGCTCGCAATCCGCCGGTAGAGGGCATATCCACCGAAGCCCTCATCACCGCCATCCCCAGAGAGTGCGACTGTCACGTGCCGCCGCATCAGTCGACACACGGCGTTGACGGCAAAGAGTGAGGTGTCAGCAAAGGGCTGGCCGGCATGCAGGAGCAGGTCTGTTATGTAGTCCCAGGTGCCTGGGATGTCGTCCATGTCCAAAGTCTCGTGACGACTGCTAATATGCTGAGCCACTGCCACCGCTGCCCAGGTCTCGTCATACTCCTGCTCTGCGAAGCGGACATTGAACGTTTGCAGCTGGTCGCTCAGGGCAGCCTGCGCCGCAACGCTCACTAGAGAGGAATCGATGCCGCCACTGAGGAGCGTGCCAAGAGGCACGTCGCTTTCCATTTGCGGCCTTACGGCGGCCATCAACAGCTCTGCGGTTCGATCCTCGGCTTGATCCAGTGTCATCGTGATGTTAGGAGCAATTGTCCATTGATGATAGGTGCGTATTTTATACGAGATTCCGTGAACATCGAACCTGGCCTCGAGCATCTCCCCCGGTTGTAGAGCCCGAATGCCGGCATAAAATGTCTCTGGCGCAGGGATGTAAAAGAGTGCGGCGAAATCATAGATGGCCTGCCTGTCAGGCCGGGCGTCGATACCAGGCAACTCGAGCAGTGCCCTGATCTCGCTGGCGAAAATGAGCCGCTCAGTCCCTGGTGCATAAAATAGGGGTTTGATCCCGAAACGGTCTCGGGCCAACAGCAACGTTCGGGTTCGCGTGTCATAGATCGCCAGCGCGAACATGCCACGCAACTTGCTCACGAACCCCGAACCCTCCTCCGCATAGAGGTGAGGCAAGACCTCGGTATCCGAGCGTCCTTTGAATACGTGGCCACGAGCCTCGAGCTGACGACGGAGTTCGTGGTGGTTGTAGATCTCGCCATTGAAGACGGTCCAGACAGTTCCGTCTTCGTTCGCCATCGGTTGCGCTCCAGTTGGCGACAAGTCGATGATGCTGAGGCGCGTGTGAATGAGAGTGGCCTCAGGCCATGCCTGGGTGCCATGCGCGTCAGGGCCCCGATGGCGCAGAGCGTGCACCATGCGAGCGCCATATTTTCCACCGTCCGGCAAGGTTCCCAGCCATCCTGCAATCCCACACATGCTTAGGCACCCTTCCATTCCATAACCCGATAGGCAGCCAACGTTTCCGAAACGAGACGATCCAATCCAAACTGCCGTTCAGCCTTCGCTCGACCAGCCTCTCCCATTCGCCGGCACAGCTCGTGATCGGTCATCAGGGTCACCAGACGTGCGAGGAGTGCCGCCTCGTCTCCGCGGGGTACGACAAAGCCGGTCTTGCCATCTTCGACGAGAAACGCAACATCGCCAACATCAGCAATCGCAGGGCCCTTGTGAATGGAGCCACGGTCCCAGAGCAGCAGGACGGGCCCCTGCACCTGTCGCAAGAGCGCCCACAGGAAGTCAGTCACGTCCACGTCCTGGAAGTTACCCCGCTGCCAGCGGTGGTAGAGCCCCATGTGCTGCCGTTTCGGGGACACGGTGAGGGCAGCCACGATGGAGAGCCGCTCGTGTTTATAGTTATAGGACATGAGCGGTGTCTGGCCCTCGGATGCCCAGGTACATCAGCGCGTAGGCATGAGCAGAAAGCCGCTCTCATCCAGGCAGGCGAGATGGGCCCCAAGACGTCGGGCTTTTGTTTATCGCCGGCCACTGGGAGCGCTTCCAGTCGGCAATGGCCTGTTCGTCGCGCTGGATGGCCCGACGCGCGGGCACCTGACAGCTCCAGCCCAGGCTGCGCAAGAGCTTCGAGACGTGCGTGGGGTGACAGCTCACCCCCGTGGCAAAAGATAGGAAACAGGTGCCGGTACCGGCGCCACCGCGGGCAGATCGGCTGAGGTCGGCAGCCCCTCCGTTGGGACGACCAGAGCCGCTGCGTCGACCTCGGCCAAACCGATGCGCTGGGCCAACGCCGTCAAGGGCCGGATGGAGGCATCCCCCAGCGTGTGCAGTGTCGCCCGAAAGACTACTAAGATGAGATGAATCCACTACCGACTTACCGAGAAGCTCTGGCGGAAAACCTTCAGTCGGCACAGTCAGGACGGCGAAGGGGTGTGGGAGAAGTTCCAGAAGCTCAAACAGAGCCGTCCCCGACGACCTAAACTATCCATCACCTGTGCAGACTCTCAGGCGTATACCGAGTTGTGAACCATGCTCTAAAGAGCGCCGTGCGGGAAATCTGCAGGTGTGATCTATGGGGCAGGGGACTGGGTAACCACGCCCCCTGCCCGGCGGCGCCGGGTGACCGGCATCCCTACCACGATAGTTGAAGTTCACCACACACTCTCCCCCCCTCCTGACCATGCCTAGTTTTCGAGGCAGAGTATACGCGCAAAAATTCCTCCAAGCACCCCCGCGACAGAAGCACAATCGACAGCTTACCCCCTGACTAGGAAAAAAAGGCAGCAGTCCCTGGCAATCTTTGCCGCAGGTGCTGCTGGCAACAGGTGGATTATCGAAAATTTCTCTTAAATTATCAATAAATCAAGAAGCGGTATTGATTTTGCTCTCCATATCAGATCGCGAGTGCATTCGTTGGCTAACTAAATAGGAACCGGCATGAGCAGAGCGATATCGGCTCAAATGTTTGACTCAATAGGTTCCAACATACATAGGGCTTCAACTCATGATCCTGAAAGGAAGATCAAATGAGAATTAGAGTGCAAACTGTGCATCAGCTCGCTTTATCCGCAATAATTATCGCCGTGCTTTTTACCGTGGGCGGCTTGCATCCACATGTGGGCCATGCCGAGGTCAAGGCGTTCCCGACCGCCGAAGGCTTTGGCGCGAAATCAGTCGGGGGGCGTGGTGGCCGAGTCATCAAAGTCACGAACCTGAATGACTCCGGTACGGGCAGCCTACGGGCTTGTATGACGGCGACCGGCGCCCGGACCTGTGTCTTTACGACAGGCGGCACGATCAACCTGAACTCGGATATCGCGGTCAACGGGTCGAGCATGAGCTACCTGACCGTGGCCGGGCAGACGGCCCCTGGTGGCGGGATTCAGCTCCGGAACTTCGGGATCAAGCTTCTGAACGATGTCCACGACATCATCATCCGGCACATCCGTATCCGCACCAGCCATGGTGGCACCCCCGAGCTCTATCAAACTGGCTTCTCCCTCTTGATCTACGGCAACGGCTCCTCGAAGCCCAATAACATCATCATCGATCACGTCTCGATGCAGTGGGCGCCCTACGTCAGCCACGAGTACGCGGGCACGTTAGATGCCACGACGCAATGGTCCTTGATCGGCGTCGGGGAGACCGAGCAGGATTACACCGACCCGCAGGGCAACCCGGCCCTCTCGATGGGCGTGGCCTTAAACGGCTGGGGGAGTGAAGAGTCCCGCCTCTCCTTCCACCACAACTTGTTGACGACGAGCCAAGTCAGGCAGCCGGTCTCCGGGCAGGGACTGACCGATTTCGTCAACAACATCATGTTCAATTGGATGGGCTGCGAGTACGGGGCGCAGTTCGGCACGGCTGGGAACAATGACAGCAATGGTGGCTGGCTTTCCCGGAACAACCTGGTGAATAATATCTGGCTCGCGGGACCGGCTACCTGTGAACCGAACCTGATCGCCACCCTGGGCCGCAACCCGAATGCCCAGGTGTATCTGTCCGGCATCCGGGCACCGAACTGTGGCGGCGCCTCCTGTGGGAACCCAACCTTGAGCCAGGCAGGGTTCCGTGGGGAGTACATCGACGGGGCTCCGACCTTCAGTG
>JBKPCR010000208.1:0-5309 GCA_046727435.1 bacterium | reverse complement strand
GAACAGGTCTTCTCCCATGAGGGGCAATACTACCAGATTCCAGCCCGCGAGGTCATCCCCAAGCCCATGCAACAACCGCATCCGCCGATGTTTTCGGCCTGCAGCCAAGACGATACCTTCCAGCGTGCCGGCGAGCTGGGTCTCGGCTGCCTGTGCAACGTCCTGGGGAGCTACGAGGCGGTCGAAAAGCGCTTGCAGGTCTACAAAGACGCGCTGGCCAAGGCCCAGCCGGTAGGCAAGTTCTTGAACAACCAGGTGGTGGTGTCCAGCATCGGCTTCTGCGATGAGAATAAACAGCATGCCCTGGAGCGCGGCGCTGAGATCGCGGCCTGGAACGTCAACATTCGGCTGAAGAACTATGAGCGTGGTTGGCAAGGCGTGGACCTGGCGTCAGTGCCACAGGACTACAAGTACCACGTGCGTCGGTTCGAGTGGGATCCCCAGATGCGCAAGGGGGTGAGTCCCGATGAGGTCTTGAAGACCGCCCGCTTCTGTGTCGGCACGCCCGACGACTGTATCGCCACCATTGAGCGTTATGAACAGATGGGCGCCACCGAGATCATGCCGATCTTCCAGGCCGGACCGGCAACCAATGCCGAGGTGATGAACTCGCTGCGCCTGTTCGGGAAATACGTCATTCCGCACTTCCGCGCCAAGGGCAATGAGGAAAAGATGGCCGAGGCAGCTCTGACACCGTCTTCGGCTTCATGAAGCGTTACCGCTCCTGTCCGAGCGTCGGCTTAGGATAGCGGCGTCCGAGCCGTCGGTGCGGATGGCCTCATCGACGGCTCGGACGCCATGACCCGGGCGAGACTTAGGGTCTCTTTCACACCACCGGCCGCGCCAGCACGTCGGGGGCAACCTTGCGCTTGAGCCAGCGCCCATCCGTAGCGCTCCCTAGTACCCTGCCATCTTCAACGATCACCTTGCCGCGTAGGATAGTCATCACCGGATAACCCTGACAGGCAAACCCCTCCCAGATGCTATAGTCGGAGTCGGCGTGCAAGTCAGCTAGGGAGATCGTCTTGCGGAGATGCGGATCGATGAGCACCAGATCGGCATCACTGCCGGGAGCGATTGCCCCTTTCTGGGGGTAGAGGCCGAGGATCTTGGCGGCGTTGGTGGAGGTGATCGCCGCAAAGCGTTGCAGCGACATGCCTTGCTGCGACACGAACTTGGTGAAAGCCACCGGGATACGGGTCTCGATGCCGTTATGCCCGCCGCAGACGGTGTGGATCGTATCGCCGGATAGCTTGACGTTCTTATAGGTCGTATATTCATCGGTCGCCGTGGTGCACAGGTCCCCGTCCATCAGCCCCGCCTGCAGTGCATCGCGATCGTCAGCGAACTTAATCGCCGGATAGGTATGGATGGCGGTGCCATCGGGCTTCTTATAGTCCTCACAGGTAAACTGCAGATAGTTGTGTAGCGCCTCGCCATACACCGGCTGGCGCTGGTCGCGGGCTTCGGCGATCGCCGCCACCCCTTCTTTGGCGGTGGTATGGACGAAGTAGATCCCCGCCTCGGTATGGCGCGCCAGGCGAATGACCTTGCGGAAGGCGAGATCCTCGGAAAGATTATTGTGCACCAAGTGCAGGTTGTAGCCCTGGTCATGCCTCTCTCGTGTCAGCTTTTCCTCCATATAGGTGACGATGTCATCCTCCTCGGCATGCACGGCCATGATGCCGCCGTGTTTGGCGACCTCGGCGAAGACGGCCCAGAGATGGCCATAGGGCACACGTAAGCCAGGAAAGGTGGCTGTTGTAAAGATTTTGAAGCTGGCGATCCCTTCTTGCACCGCCTCCCCGATTTGCCCAATCACTTCCGGCGCCACCTGGCCGGCCAGGATGTAATGAAAGGCAAAGTCTGTATAGGCGTGGCCACGAAAGACATTGCGCCGCTCCTCGACCACTTGCGGGATGGACTCTTGAAACGAAACAACGCCCAGGGGCGGATTCAAATTGCCGGCGAAATCGATGATCGTCGTCACCCCGCCGAACGCCGCCGCGCGGCTAGCAGCTTCGGGGGGCTGGGTCATAACCTCTGGACGACCGGCCCAACGTTCGGGAACCGGGATCGCAATGTGTGCATGTGGCTCGATACCACCAGGAAGGACGATTTTGCCGCTGGCATCGATGACGCGTCCAGCGTCGTCTGGTAGCATTCCAGGTGAGGTGACAGCGACGATCGTGCCATCCTGCACGCCTATATCACGCTCTCCGACTTCCTCAGGTGTCACAACGATGCCGCCACGTATCAGCAAGTCCATCATGAGTTTACCTCCGTGTCTTTGGCGTCTAATCCTGTCATCGAATTGCGGGTTCAGGCGAGAGGAGCTGTCGCGCCGGGTCGCGTTCTTCACGTTCGTCGCGGCAGCTCAGGGGCCGAACATCGTCCGCCGCGAGCGGGGGTTTCCCAAGGCGCCGATCCATGCCGCCGAGCCTTGGATAGCTTTGGGTTAGGTGGCGGATGCGTCGGGGGAAGGCGAGGCGTCTCAATGGCCCTACGGGTTATCACCACCTACGGACGGCAGCCTATTTCGGGCCCATTCGGCGTAAGAGCGGTCATAGAGCCGGACATCGTAGCCGGCCTGTTGTAATGCCAGATACCCCAGAGCGGCGCGCATCCCCAGGCGGCAGTATGCCACAATCCGATTGCCGCGCTGGATGCCGGCGGCGCCGACCAATTGTTGGATTGTTTCGTGTGAGGCGAACACTTCCTGCTGAGGACCGATGAGGTCGCGCCAGACAATATTGACCGCCCCGGGGATATGACCAGGTTTGCCGTCGCGGTCTTGTTCGCCGGTATACTCCTCTCGACTACGGAAGTCGATGAGCTTGAGGTTCGACTCGCGGCGGAGGTCGTCGAGCGTCACCCGAATCTGAGAATTTACCTGCGCTGTGAATGCTTTGGAGACAGGCAGCACGGGCTTATAAAAGACTTCGTGGCCTTCGGCCACCCAACGCTCAAAAAAGATGTTCAGGAGATGCACATCAGCACGGCCGAAGTACTCCAACAGCCAGGCGAGCATAGCCCCATTCTGGCCATCGAAGGAGTCATAAATCACTGGGGTCGCCTGGTCATCCAGGCCAGCTGCGCCGATCCACCGCTGCAGATCCACGTCAGGCAGGAGCTTGCCGTCAGCATCGAAGGCCTTGTAGATGGGGAGGTTCACGGCATGTTTGACATGGCCTTGCAGATAGCGCATCGGCCTCCGCGGGTCGAGGAGCAGAATATGGGGATCATCGATATGCTGTTCGACCCACGGCGCCGTGACCAACGTTGCCATTGTCCTCCTCCAGGCTTCTGAGATTCATGAAAATATCAGGTTTGGTCCTTACTCACGTCATGCCTTCCGTGTCACGGACATAGGCATCAGGATAAGGATAGAGAGATACTGGGAGCGGATTGATACCCCGTCGTCCCCTCCTGTATCCTCCCCCACAAGGGGGGAGGACGTGAACATCTAGATCCGATGTTCCCAGAGGGAGACGGAACGCCGTCCGGGTACTTCCGCTGGCGCCTGCATGACCTCGTGGGATTACAGGGCCTCAAATTCAGGGATGATCTCGGTTGGGCGCGTCACCGTTTGAGTCACTGGCGAGCCTTCGACCGCGGCTTTCCAGATCTCACGCAAGGTTGCCTCATCGGCGTCGGCCTTCACGAAGACCTTGGCTTTGATCGAGGGGTAGCCAGGATTCCCTGTATCGCTATGCCCAGCCCATTTCAGAATATTGCTGAAGTTCCCCTCCAGGGCGATCTCGAGGTCGTGCACTTTGACGCCGCGCTTGGTTGCATTGAGGACAAACCCCACCGTCATGCAGGTACCGACGGCTGAGAGCAACTGCTCATGAGCGCTGGCCGCCGTATCGGCGGCATCCAGTCCCTCTGGCTCATCCATCTCGACGGTATGCTTGCGCATGTAGGATTTGGTCTTAAAGCCGCTCTGCCACACCACCCGAGCTTTCCATGGGCCGGTGACGGCCTTTAGAACCTCTGGGTCGTTCTTCATCGAATCCAAAATAGCCTGCATCTTTGCTGGGCGTAAACCGTTCAGTTCCGCTTCTGCCATGGCTACCTCCTCTCTATGCAAAGGCCAGATGTAACACCCTCACCCTGGCCCTCTCCCGGAAGGAGAGGGGAAAAATGCCACTTTTCTCCCACAGGAAGTGGCAAAAAATGAGGCTCCCAACAGCAAAGGGCATGCTCGCAGGGCACTGCGCTAGGCAAATTCCTGACGCAGCAGCGCTGCCGCCTCGCTGATGGCCTTGAGCTTGCGATATGCCGTCTCGGACGTATTGACACAACGCTCGGCGAAAGTCCCGAAGCCGCAATCAGGGTTGAGATAGATCTTCTCCGGCTCGAAAAATTTCAGCACCTGCTTGACTCGCTGGACGATCATCGCCGGCGACTCGATCTCGTCCGTCCGCGGGTTCACCACACCCAGGCCAAGCTCCTTCTCGTTGGCATACTCCTTAAATACATCCAGCTCTCCAGCCCGCGGCGTCGCCATCTCCAAGACCAATTGGTCAATGTGCATTTGCACAAGGTACGGCAACAGCGGCCCATAGTTGCCCTTGAGGAGCACCTCCTCTTTGCGGCTCCAGTTCCCGCGGCAGACGTGCACGCCGAATTTGACGCCGTCGATGCCGTCAACGGTGGCGTTCATCAAGCGCACCGCGAACTCCAGTTCGTCCGTTGGGTCTTTGCGTGAGCTTAGCGCCGCACACATGAACGTCTCGCCAGCCTCATCCCCATATACTACCTGGGACAGCGACGGTTCATCGAACTGGATGAAGTCCACCCCGCGGTCCCGAAGGGCGACGATCTCCTGGCGCAGAAGCTGGACGATGTCTTCAGACAACTCATCCGCGGTCGGATACGCTTTATCGGACAACCCTTCGAACCAACTGGAGCGCGTCAACAGATAGGGGCCGGGAAGAGGGATCTTAGTCTGCCGCGTGGTGTGTTGCTTGAGAAAGTCCAGCTCATCCAGCGCCAGGCCCTCGCGGCGCCCGATCTTCTCGATGGCGATGGGGCTCTTGATGGCGAAGGCCGGCACATCCAAAGCCCGCAGGACCTCCTCAAAGCCAGCCCGATCCTTCACATAATCCAGTAGCTCTGAGACCTTCATCAACTTCATACCTGACAACTTCTCCACCACGAAAGAGTAGAAGTTGTCCCGGCGCACCTCACCGTCGCTGACGATGTCGACGCCCGCGTCCTCCTGATACTTCACCGCCGCGAGCACCGCATCGTCGGCAATACGATCAAAGTCTTCCTTGGAGATCTCGCCCGCTTGGCGCCGG
>JBKPCR010000207.1:0-47654 GCA_046727435.1 bacterium | reverse complement strand
GCGATATGGCGCGTGTCTTCCAGCCCCAGATGCGTCCAGGTTTTCCCCGCATCGGTCGACTTATAGACGCCATCGCCGTGGGAGACGTCGCCCCGAATGCAGCATTCACCCATGCCGACATAGAGGACGTTGGGGTCGGAGGCGGCGACGGCGATGGCGCCCACAGCCGCGGTGTGCAGGTAGGCATCCGAGATATTCTCCCAGTAGGTGCCGGCATCGGTGGTCTTCCAAATGCCCCCGGCGCAGGCACCGAAGTAGAACACCGCGGTATCGACCGGATCACCGGCCACGGCCACGACGCGCCCGCCGCGATAGGGACCGATACAGCGCCATTCGAGGGAGTGCAGGAGGTGCGGATGGGCCATTGGATGACGTGCGTCAGGTATAGCGGTGGTGGTCTGCTGATGTTGCATCGTGAACCTCCCCGTCTATCGTGCGTACCCTGCGATGCGGCGGCCATTCAGGGGGAGAGTCTACCCCACTAGGCTATCGAAGAGTCGGCGTAGGTTTGGCGCGTGTTCCAGGGACCAGAGCTGGGTGAGCGCCGCTCGGCATTGCGGCTCTGGCAGGGTGCCAGTCGCCAGATGCTGCAATTTCGCCTCGAGCTCCGCATCACTCAGCGGGTTCTGTTGATGGCCTTTCGGATAGGCGGTTTCGGCCGTGAAGCGCTGGCCAGACCTGCTGGTGATCTCCATCCAACAGTTGAGTTCATCTGGAAAGGCCTGGGTGAATTCCGCATCCTCTTCGATGGTCATCTTCGACATCAACTGGCGTAGCGCTGGACTGTGGATCCGGTCAGTCGTGAAACTGGCGGGAGTGACGGCGCCATCCTGGAAAGCTGTGGCGACCAGGAAGGGGATACTGTGATCCGCTGTCTCGCGGGTCTGGGGGTCCCATTTTTGCGGATCGGTGGCGGCGCTGCGCACCGCAGAGCGATAGCTGCGAATGCGGATGGCCGCGATGTCCTCAGCCGGTATTTGGGCATGTAACTCCAAGGCGAGACCGATGGGAGCTTGCGTATGGATCTGCGACGGAAAGAACTTGAAGCTCGTGGCCGTGATGCGGAATGGCTCACGCCCCCCGCCGAGCTGTTCCAGTGCGACCGGCCGGCCAACGGCCTGGTCCCAGAGTCCACGGGGGCCGTCAAACGGCTCGGCAGGCCCGGTCATGCCTTCCTGTGCCAGCTGAGCGGCAAAGATGCCTGCCCGGGTGGCGCACGCAGCAGCGCATCCCTTCCACATCGACAACTCTCCCAGTCGGGTGACGCCAAGGGGAAGGTTGGGGACGATGGCCAATGACAGGGCATGGCTCATGACCTGGCGATCCAACCCCATGGCCTTGCCGGCACCGCACGCGGCGCCGATGACACTGAACATGCCCTGGTCCCACCCCAGATCACCCGTGACCACCTGGTCGGACAGTCGACAGAATACCTCATAGGCGACGGCAATGGCAGTGATCACCGTCTGTCCATCGCAGCCCAGCGGATCAGCCATGGCCAGGATGGCCGGGATCATATCGCTCGGGTGCCCGCCGCCAGGTGAGAAGTAGGAGTCGTTACAGTCCAGGTAACGAATCATCACCCCGTTGGCAAAGCCGGCCATGTCGGGAGCACTGTCGTCTCTGGTGCCGAGGATTCTCGACGGCATGTTGCTGGTGACGCGACTCGCCAGGCGGCGGGCAATGGTGGAGGGCTCGGCCGAGAAGGCCCCAAGCGCACAGCCAAAGGTATCGACCAACGTCCGTTTCACCTGGTGGACCACCTCAGGTGGCAAGTCCTGGTATGTAAGCCTGCAGGCGTAGGTACTCAACAACTCTGTGGTGTGGTCCATCTGTTCCTCCTCGAAGGGTAGGACCGAGGGCTGAGTCGAAAGGTAAAACCGAGAGCTGTTGCGGAGCGCTTCAATGCCCAGCCCTGAGCCCTCAGTCCTCGGTACTTTTTTTCACAGCACGGCTGCGGCGATGCGCTCCAGCTCCGTCACCATTTCCGACTCTGTCTTGGCCGTCGGCGACCGCTAGATCCTGCGTACCCTCCGGGATTAGCTCGAGCAACAGGCCGACACCGGCCGGTATGGTGACGTTCACTGCCTCCGGCGGATGATCGCGGCTAACCTGTGCGGCGGCATGCCATGCCAATGCATGGTGCCGCGCATGCCGATAGATTGACACAGCGCGTTCACCTCCCGCCGGGAGAGGGCTGGAGTGAGGGGCTTTCAGCGTGCCAGAGTGTTCCATCACCCTGACCCTCGCTCAGCGTCAGGCACAGAATCATTCATGTAGAAGCACTGTTGCACTGGTTGCCGCGTATCATCCTTGATGATGGCCTCAGCCGTCAAGGGCATTTCGCGACAGCCGCCTTGGCTTGCCAGGAGAAGGCTCCTGGCGCGTCAGCCGTTCCTCTGGTTGGGATAGGATCGCGTGATCTCGACATGGCGATAGGGGCAGTGGAACATAAGCCTGGTTCTGATATGTGGCAGCTTCTTGACAAGGGGATACCCCAACATGTGCATCAGGGTTTGTCTGGATACGAATCCTGGCTCAAACGCAGAACGGCTGGCGCCAACACGCCTGAATGCTCATATGCTAAAGACAGCATTACCAGGGCTGTAATGGGCGCAGCGCCGACTATACTCTACGTGGCCTTGGAGAAACGTCAGCGTTAGGATCGGAAAAATTCCGACCCTAACGCTGACTTCCAAACTTTGTACATGCGCATGGGTGTGTCGGGAGTGCCTACGTGACCGATGGGGAGCATCGGTTGATTCCCTATTTCGAGCAAACCGAGCCACACGGTCATACGTCTGAGGTCCACAGTCCGGGGATGGCCTTCTTGGGTCCTATCAGTCAAAAGTGGTGGGTGAATGATTCAGGCCATTCTACCGTAATTCGCCGATTATCTCCCGCATCTCCATGCTCTCATAAATTGAGCGACGTGGTTTGCTAACGGCCATGGCCCACTTCCGTAGGCTTATCACGCTCAGTCACCAGAAACTGGTAAGTAACGCCACCGTGATTGGTCAGCAGATTGTAGACATGATTTCCAACGACCACACGCGCGGCTGAAGTGGCAGTGATGTTCACCTGCGGCAAAACGACACGAGCTTCCTGCTGCGCCGTTGTCGCTGGGACGCGCAGCGCCGGGAGTGTCGCCAGTTCGACTTCAAACCCTCTTCCACGATTGGCAGCATAACCCATGTCAAGATCGTTGACCGCCAGCCACATTTTTTCTACTCTGTCAGGTACGGTGAAGGTGACTTCCGAGCCGACGACAAAACTGCTTTTAAATGCATCAAAGGATCCAATCAAGGCGCAGGCATAGCGACCAGCCGACTTGCTGGAGAGGAGGAAACGCCCCTTCCCTTTCAATTCCTTGGCAAAATTCCTACCCTGTGGCCCGCAGCTCGGCAGTGGTCCGCGTCCGTCGATGTCCACCCTGCCAACAGCGGTCAGGTGCATCCGTTCTCCCGGCTTGACGGCAATGGAGAGTGGCTCCGTGCCGGTGGGCTTGCTGAGCGGCGGCACGGCCGTTCCCCCGGCGGTAGGGGGCAGCTTCACGGTCTGTTTTGGCACGTCTGTGACCGGAAGATTGGACGCGGCTGCAACGATCAGCTGCACCGGCACCTCTTCTTGTGGGCGCAAGGGCCGGTCCGGTTGCTGCAAGGCAAACTCCAAGCCCTCAAAACCACGAGGAAGCAACACCTGCTTGGCCAGAGTGATTTTCAACTCCTTTTCTCGATCGGGATTGAAGGCCATGAATTCGAACGCTTTTTTCTGGCCCTTGGGAATACAAGCCACGTCAATGTTGTGCTGCGCAATGCCGGGCGCAATAAAATACGGAGAAACAGTAGGCGGTTTGATCTCAGCACGGATGCAGCCATGCAATCCGGCGGGAGGAGAGGGCCAGTTGACGGGGCTGCTGAAGCTACTATCCGAGGCTGCAATCGAAGGAATAACTGCTGATATGGGAAAGGGCGGGATAACAGCGCCGCCTGTCCCAAAATTATGCACTCTGATTTCCACATTGACATTACTAGCAACTGAATTCGCATGGAGATTGTGCACTTGTGCGTGAATATTTACCGGCACACCAGCAGTAAAGGGCTGTGCCGATGGCGTGAAGTCAATATCTGCGCTGGAGCAACACAAGGGCGGCTGAAAGCTGACAATCGGTGGCTGCGGGCCAAATGTCAGATCGCCCCAGACGCCCGGATTGGCAATCCCAGCCGGCAAAGCCATGCCGCTAATCACCGTTAATGATGATGGGAATGAGGCGTAGAAGTCATCTAATATCCCATTGCTATCACAGTCGTCCAGGGGGGAAGCTGTGGCATTGAGGTACAAGAACACGAATCCGACCGTCGGTCCGGTAAAGGGCAACTGCAGCTCGAGCTGCCATTTGCCCGTGCCCGTCGTATCGCGTCTGTACTTCGCTTGCACCCCGGCGGGCAAGCCGGCGGCCGGCGGAGACCAGCCGGCGCCGGTCCCGGAGTAACGCTGCGCGGTTGGCACAGAGTCATCCGCTGCGAGGTTGTCGAAGACAAGCTGCAGCGCCTGATCGTCCATCGCTGGCCCCCCACCATCGCTGTGATTGGGGTCGAAAAACAGAAACAGGAGATCATTCACGTTGGCAGTGCTGTCCGGGATGTCAAAGGCCAGGAATAAACTGACTCCGTCGTTCAGTGCATAGACTGTCACCGGTGGCGCTGGCGGCATGCCGCTAAGCTCGCTGCAATTGTTGGGTAGTTGCGCCACCGTAACGCCTGGACCCCACACCGTCTCCATCGCTGAGGTATCAATCGTGCCGTCGATAGTGATCGAGGACGAGACCTGGGTGGGAGCAGCAAGTGGAGTGCCGCTATGAGCATACACCAGGCCCGAGGTACCCAACGCGAGCCACAAAGCTGTCAGGCAGAGCACCGGACAAGACCTTGTGAAACCTCGTAATGCATCTGTGTGCATAACTTATCCTTTCCTGGGTTACCGGCAGACCTAGACTGACGACCTGCTCGACTGACAAAATGCGGCCCTGGCATTCCAACCCCGCCATGAGTTGAGGACGCTTCCTTGGGAAATGCTTTTGCGAGCAGGACTGACAGACTCAGATGAATTCGATGCGGATGTTGCCATCCAGGAGATTGGCATCCGCGTTGAACACCTGGACAGTCGCCACCCGCCGGGCTTTTTCAGAGACCAGCTGAAAAGTCGCCTGGCCTCTGCGGAGCTTGATCGAACTGATCTCTTGCTTGCCGCCTGCGTCGAATAAAGTGCCATAGTCGGTGCGCAAGTAGAGCTGATCGTTATCGCTGTTGCCTTGTCGCGGCTTCCCCTGTTCGTCCACCTTCTGCACCGTGATTGTTGTAGACGAAGCACCATCAGCACGGATTTCGGGAATGCCGTCGACAGGATGCACGTCCGGAGCATCGCAACTGAGCCGCAGGAAGGACAGCCTGGGTTCCTCAATGGCTACTTGCAGCCTGCCTCTCGGCCCTTCGTGTATGATCAGCCGGTCGAACGGCGTGTTGAGCAAGGCGCGGGCTTGCGTGCGATCACTCACCTGAAGCGCGTCATACTGGTTCACAGTCTCAGCATTCCCCTGCCCCCTGACCACTTCTTCCAGGGCAAAATCTTTCTCGAGTTCCAGCGCACTGTCGGCGCTCAGGCCGACGACCTTGTGCGTTTCTTTATGGTAGATGACCCACATACAAACCTCCTCAAGTATGACTGCTGACGAAAAACCCGGCGGCCAGCGCGGTGAGGCACTCATCCCATACAAAGCAGCCTCAGGGAGATGACGAAACCAGGCAGCCTAGCATTCATCGGAGCTGTAAGGTTTCGCGTCAGAGTCGCGGTTATATCAGTCGCAGAGACGCTCGTAATGGTGACGGACAAAAATTCCCCTTGTGGTGGGTTGGGTGGGTTGACCTCGTTATTTTCAAATCTGGCTCTGGCGATCACGTTCTCAGGTGCGAGCGGCTGAGAAACCCAGTCCGTATTGGAAAATCTAGTGATGCTGACGCCGAAGCCCTGTTGTTGCAAAGTCAAATTGGTTTCCACGACCACGAAGGCCGTCACCCCGCCGCCATAGAGTCTTCCTATGCCCGCCGGAGGGCCCATAGTAGCGCTGCAAGTACCGACCACCAGCGCGATTCTCGTTTGGAAGCCAATGGGGACTGTGCGCGGTGCGGGTGCAGCGAGCCCATCTGCCTCGGTGAAAGTGACGGTGGCCAGCTGACGCTGGCGCAGATCGTAATCGCTCGCCAGCAGCGCCCCAATCTGTTGGAGGTTTGCAGCTGTCAAGCCGTGTACATTGCCGGTTTGGGTGGAGTGGTTCTCGCTGATGGTGATCTGGTTGTTGGCGTCATTGGGCGTAATCACGATCGCCTGCGCCGGCACCAAATCAACATTGCCACCTGGGTTGCTTACGTCATCGATGCTTGCCAGCCCCAGTTGGCCGCGGGGCCTGACCGTCTGCCGCACACCACCGTCAAAGAGGTCGTTGATATTGCCCGGTACATTGGCGCTTGCATCCAGCGTGAAGCTGGCCAGTCGAATGACTGTGCCATCAGTCGGTGGGGCAGTCGTGACAGCTTGGATGTTGGGCTGTTCGGTGATGCGGGTGTTGCCGGAAACGCCAGTGGCTGTGGTCGGATCGCTTTCCTGTTCCTGGTAAGCAATGGTGACAACGACGGTGGCATTCGCGGGGAACTGCGTGGCATTGCTCAAGTCAACCACGTGGTCCGCCTCTACAATCATCTCCCGTCCGAGACGATCCAGCGCAACGCCGGGTCTGACGGTCACCGTCTTGTCGGCGCTTTTTGCGACCTCCAACCCTTCCGCGATACCAAACGTGTACAGCAGCCGGTTCAGGCGGCGACGCATATCCAGATGGTATATCTGCTCGTCGGTAAAATCCGCTTCGACGAGAAACTGATGGTTGAAATAATGCAGTCGTTTGATAGCCATGTCTGCTCTCTTCTGCGTTAGGGGACGGAGAGGCTTCCCAGCTGTGTATCTATACCGATGGTGGACCGCACTCCAATCTGGCCGTACAGAGAGGAGTGTGCGATAATACAAATTCCTCCAACATGTTGACGTGTAGACTGTAACAGCCTTACAGCACTCCCGAAGGGCATTTCTGCTGTCACTGGGAACCGGTCGTTTTGATACATTGGGCATCGACAGCCCACCCCGTCTCAACGTGCACCTGGTTTGCTACGCCCGAGGCGACGACTCTCAATCCCTGTACCACCCCACGACTGTGAAAGCCGCTGCTATGCCGTCGCCATCGCTCGATGAGGAAGTCCTGCTCATCTACCAACTCCTGCACTCGTAGGCACTGATGGGCGAAGTCATGCCGGCACTTAGTCACATCCGCAGCCATGGTGGGTGTGCTCCTGGTCTTACCGATCGCCCTGCATGACTAAGGGCGCTTCCCACAGGAGCGTCGTGTCACCAACTCTGGCACCCACGTCCGCTTCTGGGTCCACACCGATCTGCATGGTGTGGGCCTGAAGCCTCAGATCGTAATAGGTGTGGGCCGGTTTCTCCTGGCGCAAGGCGCGGTGGGCCGCCTGGACCATCTGGGCCAGCCCGAGAGGATGATAGAGCTGGCTGTGACGCCTATCCGTAACCAGATCAACCGAGAAAAAGTAGGGCAGGCCACCACAAATGATCGTGTCCACGCCGATGGTCGAGACCAGGCCAAGCTGGAGCGGGTTCGCGAGATCCCGGATAGTAGCCTCTGCCTCGCCCCGCAGAGAGGCGTTCAGGAAGGCTTCGACGCCGGCTTTGGTGCCACGCTGGCGCCAGATGCGCCCAGCCAGGCGCAGGAGTTCCCGGTTCCACCGCTCGGCCCGGTCAGGGCGCAGCGCCACTCCAATCCAGCTCCCCAGCCACTGCACGAAGGCGGTGCCACTGCCAGACAGCGCCATCCGCACGACCGGCCGGCCGGCCCCATGGCTCTGTTGCAACGGCGGGGTTAGCGTCACCCGCTGACCGGAAACGGCTAACACCTGCGCGCATTCGGCCGCCGCCCCCTCATCGATCTGCAACACATCTCCGCTGACGGCGTCGAGGGTTGCCGGATTGTCAACCATGAGTGCGGTTGCCCCTGCTTCTAGGCGTGCACTGAGACGAGTTCTGGTGGTCGAGGGTCTGAGCACCCCTACCGCCAACCCTATCGCGTGGTTGAAGCGTAGCGGCCGCTCCAACCGTATCGCGAAGCGCAGCACACCGGGGCCATTAGAATCTGGTGGGAGGGCCTTGACCCGTCCGCATTCCGCTTGTGCCGGGTCAAGTTCACGGAGATGCAGGATGTCTCCCACTTGCAATCCTGTGATCGTGTCCAGTTCTAAGGCCGTTTCTCCAGCCCGGGCCGGAGCGCGCAACAACAGCTCCGCTCCAAGACGGGACGCGTGTGCAAACGCTAGAGGCGGTGTGGTCTGTGAAGCTGGCTGCATGAGGACAACCGGCCGCCAGACCTCATGAGCACGCCCCAGCGCTGGGGTCACTGTAACGGACGCGCCGACCACTGAAACGACCTGGGCGTATTCGGTTAGCCCTCCCTCATCAATCCGCAGCACGTCCCCGCTCGCGACCCCTAGCGCTTCGGCCTCAGCCACAGTGAGCGCTGCCGCACCTGCACTAAGAGGGAGGCTTATGCTGGCCGCCGGGCCCGGTTGTCCGACTACCCGCACCGGCGTCCCCTTGATATGCATGAAGCGTAGCTGCCCATTCAGGGTCACGGTGCTAGGGAGCGGATCTGGCGACACAGCCTTGACCTCGACGAACTCCACCTGGGCGAGGTTAGCGTCTCGCAGATGCAGGATATCCCCCTGGCACAGCCTGGCTGCACTGTCCAGTCGCAGCTCATTTCCCCCTGCATTCGCCTCGACGACCACAGGCGTAGGGATCAGAGCGAACAAGCCGGAGATAGCATCTAACTCCCACTGGACATCTGCAAAGACGCTCTCGAACGCCTGCAGGAAGCGCCCCAGAAAGTTGACGCCCTCCACCTCATCCTGCCGAAAGACAGCGGGCAAATAGTCGATAAAACGTCTTCCGGCCGTGTCCGACATCGTCTTACCTCACATCCTCAACTGTCACGATGATGTTGGCCCTGGGAGCATAAATCAGGGCAGAGGATGGAATCTCAATACCTTCCGCACGCGCGATCCCATTGGGGCTGTCAGGACGAAGCTCTAGTGAAACGACATGGTCAACTTGCGGCAATCCCTCCAGGAGCTGAAAGATCTCCGAACGGTACACCCAGCGCCCAAACGGCCAGCCTGTTCCCCCCTGCCCACCCATGAGCGGATGGAGAAAGCGCTGGATGGTCTCCTGGAGCTGTGGCGCGGTCAGACCGCTACCCGGCCTGCGTACCACGGATGTGTTCACCCGTACCTCCACATATTCCGGTCCAATGACGTGGATCCGGGTGGCGAGCAGGGAGTGGTCCTTTAGGTATTGAAACAGATGATCCATGAGTGCCTGGGAAGGCATCGGCCGGTCGCTTGCCCGGTCATCAGGGATCACAATGATCGTGTTCACCGCGGGCGGCTCGCCCGGGTGCGGATCGGAATGCACGCACAGCTCATCGACAAGACGGACATATTTGGCTCTCGCTACGGCAGGATGCTCCGGTAACACGGCCTGCCTGGCCAGGGCTTCAAACTCCGCCGCGGTAATCGCCCGCTGCCCTTCTTCCAACGCCTCCAGCGCTCGGGCGATGGTTTGGTCGATGGGTTCGCGCGTTCCTGCCAGTCCCTCCCGGCATATAGCTAGCAGCCTCAAGAAATTTTCAATGCTGCTGTCGGGAACTTGATTGAGCTGGAAAATCGCCGCTTCCGTGAGGTAAGCAAACAGCTCCAGCAGCGTGATACCCGGATCGGATGGGTTATGGTTCGTCCACTCCTTGCTGTAGCGAGGAATGAGCGACCGTCCCTCGGTCACGAGTTGCTCGAAGGTGCGGTCGTCCAGGTTTGGGATCGGCAACGGCATGGGGTAGCAGCCTCCTCTCTGCCTGCTAACATCCTAAATCGGCGAGATGTCCACCGTATGTGCCCCCGAATAGACCAGGTAGAACTCCGGCACACGCAGCCGCTGCCCCAGATCGAGGCGTTGGTTCGGCACGTCACCCAGGAACTTCAGCGCCAAGGCCCCGCCGCCAGCGAGCCTCACGGATTGTCCCGGTGCGAACCCTTGCACGGTCAGGACGCTGACGCGCGTGCCCTGCGGGATAGCCGCGATCAGGAAGGTTGCCGACGCACCATCCACCGAGGCCACTTCGCTGCCAGCCACGAAGGGCACCTGCGCCCGGAACGAGTCCACGGTCAGCATGTTGCCTGAGATACCACGCACCGTGATCTCGACGGCTTGAGCAGTCCCTCCCTCTCGCGGCGTCAGTGTGACTCGTTCACCTTCGCGAAACATGGTGACCATCGCGTCTGATGCCCCCACAGGAAGCGGTTCGACGAGGCGAGCCCCTAGGGAGTTCCCATCGATGGCGACGGTGACAGCCTCGCCCACAGGGTAAGCTCTATCGGTGGCTGAGGTGAACTGCAGAGGCACCGTCGCCACCGTGGGTTTAAAGCTCAGGCTGTGGACGTGCTCAACACCTGGTAAATTCTCGAAGGCGGCGAAGAGTTCTGAGAGGTAGACATCCCTTCCGAATTCCCACCCCTCTCCGGCGGGTCCGCCCGTGAGCGGATGGAAGAACCTCTCCAGCGCATCTAGCACCGCCCTTCGCACTGCATCAGCCTGGGTCAATTCGATCGGCATGACTTCCACTGCTACCTCGACAGGTACGTAGCCGGGTCCGATCACGTTGATGTGGGCGGGGATCAGGGTGGTGAGCGTCGCCAAGCTGCGAGTGGCGAGGTCGTCCTCGACTTCGCGAATGAGTTCGGCCGACGGCAGCAGCTTCTTCTCCGTCCCGCTGGGCACAATGATGAGCGTCACCCAGCCGGGTTCAAAGTCGAGGTCACGGTTGCGATTCGGTAAGCACCGGGCCCGGGCGACACGCGTGCCGGCGGCCTGCCGTGCCAACCACTCAAAGTCTTCCGCGGCTACCGCCCGGCTGCGATGCTTGAGCGTCTGGGGCCCACGTTCCTGCACGGCTTGCAGGGTTTCGGCATCCGACCCCCCATCGGCGGCTATGGGATTGGTCACCGAGGCAATATACGGGATGGAGGTCTTCAGCTGACTGAGCGCCCCCGCCGCCTGGTTGCCAGCCGCTCCACCTCCGGCGCGATAGCTCTTGCAGACGATGGTGTCCCTGCCCTCCGGCGGAATCAGCCCACGCACGCCGTCACCAAACCGCACCTCCCCCGTGATCCGGTCAATCGTATAGTGCCGGCTGCGAGAGCCTGACCGGTTCAGGCTCTTGACCTCGTGCCAGCGCACCCAGATTTGTCTAGCACCATCGGGTCCGTCAATGGTCTGAATGGCCTCTTTGCCCTCCTCTGCCGTAATGTCGGCCTCCTCCTCAGCAGAGGGTCGTTCCGGCTCGCGCACCTCAATCCGCTGCCCTGCAAACACCGGGCGCCTGGACAGGCGAAAAACCTGGTTCTTCCGTCCACTGCTCGAGCCAAGTAGCTCGCCCCGGAGGGTCGTCGCCTGCACCACCCGCACAGCATTCAGAAACACACCGCTCAGGAGGTGCGCATAATCCTCCGTGCGTTCCAGCAGTCGGACACGAAGCCAGTAGCGGGACGGAGGGTCGAATTTGGCCAGGGCTGCTAGATCGGTCGGCCCAAGAAACTGCACACTGCCGGACTCGGTGAAGTCCTTCGTCTCGTCAGCCACGACCAGCCTCGCCCACTCACGTCCGTTCCAATATTCCCAGAGCAGCCTCCGGTCCCCGCCATTCGGGTCGGCCACGTCCGTCTTCAGCTTCTCCACGAACTGGCGGGGCGGCACGACGAAGTAGAGGTTGATGGCGTTGTTAGGCAACGGCTGATCAAAGCTGAGGTAGAAGGTGGGTTCCTTCTCCTCGACCGGCTCAAACGGCTTGAAGGAAGTGTTGGCGGTCTTATTCGCGTCTGTGCGATCCTCCAAGACGAACTGATTGTGGGTCACCACGAGCGGAGATGGATTTTGGGCGCTGTAATTGAGGCGAATGGAGCTGACGACAGGCGCGTTCAAGGCACCGGTGCCAGGGCGGGGCTTAAAGCCCTTGCTGGGGTCGGCGGCGTTGACAGGGATGAACTCCAGCGGCCGCCCATAGTAGCCGGACACCAGCCGCGCCCGAAGCCAATAATTGGCCTGTCCATTCACTTCACCACGGGCGAGATCATGAGGGCGCCGGAAGGACACAATTGCTTCTCGGGTGAAGGCCAGGGTCTCATCGCGGAATTCGTAATCCGTTAGTCCGATTATTTGCTCTCGGGTGGAGGATTCACCGAGTCGCTTCCAGCCATCCAAACTCAAGAATTCCCATATCAATCGAGAGGTCTGTGGAATGAGCAACACCTGCAGTTCATCAGGCCTGACGTCGGCAGGAAGACCGAAGTAGAAGGTGTTCTCTACAGTAGGGCTTAAGCCAAAGGGATAGAACGGCTCGCGTACATCCAGCAGCGTCAAGCCGGGGATGTCCGTGATGTCTACTGTCGTTCCTTGAGGATCAACTACCTCAAGGGGGGTCTCGCTGATGAAGGCAATGAGAGGGGCAACCTGCCGCTCAGGAGGCGTTGGGGTCCTCACCGTAACTCGGAGGGCTCGCAGGCAGGGGACCTTATAGTAGGTTCCACTCGCGATCGAGATACGGAAGAAGAGGACTCTGACAGTATGCTCTTGGGCGAGCCGAATACTGACAGTAAAGGGTTCGCTGGGCAGAGAGAAACCGATATCTCCATCGCGGGTCAAGGAACCAGTACGATCACGCACTTCTCCTAAGGGAATCCAAGTCAATCTGTTTTGTTCTCCGCCAAAGAATTCCCATCTAAGGCTGGCATCCGTGGTATTGATCTCAACAGCTAATTCAACTTTGCTTCGCACTTCCTGCCGTAGGGTTGCCTCCACTTTGGATAATGCCTCGGTGCTGGCGACATAGAACGTGTCGCCAGCCCTGGGATTCTCACCCAGCGGGTGGAAGTCCCGGGTGAAGTCCGCCGGTGTTGTGTTGACGTGGACCTGGTCTGGGGGAATACCCTGAAATGGAGGAGTCAACTGTTCGACTCGCGTTGTCACAGTATCTACATGTAATCTCTCCGCAACCGAGTCTTGAGGGTTCTCCCTAATGCTCACCATAGCATTGATCCCCAGGCCCGCTGACCCGCTCAGCGACAAGGTAGTACCCCCTGCTGATGCCTGTTGAGTGAGTGTAGTCGTGATGGGCTTAAGCGGGATGGTAATTCGCCGGAGAGGCAGATTAATCGCATGGTTAAAGCGGAGGCTCGGGGCGATCGGAGTAGTGACCGCCCCGGAAGCCGTTGGGATCGCCCCTAAAGTGACGAACTCGGGCTGCACGCCATCGTCAATCAGCAGGATGTCCCCTTGCGCCAAGCCTCGCCCAGACATGATTTGGATGGTTCTTGCTCCTTGGTTGGCAGGGCTCGATAGCATCGTTACCGGTGTCGTCGAAACGTCCACCTTTACCACCATGGCTCCTTGCGGGTGCTGAGCTGCTAGAGCTGGTCGAACCTGCACAACGTCGCTAATGGCTGTTATCTGAGAGAAGTCGGTATAGAGAAGCTGCGTGAGGGGCCTCACCAACTGTCCGCGAATCCATCGGCTGGACAGTGGCGCGTTAAGGCCCGGACCAGACAGCGCAGTCAGATCGGCTCCCGCAAAGGCTTCAAAGGTCAACGTGAAGGTATCGATCTGCACTGTAGCAAGCGACGCAAACGTTGGGCTAGCTAGGGACTGCCAACGACCCTCTTTGAACACCTCCCACGAGACTGTGGCCAGGAGCGTTTCAAGCTGTATTCGGTCAACTGGCGATTGCAGCTGAAATGACAGGATCAACCGTCCGACTCGCTGCATCAGCAGCAGGGGGTCGCTTCCCAGGTACAGAATGTGGTCAATCGGGCGGTTGCCCTTGAACGGTGGGAAAACCATAGCTTCCTATCCCATCAGCTCGGATGTGTGATTAGCATACCGGTCCTGGTCCGGCTCAATGGTGTAGCTTGCGACCAACTGGGCTGCGACAACTGTTAGGTCTTGCTCTGTCTCGAAGATGACAGCCGGCTGTGTCTCGGTTTGCACCGTGGCGATCTGGGTCCCCGCCGGCACCGAGCCGGTGGTACCGGCCGTTGGAGACAGGGTGAACACGACCGGCGCCTGAGCAGCACCCGGCGGTAGTCGTCCCACACCCATCAAATCCAAAAAGGCCAGGAGATTTCTCTCCGGCACACGATTCAGGCGCTCCAGCAGGATCTCTAGATAGTGGGCGAAAATGGCAGCGAGCGCCATTCCTACGTCGTCCCGGTCACGTGACTGCCAGGCCGGAGCAAACTCGTCAGCCCGCCTGGCAACCTGGTTCAAGAGGACTTGAAACGTCCTGGGGTCGAGTGGAGGTGGCTGCAGCGGCATTAGACCCCGCTCCTTTCAAGATAGAAGGGGTAGACGAGGTTGAAGACGTTATTCGTGCTGCGCACACGGTATTGCAGGTTGATGAGGAGCTTATTGCCCTCCTCCGGGTCCTGTGTGATCTGTACGTTCAGCACTTCAATACGGGGCTCCCAGTCAATCAGCGCCTCCCGCACCTCGAAGCTGACCAGGGCTGCCGTCGTCGCGTCATTGGGGGCAAACACCAAGTCATGAATCCCACAGCCAAACGTTGGGCGCATCAGGCGCTCGCCCCTGGCTGTTCCTACAATCAGCAGAATGGACTGCCTGATGGAATCGTCCAATCGCGACAGGGCGATGCGCCTCCGGTCATCTTGATCATCCACCTTGACCGGAAACGCCCAACCGACCCCTTTAAAGTTCTCTGTAGTGTCTGCCATGGCCTCCCTGTCCCCCTCATCCACCAATGAACACTGTTCCTACCGTGACCACTGTCCCTGCCGGTAGATCAGCGGGGTCGTTGCACGTGAGCGCCGTATCACCGCTGCGCGCGGCGGGCTTCCCATTGATATTGACCGTTACGCTCCCCTTCTGGATCGTGCCCTTATTCGCCGGCGGCTTGACAAAGCTGCCACCGATAGGCACATGCGCAGGGGTGTTCGTGGCGGTACTCCCCTGCGTGGCTGCCGGCTTCCCCATAATGTTCACGTCAGGACTCAGACCTCCGTCGATGACGCCCGTGAATGGATGGGGAACCAGCACAGGAGGGGCTATAGGGGGCGGTTGAATGAGGTGCATGTCCGTCGCCACGATCTGATCGCCTTGCTTGGCTGCAGGTTGGCCCATCGCTAGATGTCTCCACCGTTCAATTGATGTTGACCGTCGGCTGACCCTTGATATTGACCGTCTGCCCCTGGACATTCAAGGTCCCCGTCGCCTGCACGTCCAGCTGCCCGCTGGAGTTGAGTTTGACGGTTTGCGCATCGAGGGTGATAGTGCCCTGTGAGGCAGTGATGTCAATGTCGCCGTTAGAGGTGATAGCAATCTTCTTATTCGCCATGTCCACCACCACAGTATTCTGACCGTCCTTGTCGGCAATCTGGATTTTCTCGCTCCCCGAGGTATCGTCCAGCAGGATAGTCATCCCACTACGGGACTTCAAGAGCCGCTTGTTGTTCTTCCCATCGCTATTCGTCTCGGGTGGCTTGTCCTTGCCATTCCAGAGTGCCCCCAAGACGTATGGATAGAGCAGAACGCCGTGCTCGAAGGCTACCAGGACCTCGTCGTCAACTTCAGGTAGATAGAATGAGCCTCGCTCATTCCCAGCCATCAGCGCTGCAATGCGCGCCCAGGGACTCTCGGCATCGCTGGCTAACCAGGGAAAGCGCACCTTGACCCGACCCAGGTTGTCAGGGTCTTTGTTATCGGTGACGATGCCGATCACCACCCCATAAATGCGCCCGCTGGCATCGGCGAGCGTCCGTTGCCCATCCAGCATCAGGTATGAAGGGTTCACGCCGCGTTTCTCCTGAGACGAAGATGTGTGACGAACTGCCCATCCCAGACGTGGGCGAGCTGTGTGACATAGTAGAGACCGCTGAACCGCTCCCCCAGGCCTCCCAGCTCAATGACGGTTCCCACTTTGATGGCAGGATCGCCCACCGCCGTTCCCTCCGCGCGGATGTAATTCAGCGCAATGTCGTTCAATAGCCCGCTCGCCAGCAGGTCCGCCTCGTTCTGGGTGGCAACGGGATGCTCGACAACCGTGAGGGTCCTCGCCCCGAAAACCTTCTCGGCGGCAGCCGGTCCCACCTGCGCTCCTCCCATGGTCCCGGTCACGGCCGATGCCTGCGCCTGCCCAACCAGCGCTTGCTTGGCTTTGGGATCCCAGCCCCGTACTGTCACCTGGCTGACCTGATCGACGGTACTCAGGTAAGCATAGAAGGTCATCAGGCCGTGTGTGAAGTCGAGGGTCACCAGCTTCCCTCGATCGTGCTTCATCTTCCGGAACCGCAGGGTTTTATCAGCCACGAGCACTTCATAACCAATAGCTCGGGCGCGCCCAAGCAGGAAGTCAATGTCGGTCTGGCTCATCTGCAACAGGTACGGATGGACCTCCCCGCTGTCCTCGACGTCAGGTGTCAGCCCGAGGTCGTTGGCGATTTCCTGCGCGACGTTGCTGTCCTTGACCTGAAGATACGAGCGGGTGCGCCGCCCGCGCCGGAAGCGGTGTAGACGGTCGTAGCCCCGCACCGTCAGCAGTGCGCGGGCGCGTTCGGGAAAGGATAACTCTAGCCCCGTGATCTCGCCCACCATCACCGTCTCGAGCGCCTCGACATAGCCCATCTGGATCTCGACGACACCACCGGGCTGAAACAGCTCGGCATCGCTCCAGGTCACCCGTTGCGCGTCCATGTCCCAATTGCTGAGCTCGATGGCGAAGGTACCTGCGCTATCCAGGCTCTCTTCGACGGTGACCTTCGTCACCTCCCCCCTGGCCGCGGGTGGCAGGTCGCTGCCGTTCACGCGGATGGTAAAGCTGGGGACAGCGGCCGCCTGTTGCTCTTGCGCCACTGGGCATTACTCCACAGAAGGAATGATCAACGTTTGTCCGGGTTCCAATTCACGAGGATTGGTGAGCTGGTTCGCCTCAGCAATTGGACGCCACTTGCCCGGATTGCCATACTCGGCGGCAGCGACGCTCCACAGCGAGTCACCCTGCTGCACCACTCGGATTTTGGGTTGAAGCGGTGAGTTGCGGTCGCGGGGGTTGCGCTTCAACTGCTTCTCCGGTGCCTCTCCCTCCTTAAACTGCACGTCCAACGTAGCACGCACCGGCATACCGTCCTCAAGAAAGAGCGTGAACTTCTGCGTCAGGCTCTCCATGATGCCCTTGAAGGGTAGCCCGGCGTAAGGATTCCCCCCGTCGGGACCCCACGTGATTGTGCACACAGGGGGGCGCTTCTTCTGACCATCCACTTCCGCTAACTTGGCAACCTGACTGGTGAACTTACGCACGTCCTCTGGATTTTCACTTGTATAGCTATCAAAGACGAGTGACATCGTCAGGGTACGCGGGCCGCCTTTATCAAACTGGAGCTGAGGGAGATCCATCCCCCGGCTCTTCAGCTCCTTCCAGTCCACCCGTTTTTGCAGCTGGTATTGATTAGGGTTGAAGAAGACGCGGGTGTCGGCGCTCGCCTTGATCTCTAGCCCCGTATCGGTGGTGATCAGCACGCGTGCTAGTGCCATCGCTGCACACCTCTTCGCTCACCTTCGATCCGCAAACGTCGCTGAATCCATTCATACACGTGCTGCGCTAACTGCTCGGGGTCGGGCGCTTCAGGGGAAGGAGGGGCTGGCGCTGCACCGGGTGGAGGTGCTTCGGAGGTGCTGATGGTGCTTTCCTGACGCATTGGCACTGCCGTTGTTGTTCGAGACGCATACGACAGGATGAGCGGCGGGAACCCGTCGCTCCCAGCGCGGAACTGAGCGGTATGGATAGGTATCCCAGTCTGGCCTCCCACAGCCTCGGCTGATCCTGCAGTCCACCTGTTCAGCGCATACGATTCCCCCTGCGTCCCCCCGGCAGCCATCCGGGGCACTCCGGCGAGTACCGCTTGTGCCTGAGCATGTGCCTCCCCCTCCAGCGTTCTGTATTGCGCGAAGGTTCCCTGCCCCCACGGGAGTGGCGCTCCCCCTGGCTGTTGACGGACATGGGCCAGCTCGTGCACCAGTAGCTCTAGGCCCGCGCGCGTCTGCGGCTGAAACCTCCCCGCCGCAAAGAAGATATGCCGTCCCACGGTGAACGCATGCGCTCGTAGCCTGAAGGCCCATGACGCAGCAGTGCTGTCCGTGTGCAGCCGGACATGACCGAGGTCAGAACCCATCAGCCGTTCTATACCGGAGCGGAGAGGCGATTCTAGGGGAACCCCTGCCAGCGGGTGCAACACAAGTGGCGACGGCCACATCGGCCGAACCTGGGGTGATGGTATGCTCTCGCCCTCCAGCGACGGCCCTTCGTCACTCGCGCGCGGTGCAATGCGACGTTGCAAGTCATTCAATACCCGTCTTGGGCTGGTAGAAAGTTGGCCCGGGCTGGCAGCTTCTCGTGTCGCCTTGGCCATCGCGCGAAGCGACGGCCATTGTGGGGTGGGATTTTCAGGCAGCCGGCCTATCAGGCGCCCCATTAGTATCGGACGATTGAGGATCGGTGGAGGATGTCGCTCTCCTGGTGGCATCGCCGATCTCCGATGCAGCCGGAGGCCGATCCCTTCAGTAAGGGGTCGGCCTCCCTCCGTAGCAGCGGCCACCCCCGCCCATCTTCCAGGAGGTCGAACATGCTCGAGACTCATCGGATCCCACGCAGAGGGCGAGGCATCCCAACGCTGCACGGCGAGGCGCAGCCGGCGTTCCAGGCGCGGCGCAGCAAAGCCGCGAACGGCGCTCAGCTTCGTCCAGCGGCCTACGGCGCTTCGCGCGCGCACGCCAGCCTGCCACCGTTCGCGCTTCCGGCGGAGGCGATCAGCCAGAGGTGCAGGCTCTCGCAGCTTATCTCTTGGTGACCTTAGCATCGAACCCATTATGCGCCAACTCGATGGTCTCAATGGCGACCGCGCTGCCATCCGCTTTCAGTTCCGGTCCCACCCACTTGACGGGATAGGCGTTCTGAAAGCTCCATCGCCATGTCTCTTGCCCCTGCATATCCAGCAACAGCACATTGACGGTCTTGCGCTGCACCTTCCCGCTCACTACATCCTTCTGCCAGTTCCAGAGCACATCAGAGGCCGTGATACCGTGCTTGAGGGAGAGGTTAACGTGCTTGCTCGCCTTGGGGAGCCTATGGATGAATTCGTTGACCCCCCCTTCGCGAACCTCTTCCAACTCGGTCTCCACCTGTAGCCCGGAGCATTCCGAGAAACCCGCCTCGATGAGGCCGTCGATCTCGACCTTGAATCGGAAGGCGGTGAATGGGTCGGTACCCTGGCCGTTCGCCATCGCTTATCGTCCTGCTTCTTGGTTCAGCCTGTGGTTGATTTTCGAGATTTCCTCAACCCATCGGCGGCGCTCGCGGTGCTCGAGGTTTAGCACCGTCTCATAGCCCCAGTGGAAATGGTACGCGATGAAGGCTACCTCCTCGTAGAGCGTGTCGGGGGGGTAGCGCCTTACTCCCCCCCCACCCCGTTCACCTCCACCTCGAATGGATGCTCGCACTTGGGACATACAGTCTTGACCGTCGCCGATCCATTGCCATTGACGCGGTTATAAAGATCCTGAAGGTATGTGAGGTCTGAAGCGAACAGACCTTCGACCGTCCGGGGATTCACGTCGGACAGGCTACCCAATTGGGTGATGACCCGTGACAGGATGATGACGACGAGATACGCCGGGTTTCCCTGCACCCTGGGATCTTTAAGGGGCAGGATCTCGTCGGCGGCGGTCGCCAGCCGCATCACGCCTTCGCGATGCAAGGTGCCCTCACTGTCCACGTAGCCACGTGGCAGCGTAAACGGAAACTCGGTCTGCAGGATTGTACTCATTTGCTGCGCTTGACCTCCTCGCAACTAATCGTCAAGGTGTTGATCGCCACATCGTTGCCTTTGGCGGTGAAGTCGGGCGGGTCCATCTTGCTCGGCCAGGCGTTATCGCACTGCCAGCGAGCTTTCTCGGTACCTGTATCGTCGAGGGCGATGATATACACCGTCTTGCGGGTAATCTTGCCGTCGATGATCTCCTGGCGCCAGTCGAACAGCCGCTTGTCATCGGTCAAACCCCACTTCAGGGTGATGTCACCAAACTTCGTGAGTCCTGGCAACTTCCGGACATGTGAAGAGTCCTTGCCCTCTCGATATTCGATCACGTCTGAGGTGGAATCGAAACCGCTCGCTTCGCTGAACCCTGCGTCGGTAATCCCGTCGATCTCCACCTGGAAGCGAAAGTTTCGCAGTGGGTCTTGCATCGTTCGTTCCCCCCTCTACTCGGCAACGGCGGAGCCGCGCGGCATCTGCGTGATGCGGAAGATGACAAACTCAGCGGGTTTGACGGGGGCAACGCCGATGAGCATGATGACCCGCCCGTTGTCGATGTCGTCCTGGGTCATCGTTTCTCCCAGGCCGATCTTGACGAAGAATGCTTCGTCAGGCGTTCTGCCCTGGAGCATGCCGGCTCGCCACTGCGTGGTCAGGAACGCCGTGACGCTCCCTCGCAAGCGCTCCCACAACGGCACATCGTTGGGCTCGAACACAGCATACTGGGTGGCGTTATCGATGGACTGCTCGAGGAATATGAACAGCCGTCTGACATTGACATATCGCCAGGCTGGATCGCTGGAAATCGTCCGGGTGCCCCAGATACGGATGCCCCGTCCAGGAAAGGCCCGGATGGCGTTAATACCCCGCGGGTTGAGGATATCCTGCTGCCCTTGAGTAATGGTCGCCTGCAAGGCACGTGTCTGGGCGACCACGGCATTGGCCGGGGCCTTATGCACGCCGACCTCAGCGTCGGTGCGCGCATAGATGCCACAGGTGTGTCCAGAGGGCGGGGCGAACACTAGCTTCTTCTCCAGGGGGTCGAAGATTTGGATCCAGGGATAGTAGAGTGCGGCATACTTGGAGTCATAGAGTGACTTTTGTTGCTGGACTCGCTCCAGGTCTGCGTTTTCCACCGAGTCGAGCACCGCGATCCGATAACGGGCCCGCTCCGCATGCGAGATGAGGGCCAGCTGAACCGTTGGGTCCGTTTGCCCGGGGACCGCAACGATGCTGATATCCGTGCGGTTGAGAAGCGCGAAGAGTCCCGTCCGCCGGTCCGCGTCAGCCGCGTCGCTCCCCACAAAAACCTCCGCGCCGATGCTGGCCAGCGCATCATCTCCACCGCTTGGATACCACTCGGGCGTGGTGAGGGGTTGGGAAAGGGCCGCCTGTTCCCCAACAGTAGGCGGAGCGTTAGGATCGCTGAGGTCTTCCACATGCAGTATTTTCGAGGCATCGTTGATAATGGTGACGAAGTAGCGGCTATGGCGGGAATCCATTGAGAGGTTGCTGAAGACCTCCTCGGTGAGGTCGTAGGAGAAGCGAATGGTAAACTCGCAGGTTATGACGTGCTTGCGCCAGACGTTATCCCCCGCCTCATCGACATCGGTCTGTGTGATGGCGGCTGGCACCCCCCCTTGGAGGAAGACCCGGTTGCCCTGCACTGAAGTCACGCTAGCGTGGTGGTTGCCGGGCAGGCGGAGCACGCTGCCGACCTCGATGCCCTGGGTAGTAGAAAGAGTCAGTGCCAGATCGCCCACGACGGCCGGTCGGGTCACCTCTGCTCGCATGATGCAGGCACTTTCTACCCGGATACGAATCTCATTGCCCCATTCACCAACCTCTGGGTAAAGCGTAGGATCGGGGTCGGTTGGTCCCGCGATGATCCGCAGCGTTCCTTGCAATAGGCGGACTGGCGTACCTGCAGGATGGGGGGAGCGCAGTTCCCGCAACAAGGACAGTTGCCCGACCCCTGTAGGTGGTGGGGTGCCAGGCGGGATCACCACCTGCACATACTCCGTCTGCGCCCCATTCAATAGCTCGAGCACAGCATCATTTTGGAGACCGGTGCGGTTGGCAACGGTAATTTGTCGATCGCCTGGCTGGGAGGCCACTGTGACGACAGTGGTCGGTTCAGGTATCAATCTTCGAATGCTCACACCTACGGCAGCAGCGTTCAGGCGGATAGCATTGGCGCCAGCAGCCACTGGATTCGCCAAAGCGCCGACGGTGGCAAAAGTCGCCCGGCGGACCTCGCGCCCGGCACTGTGCGCAAAGCTCAGTGCCGGGCTAATGGGCACGTCGGCGCCCGTCACCACCGCCCCGGTAATCCGCACCACATCGGCCTGTGCCTCCTCCTGCCCGGCGTTGCCCTGAATCCAGATCCAATCATTCTGCGCGAGTGCGGCTGCGGCAGCAGCGTTCAGGCGGATAGCATTGGCGCCACTAGCCGCTGGGTCTGACAAAGCGCCGACAGTGGCGAAGGTCGCCCCGCGGACCTCGCGCCCAGCAGTATGCACAGAATGCAGGGCTGGGCTAATGGGGACGTCGGCGCCCGTCACCACCGCCCCGGTAATCCGCACCACATCGGCCTGTGCCTCCTCCTGCCCGGCGTTGCCCTGAATCCAGATCCAGTCATTCTGCGCTAGCACAGCATGGGGGAATCGCAATGGTGGGGAAATTGACACATCAAAGGGCACAACGGGGTCTGCTGTCAGTCGGACCATTTCGGTGCGCGCATCTTCTGCAAGTATTATGACATCGTCGTTTGCCAGTCCAGCAGCCGCCTGGAGCCGGATGCTGGCAGGGGCGGTAAGAGTCGTGGCCACAATGGGAGTTATAGTGCCTCGCTGGATCTCGCGTCCGGCAGCGTGCGCAAAGCTCAGCGCTGGGCTGATGGGCACGTCGGCGCCCGTCACCACCGCCCCGGTAATCCGCACCACGTCGGCCTGCGCCTCCTCCTGCCCGGCGTTGCCCTGAATCCAGATCCAGTCATTCTGCGCGAGTGCGGCCGCGGCCGCGGCGTCGAGGCGGATGGCATTGGCGCCAGCAGCCACTGGATTCGCCAAAGCGCCGACGGTGGCAAAAGTCGCCCGGCGGACCTCGCGCCCGGCAGTGTGCGCAAAGCTCAGCGCTGGGCCGACGGAGACGTCCGTGCCCGCTACTATAGGGCCCGTAATCCGTGCCACGTCGGCCTGTGCCTCTTCCTGCCCGGCGTCGCCCTGAATCCAGATCCAATTATTCTGCGCCAGCACGGCTTCAGCCGGGGCGTCGAGGCGGATGGCATTGGCGCCAGCAGCCACTGGATTCGCCAAAGCGCCGACGGTGGCAAAAGTCGCCCGGCGGACCTCGCGCCCGGCAATGTGCGCAAAGCTCAGCGCTGGGCTAATGGGCACGTCGGCGCCCGTCACCACCGCCCCGGTGATCCGCACCACATCGGCCTGTGCCTCCTCCTGCCCGGCGTTGCCCTGAATCCAGATCCAGTCATTCTGCGCGAGTGCGGCTGCGGCAGCAGCGTTCAGGCGGATAGCATTGGCGCCAGCAGCCGCTGGGTCTGCCAATGCACCTCCTATGTTCGCCAGAGTTACAGTTCTCACATTCGTACCTGGGGCATGGGAGGAACGCAGGTCGGGCGTGACAGCCACGTCTCCCTCTCCCACTTGCCCAGCGCCTGTCCCAAGGCGGACTATCTCGATATTGGCCCCAGCGTCAATCACCACCCGATTGTTCGCCGCCAAAGCCTCCCGGGCGGCCACGCGAATGTTGGGCGCACCCTGAGAGTTCGCCGGAGGACGCGCGAGTGTGGTGATTGGAGGAGATACCCTCATGACAGTGACGCCCGCGGCATGGTTGCGCCCTAGTCTCTGCCTGAGCCGGATACGACTGGTGAACGCTTCGATCTCTACAAATTCTGCCTGGTCTCCATCGTCGATCTGCAGGAAGTTCCCCACCGACAGCCCTGCCCAGGAGGGGAGGTCAATTTCCTGCTCTCCATCCTGCGGTCCGCCCCGTGCAACCCTTGCCAAGGTAAAGCGGGCATCATGGCGGTCGGGAAGGATAGCCTGAGCGACGGTGGCGAGCGGCGTGCTCGCCGGTTCGCCTGGCGCGAGGGTCAGCTTCGCCACCCGCACGATGTAAGCTCGCTTGCCCCCGTTGGCGAAGAAACCGTCTACGGCATAGGGTAACCACCGCCGCGTCCCGTAAGCCCGCTCACCCAGATAACCCCCGAGGCGGCTCATATACTCCCCGAAATTTGTGACTAACACCGGCCGATTCACTGGGCCCCGTCGCGCCACCCCGACAAAACCAGTGGTGCTTGTGCTCACGCCCTCAATGGGCTTTGCACCCAGGTCGATCTCCTCGACATAGACCCCTGGCGCCAAGTATTCTGCCATGGTCGCTCACTCCTTTCTGCTTTCCGCCTTTATGGACTCAACGCGACGCGGTATTCGTCCACACTGTCCGCCGGAACCTGTACCCCTTTATTGGCGTCTTGATATCCGGGTGCGGTCACCTGAAGGTTATAAGTGCCCCGCGGCAAGTTCGCGAAGGCAAACTGTCCCTCAATGTCTGTCGTGGCTGCTAACCCGGACTCACGAAGCACTACCTGTGCTCCCACGACTGGCTTGGGTGGCGTGGCGTTATCGGTAACCCAGCCGCCAATAGCGAAGAATTCCTCCGGCGTGGCCAGAAAGGCTCCCGGAGTCTCGGTGATAGCAATGATCTGGAAGGCAATCGGTTGCATGGGGTCATCGAGTTGAAGGATCTCCCCGGCACTCAGCAGCGGACGTTCACGACGGCGCGCGCCCTCGACGGCCGCTGCCTCGCCAACCATGATGACCTCTCGACTACCCACTGGAGCCTCTACCTGCAACCGTCCGAGGACCTCGGCCTCTGTCAGTTGCCGTAGCGGCGTGTTGGCCGAGTGATTGGTCTCTAGTGGAGGTGAGACAGCTACAGGCATTCCTGCGGTAGCGGCGGTATCTAACCGGCAAAACTCCACGTTCGGTCCCATCCCCACCATCAGCACAACCCCTTGGGCGACATTGCCGTCCAGAACGATCGGGCTGCCAAGCTGGGCGACGGGCTGCGCGAGACGGGTGGCGGCAGCGGGAACCTGAGGGGCCGGCTCTAGTAGGCGTCTGTAAAGATTTCGGTTGGAGCGGTGCGCGAACCGAAGAGCGGGACGCACCCGAATATCCCCCGCATCGGTCCCCACCGTCACCGTCACAACCTGCACCACCTCCGTCTGCGCCTCCTCCGAGATCAGGAGTACGTCATCCACCGCTACGTTCTGGCGCTGCGCCACCCGCAGGATGTCCACTCCGGCATTAGCCTGGGCGTCTAGGCTGGTGACGATCAGGTCCGAGGCCGGTGCTGTGGCTCGGCGGATGGGAATCGGTGTGGCTGTGGGGTCATGCGCGAATCGCACAGGCGGCGTCACCGCCACCTCCTGTGTACCCGGCCCGGTGACCTCACCGAGACCCACGAACTCAGGATTCACTGCGTCATCGATCAGGACCCACTCGTATGACGGGAGCTGGCGAACTTGGACGATGCGAATGACGTCTCGTGCGGCAAAGACTCCACTCTGCAATCGCGCTGCTGGCAGTGGGGTGATGGCCATCTGACGCAGCTGTGTTCCATGCTCATAGCGCCGTGACAGCGGTGGGCGCACACCCATCCGGTACACTCTTCCTTCCCCCGGTCCAAACACCAACCCCCGGGAGATGACCGGCGTCAAGGACAGCGGTTCGTCCGACAAGGCCGACGGCTGGACAGCAATGGTGACCACCAGATGAACGCCGGGGCGGGGGGGCTGGCGCAGCGCTCCCCAGAACTCTGCGGGGTTGCGCAGTCCGTCCGGTTGCGCGACCAAGGTGGGTAAGGGCGGCTCCTGTCCGATGAGCGCCCCCTGGAGCACATCAGGAGGAATGGTCGGGTAGCGCAGGAGGGTGCGTAGGATCTGGCTCAACAGCGCGTGTTCGGCGAGGACATCCGGTGGGTCGGCAGGGCTCCAGACTGTCACCATATAGAACAGATCGATGCGCACCACTGGGCGCTCCTTCAGCACCCTGCCGTCTGGCTGTCGTTCCAGTGTCCACTGCGGCGAGCGGAGATCATGATTTTCGCGGATGTCGTACAGATACAGATTCACCGTAAGGCTCGTCCGTGACAGGCGCGTCCGGAACGCATCATCAGGCACATCAAAGGTAATGTTCTCGGTGCGCAGTGGTACCCTGTCTCGCAGCAGACGCTCCAGCGTTCGGTCCAAATCTTGGATCATAGGCGGTCGCCGGTTTTCGCCAGGATCGTCTCTAAGTCTGGGTTCACGATTTTTTGTTCGAAGTCCACCCAGATGCGCTTATCAGCCCGGCAGTCATAGGCACGGCAAGGGACGGGGCGCTGCCCGTACACAGAGCAGCGGCAGGTCTTGCGTTCGAGGTGGACGCAGTAGCCCTCCGTGCTCTGCCGAATCATATAGGGACGCGCAAAATCCCATTTGACCACGCCCTCCTCCACGTCCTGCCGGGACAGAGCAAACTGCAGGCGGCAGCAAGCGGCATGGCAGTGCTGAATCCGGTTTTCACAATCGATCTTCACGTCACTATCGAAGGTGTACTTATCGTATTCCGGCTCCTGCCGAACGACGCCCATGCCGTTGTCGCGAAATTTTTCGGCGAGCCGCTTGGCCACTTCTCGCTTGCGCTCGTTGAGCTCTTCCTCCGTCAGGAGTCCCTTCTCCATGAGCAACTCTACTAGGGCATAGGCGAACGACGTCACCTCGAGCGCTTTGCCCGTGTTGGTATTCGCCCGGTGGTGTGTATACTCAAAACCGCGTGCAACCTCCTGGCGAAGCTCTTCCCATGCCTTGGCGAGGGCTTCTGCATCGATAGGCTCAGTTCCCATCCGGGTTCCCCTTCAGAGGTCCTATGTCGGCAGCATGCCTTTGACCATATCCATCACATTGATCTCCGGCACAATGAATTCGATCTGATCCAACGACAGCTCAAACGGCTGTCCGAACACGTAGTGGAAGGGGACGCGCACGCCCACGCGCAGCGCCGAGCCCCACTCAAACGCCGCCAGTTCCCATTTCTCTTCGTAGATTTCGACCGTCGTGACGAAGAGATCCGCCTCGACCGCCACAAACGCCCGTAGGCGGAAGATCAGCTTGGGTTGCGCGCTGAGCTCGGCCTTTCCGTTCACGGCAAATTGGCCGTTCTCGTAACGCAGATCGGTGGCGGCGATGAACTCCGCCTGGAGACCCGCGGCTCCCTCCGCTTCGATGCCGCCAACTGCCCGTACGATCGCCAGACTGACCCCAATGCCGCCTCTGACCGGCAGCGCCAGCTCGGCAAAGGCGGGGACATAGAGCTCAGCGGCAGCTTGAAATTTGAAGGCCGATTCATCGGAGGAGGGATCGAATTCCCCGAGGATCTTGACCTTGCGGAGCTGCCCTGGGCCGATGCCGGCCCGTGCCACCAACCGTGCGTCGATGGTCGCAACGATCCCGACGCTACGCGTGCCGAGCGGAATGGCCAGGATAGGGATCTCTATGCCCACCTTAAACAGGGTCTTCTCCACCTGCTTCCTGTCAAAGAGGTCGATGGTCTCCGGCACGCGAAGCCCGCCGCTGATCTTCGTCGTCCCGTCCTCTTTAATCTGCATCCCGGCAAACGCTACGAGGCCGGGGGCGATCTCGTAGGCCAGTTCCCCTCCTCCGCTGAGCCGGTGGGTTTCGCTGAGGGATACGATGATATTCCCGGACAGGCGGCCCTTCTTATAGGCAAACTGTCCTGTGCCAGTGAGCGCACCCCGCGCGTATTTGAGCTCGAAGGCGGCTCCCGCTCCCTCCAATCCGGGGATCTTGAAGCCGACGCGCCCCGTCCCCTCCATGTCGCCGTTGCGGTAGGCGAGACCAAGCGTCGCCTCGTCGAGTCCCGGGATCGCCAGCAGAGCCGTCCCCGTGATGGTGTAGTTCCCCTCCTGGTCGATCCCAAAGCCGAGCCTGCCCTCGCGCACACCAGGGATGGACAGCATCACCGTCCCTGCCCCACCGAGTTGGCCGTCTTGGATGGTGACAACGAGGTTAGCGCTCTTTACACCGGGAAATTTGAGCTTGTCGGCGCCGATTTCTATGCTGCCCCCCAACGTGCCTTCCCGTACCCACAGTCGGCCCGTCGCCTGATCGAGACCAGGGATGTGCAGATTCAACGTACCGGTCGCTGAGAAGCCCCTGTCATTGAGTGTCGCTTCCACCCGCCCATCAGCGACAGTGGAGTACTTGACCGCGAAGCCACCTGTGGCGCTGAACTTACCCTTGCTCACGTTAATGGCAAGGTTGGCCTCCTCTATGCTCAGTCCTGGGACCGGCAGTGCCTCCTTCAACTTATCTGCGGGGACGCTCAGTCCGCCGTTGAGTTCCTCGTTCTCGATGTTCAGGTTGACATCGACATTGCGTAAGATGGGAACGGTGGGCCGAAACTTGCCGCTGGCCTTCATCTGGCCGCCTTCCAGACGGATCGGGAGGCTGGCCTCGCTGAGGAACGGGAAAGCCAATTTGATCTCCCCTCCCTCAGCCAGCGTCATATTGCCACCGTTTGCCGGCACCACCAGCGTGTATACTGTGTTCCTATCTTTCTGGAAGGGGATTCTTGCGCGTTCGGAGACTATCGCGGTTATGGTATAACCTGTCCCGGCGCGTGTAACCTTCTGCAGCTTGAACCCGGGAACGGCATAGCGGCTCTCCGGCAGCACATCACCGTTTTCGGCAAATCCAATCGAAACCGTATTTCCACCTACGTTGGCTAGCACTCGTTCGGGGCCTGGACCCGCTGCCGCCTCGGTGGGTGCACAGCGGTAGCTAAACCCTCCCTGGGCATTGGACTGAATTTTGGCAGAGCGATTATAAGGATCATTGGGAAACCGAACGTCGAGAGAATCAGTAATCGGCAAGAGCCCTGCTGAAAACGACTCAAATTCCTGTCCCTCCAAAGAGGGGACTTTTCTAATCAACCCGGTATAGCCGGGGTTGGTTCCCTCTCTCCGCGACGCCGCAATGACTTCGCTTTGATGGGACAGATATTCTTGTACATATCCTTGGGCTTCCCTTGTCGCTACGGCGCAGCCTCCCGGCTCGTCCCCACCAGTGTTTGCCGATTTCAATTCGCCGACTTGAACGGTGACGTTCACTTTGTTACCAGCTGGAGTCACCCCAATCCGGGCAACGTCAATGCGGCCGCTACGCTCCCCGCCTTTTACTGGATTAGGAAACGTGTAAAGCTCCTTGACAACCGTGCCTCCTCCCGCACCTGCCACCAAGTGTTGCAAGTTACTTATGCGAAGGGCCTCGCCCCAGGATTCCGGGCAGTTTGCTGTAGCGGGCCTGTCGTGAGCACAAGCCTGCCGCTGCACGAGCACCACCGAGGCTGCGCGGGTAACCTGTACGGGCTTACCACGCACAATTGCCTCCGCCACCGTGTCGGCTTCCTGCTCGAAGACATCCCCCGCCTCCCCCACTGCAACGCGCTGCAGCAAGGCACTATTCCGCTGTTGGACGACATGCGTCAGCTCGTGTGCCAGCAATTTTTGGCCTTCGATCGTACTCGGAGCATATTTATGGGGCGCGAAGAAGACATCCTGCCCGGTGGTAAAAGCATGCGCGTTGAGATCGCGCGCCCAGCGGTTCGCCTCTCGGTCCGTGTGGATGTGTACACCGCTGAAGTCCTGACCGAAGCGAGATTCCATGAAGGTTCGTGTGCTCGTATCAAGCGGCTGCCCGTCCCCCGTATAGCGAGTGATATCCTGCACTGAGTCAGCTATGCCGTCGAACTGTCCCGCGGCCTTCCGCTGTATGCCAGCGCGTTGCAGTTCCTCCTCTTCCTTGCAACTTCCGCAAGACCCATTGCAGGAGCACTTGCGCTGAATCACCGGCAGGCCAGCAACAAGCCGTTGGACGGCCCGATTGCCGAGAGACCGCTGTGCGTCGAGAAACGCTCCAGCGTGCCTCGATGGGCATGCAGACACGCCACAACCGCCCAACTCCAGAAGCACCCGCGGGTTGGGGCGCGCTCCATTCGGGCAGACCTTGGCCTCTGGCGCGGATGCGACCGAGACCTCTGGAGACGCTGGCGTTTGCTCTGGACTGGCGTATGTTCTCAGTACACCCATATCGAGCCTACGTCACCGCCTGGGTGCGGCGGAACCGGTGTCCTTTGGTTTTTCCCGCTGAGGGGGGGCCTCTTCGCAGCACACTTCAGGTGCCTGTGCCCCCTGCGCCCGGCACGTCAAACCCTTTGGATCGGCAAGAAAGAGTTCCCAGTCCGCTGGTGCAATGGCTTCGTTCAAAGCGGTCTTCACTGCAGCCAAATTCTGGAGTGCTGGCAAGCCGCAACTCGCCGTTTGAGCCGTGACGTAACAGCGCTTCCACTTGTCGGGCTTGGACATCACCATTGCCTTCTCGTACACGCGTTTTATGCAAGCTACCTGCACCATCGTGAGTCCAGCGGCCTGCAGAGGCGAAGCGGGTTGTTGGACCGCCACCGCCCGACTCAGAAGAGCATCCGGCCCCCGCCAGCGCTCCTGGACCTCGACACACGTTCCCTCGCGTCCCCTCGCATCCCATCCGGTGGCGGCCGCCGATGGAATCGGTCGTGCCACCCGGTCGGCAAGACGGTCGGCTTCACGCTCGTAGCGGTCGCCCACCTGTCCGACAGCGATCGCCGCCCGAGACCGACGGAATCCCCGCGTCTGCTGCACCGTGTGAGTCAACTCATGTGCCAGCAACCGTCTCCCCTGATAGGACGTAGGGTCATATTTGCCAGCATCAAAAAAAATATCCTTACTGACCGTATAGGCATCGGCCCCCAGCTGTCGTGCGGTGTCCCGTGCCTGCGCATCGCGGTGAATCCGTACGCCTCTGAAGTCCTCGCCGAACCGCTCCTCCATGTCTGCTCTCACGGTCGGCTCCAGCGCCTTGCCCGGAGTCTTCTTTTGGAGCATCGTCTTGATGTCCGTCTCCTCATGGTCCCTGCATGCCGAGCACGTCCCCCCGCAGGCACACTTGGGCTGGAGAATGGCTGTTGTACCCTGCGAGTCTGCCTCAGGGACACCAGCTGGCTGCCGCTTCTCTGTTCGCGCGGCAGCCATCATCCGCTGCACAACGCGGTTGCCAACGGTCCGCTGCATGCCGAAGAAGGCGCTCGGCACATCATCTGTCCATGATTCTGACCGGTCAGACGCAGCGGCACGAGCACTTTCCATCAGCATGACGCCACTGCCCTCCTGGATGGGCGCGCTTTCAACCTGCCAGGTTCGTTCCACGCCAATTAGCTCCTCTCATGATCGCCCCGCAGCTTCCTCCCACGCCTGTCCAACCTTCTGCAACTCCCGCCTGACGGATCGCAGCAGGTACCTCATCCCGATGGGTTGTCCTTCTTCAGCCGCGAGGAAGGCGGCGGCAAGCGCGATGTTCTTAATGTTTCCCCCACTCAGCTTGAAGGATCGTGCGAGGGTCGCAAAATCCACATCATCGGCAAGCGGGGCTTGGGGTGGGAAGATGCCTTGCCAAATATGGTAGCGGTACTCTTCATCAGGGAACGGGAATTCCACCACGAAGTGCATCCGACGAGCAAATGCCTCATCGAGGTTCGCCCGCAGATTGGTCGCCAGGATCGCCACACCCTCGTACTCGTCCATCTTCTGGAGTAGGTAGCCGGTTTCGATGTTGGCGTACCGATCGTGGGCATCCTTGACCTCGGAGCGCTTGCCGAAGAGCGCATCCGCTTCGTCGAAGAAGAGGATGGCATTGCTAGTCTGAGCTTCGCGGAAGATCCGGTCCAGGTTCTTTTCGGTCTCCCCGATATACTTGCTGACAACCTGCGACAGGTCGATCTTGTAGAGATCGAGCGACAGCTCATGGGCCAGGACTTCTGCCGCCATCGTCTTGCCGGTGCCAGAGGGACCTGCGAACAGGACGTTCAACCCTTTCCCTAGGGACAGCTTGCGCTCGAACCCCCATTCACTGTAGACGAGATGACGATACTTCATGTGGTTCACGAGTTCGTGGAGCTGTGCCATCTGCTCCTTCGGCAGGACGATATCCCTCCAGGTATATTGCAGCGGGATCTTGCGGGCCAAGGTGCTAAGCTTCTGATTCGAATGGGCCCGACAGGCGCTGTAGAGGTCGTCGCCTGTGAGCTGCCCCTGCTGCGGATCTCGCCAGAAGGCGAGGTTCTCGGCCGTAGCAACGGCATCGCGGATCTGCCCGGCGCTCAGTTGGAACTTGTTGGCCAAGGCATCCAGATCAAAGTTGGCGGGGGCGAGGCCATTCAGGGAGATCTCCCACAGTTGCTTTCGGAGCACATAGCTAGGGAGAGGAAATTCGACCCGGATGAAGGTTTTGTGATGGAAGGCCCCCGCAGGCTCCCAAGAGGTCTGGCCCGCCAGGAAGATCAGTCCCGAGAGACGTTCGAGCTCCTCAGTCAGGGTTTCACGGCACTGTCTGATCTTGTCGTCCTCGGCCAACAGGAGGTCAAAGCGATCGAAATAGAGGGCGGTTTGTTGTAGAAGGGTTTCGCGGAAGATCAAACGCACCGCGCTCTCGAAGGGGAGTTCCCCTTGCAGCATGCGGGCCACATCGACCCTCAGCAACGCCATACCCAGGTCATCACAGAGGGCCTCCGAAGTCGCCTGCTTTCCCACCCCAGCAGGACCGTGGAAGTAGAAAATGATGCCGTCCGCTCGTCCATTGGAGGACGGAGCGTGAACCCTCGTTTCCCAGTACCATCTCGCCAGCTGTCGCAGGCGGCTCTTAACGTCCTCTGGCAGGATCAGGTCCCGCCATGACACCTGGAGCTCGCCCGGTCGGACGAAGGGGAGAAGTCGGGAGTCGGTTTGATCTGATCCGAGGAGGTACTGGACGATGCGCTCGTCTAGCTTCAGAAATTGAGCCAACAGTGGAGGATGCCGCTCGGGCATCTCGGGGAATACATTGAGAAGGCGATGCCTTACCAGAGGAGTCGTTGGCGTCAAACGCTCCCGCGCGACGAGCTTTCCCTCGAAGGTAGGACAAAGGAGGGCCAAGACGAGCTCGACCGTGGGCCGTTTTTTGGTCACGTCGTCTTGAAGATACGCGTGGAGTTTTTCATATTTGAGATCAAGCTCCGGTGCGAGGCAGATCAGTAGCGCATCGACATCGAAAGAGGAAAGCTGGAATAGCTCCTTAAGACGCTCTAGACGGAGCACCGCTCCCGATCGAAGGGTGATGACCTTCTTGTCGGCAATCTGGCACTCGAGAGCGGACAGCTGATCCACGAGGGGATCGAGTTGCGGAGGCTCAATCCCGCCTGTAGCACAGAAGGGGACCTCATCCGCCAGAAGGGCATCGATCTCCTCCTCCTTGATGTAAAGCCCCCTGAAGTCATCCTGACCCGCTCGGCCCAGCATTCTGAATCTGCGGATCTGGAGACGCACCAGGAGATCAATCCGTTGGAGCTCCTCAAGCAGATGCTCCACGCTGCTGCTGTATCCTGCCATGTTGGTCTCGTGATTGGCCTTGGAGAACTCCGAGCGTCTGCTCACATCAAAGCCTCGCGTTGGCCTATCGGGTGCCGACCGGGCCACGGGAATACCCTCCAGTTTCCGAAGCAAAAGCAAGGGTGAGCAAGTTCGATGCCAATGGTTCGCCCGCGTCCACCACCTGAACCCCGACAGTCTTTGGAGATGGACACATGGCCATAGGGGGGGCGTATCCGTGCACGTCAATGCACGATTGGCTATACCGTCCACGCATAGGCGTGCACGGTTCAGGGCTCCAACGCCGGGTTACGTCCCGAAAGATGGGTCAAGGTCACCCGCCCCCTCAATCTGGTGTAGACCGATGCGATGGATGCGCACATCCATGCACGTATGCATCCAGGATGGCGGCAGGACCACGGGTGCTCGTGCACAGCGGTGCAACACCCGATGCAGCGCTTCGACACGAGGACCTCGACTACCTTCAAACCGGAGAGGTCAACGATGACTAGCTACGACAGCCTCGCCGCGCTACGGGCACGCACACGGGTGATGAGCGCCGCCAGACCGGAGAGTCGCGGACAGGTTTGCCCGCCGCTGTGGGCACGGGTTTAGCCGCCGCGATCCTGGTCTAGCCCCAGCCGTGTAATCCCGTACCGTGCCAGGCGTGCAAAGAGAGCCCGCTTGCTTAAGCCCATCTCACGTGCCAGCTGCGCGACATTCCACCCCGTGCACTCAAGCCCGCGGCGTATCTCAGCCCGTTCCCAGCCCTCGAGAATATGCTGGCGCAACTCCCAGAAGGAATGTGCCTGGCCGCCATTCATTGCCTGGAACTCGGGCGAGAGATGCTCGACCTGGATCTTTGGCCCCTCGCAGGCAACCACGGCGCGCTCGACTTCGTGGATAAGCTGGCGCACGTTTCCCGGCCAATCGGCGGCTACAAAGGCAGCAAGCACCTCCTGCGAGAGCCCACGGTGTGGCAAGGATAGTCGCTCGCAGACACCCTGGAGCGCATGCCAGGTCAGGGGCGTGATGTCCTCACGGCGCTCGCGCAGCGGCGGCAAGCGGATGTGGAGCACCCGCAACCGATAGTAAAGGTCGCGGCGGAAACGGCCTTTTCGCACCGCCGCCTCGAGGTCAACGTTGGTGGCGGCGATGATACGCGCGTCCGTGTGGACGGCCCTCACGGCGCCGACCGGCCGCACCTCGCCACTCTCAATCGCCCGTAAGATCTTCACCTGCGTGGCGGGACTCAGCTCACTCACTTCGTCGAGGAACAGCGTCCCGCCGTGGGAGGCCCTCAGGAGCCCCGGATGGTCTCGATCGGCACCGGAGAATGACCCCCGGCGATGGCCGAAGAGTTCCGCTTCCACCAACCCCTCGGGCATCGACGCGCAGTTGAGCGTGACGTACGGGCCAGCGCGCCGGGAACCACGGTCGTGAATCAGCCACGCGACAAGGTCCTTGCCGGTGCCGGTTTCGCCTTCGAGGAGAATGGGAAACGGTACGTCGAGCGCTCGCCGGATTTCGCTCTTCACCGTGCGCATCGCGGCGGAGTCGCCGATGAGTTTTGTTAGTGCCATGACCGGCCCTGGTGATCGGTGGAGCAATGGTACCAGCCCCACAAACATGCGCATTTCGTCGACGGTGATCGCAAGAAGTCGCTCGACTTGCTCGAGGCGCCCTGGCTGGTTTGGGGCGCGAGGCAGCCCACGAGTGACGATCCAGCCCAGTGGCGTCGTGGGAGCCAGGATCGGGACGACCAAGTGTGCGCCCATGCCTTGAGCGCATGGGAGCCAGCCGGTGTCTGTCGGTGGGAGTGAGGGGAGGCAGCGCGGCCACGGTACGGCGGGTGAAAGGCCACATGGCTTGAAGCAGGACGACGTGGTGCCGGTCACAACCTGGCGCCGTAGCATGCCGTGCCGGTCGTATACTACGAGCTCGCCCGCGTCGACTGCCGCCTCATTGAGTAGCCGCTGTGGAACACGAAGCTGGAGCAAGCGATCTAACAGCATCAGGACAGGTCCCCCTGCATATCGTGCACGGCGACCATCCGTCGCCTCGGCAGGTACGGAGGCCCGTGCTAAGATCGTGGATAGGCGTCGACGAACTGGACATGCGGAATAGCAGAGGAGTAGATTGCGGAGTATCTCTCCCTCAGGAGAGGAGATGAGAATTGATCAGGAGTTGGGTCCTTATCAAGAACTGCACACGTATAGAAATATAAAGCATGAAGGTAGGCGTGCAAGACAGCAAGATATACGATGTCGACATCCGTACTCCTTGTCCCGCACTAGTTGCGGTACCACAGGTCTGAAACTTCCCGCATGACGAGTTTACGCGAGCGTACCCGGGCTGAGTACGCGTGTCAACCACAATATTGCCGAAGACAGTGCCGCTCTCTAAGCGTCTTTTCAGCACACCGGTATTGTATAGGCGTTGCACTCTCCGCAAAAGATCCATCGGAGGCCTTCTGTCTTACCTCAGTTCCTTATTCTCGCCAAAATCCGGCGGAGGCTCGGGGCCCCAACGATACAGGGCATCTTGCTCCGGGAAATCACGTGGCTCCCACGCACAACTCTCCGGGATGTGATCCAGATCGAAGAAATACTCCGCGAAGCTACCCCAGGGATCGCGGATATAGTAGAAATAATTCGAGCCGATGACGTGACGCCCCAGTCCCCACCCCGGCTCCCAGCCTGACTCGCGCATGCGCTGCGCCCCCATGGCGATCTCATCCACGCCTCCGACCTCGAACGAGCCATGATGGAATCCCGGCCCTTTGGAGCTGAGGAAGGCGACGTTATGATGATCGCTGGAACAGCGCAGAAAGGCGATGATGCGCTGGCAGCGATCCGACAACTTGAGGCCCAGCACCTGCGTATAGAACGCGAGCTGGCGATCGACATCAGGCGTGAACAGCAACACATGCCCGAGCCGGCGGGGCTGGGCTATCAGATCGGCCTCAGGACAGCCGCGTATTGCCTGACGTGCCGGATGACCAGGGCTGTTGAGGGTCAGCGGCGGGTCAGCAGGCGGCGTCAGAAGGCCCTCGTCACGGATGTTGAGCAGATTCCCATCCGGATCGCGAATCCACATCCCGCCGTCGATACCTCCAGCCGGTGGGTCGACCTCACATACACCGGCGCGCTGGATGGCTTCTTGTACCTGGGCATAATCATCTCTTGGGGCACCAAAGGCGAGATGATGCAGTCGTTTCTTCGGACCCGGATACAGCAGAACGGACTCGCGTGGTAGTGACGTAGGACAGAGGTGGACCGCCTCATGCCTGGTGGATTTATCGGCCAGGCCAAAATTTCGGTAAAATCGCTCCCCCACGCTCAAATCTGGGATTTCAAGGGCATAATGCAGCAAGGCGCGGACGGCCATGGTGTTTTCCCTCCAGGAACGGCTTGCAACGCCGTCAAAAATGGCGCATGTTTTTCCCTGTGTGATCCACACCGTCAAATCACCCATGCAGAGCCAGTCTATGCGTGTTGCACGACCATACCACATGCCTCAGCGAAACGCCAGACAGCGCCACCTGCGACTCCTGACTGCCTGTATCGTCATGCTGGGCGTCGCGGCTGTGCTGGCAGCTCTTGGGCAGTCGCCCCTGAGCGCCTGGTGGACACAATCGGCCCCCGTCGTGCGCGCCCCCCTAGCGACCTTCCCTCCCGTCGTCTTGTGGGCCTGGGAACGCCCGGAGGCACTGGATTTCATCGATGTGCAGGGGATCGGCGTTGCCTTTCTCGCCCGCACGCTCTATCTCAGTGGCTCGGATGTCATCGTCCGCCCTCGACTCCAGTCGTTCAGCGCGCCGCCTGACACGCAGCTCATGGCAGTGGTGCGGATGGCCTCAGATCGGTGGCGACCACCGGACCTCTCTGCATCACAGCGTGAGATGGCCACCGCGGCCATCGCCGAGGTCGGCACGCTCTCCGGCATCCAGGCACTCCAGGTCGATTTCGATGCTACTGCCTCCCAGCGCGCTTTTTATCGGGATGTGCTGCGACAGCTCCGCCGTCAACTGCCCGCCTCCATGCCACTGTCCATCACCGCGCTGGCGTCCTGGTGCATCTTCGACAATTGGCTCGCAGGACTGCCCGTCGACGAAGTGGTACCGATGGTCTTTCGCATGGGAGCTGACCAACATCGCGTCCGACGGTATCTCGCCGCTGACGATTTTCGTGCCGCCGCCTGTCGCTACAGTCTGGGGATCTCCACTGATGAGCCCCTGCCGACCTTACGGCTAGGGCGGCGTCTCTACGTGTTTCATCCGCACGCATGGCGACTGGAAGCCATGACCAGCTTTTTGGAGGAGCTCGGGCGATGGCCACAATTACCCTGAAATGGATGCTCGCCATCGGCATGGTGGCGGGACTGCTCGGCAGCCGGCCGGTATGCGGTTGTGGGCCGTTTTTCGAGCAGGCCATTTTCACCTATACCTTACACCCCGATATGCCGTTGACGAGTTATGCTCAGGGACAATTGGGCATTCTGCAGCCGACGTACGCGCAGTCCTACCTCTACGTGGCCTATCGCTACCTCATCGGCATGGGTTTTGGCCAGGAGGAGCAGGCGGCGCTGCTGGCTTTGTGGGATGAACGGCTCAATCCACAAGCCGATCTGTGGAACCCCAATGCCAGCGCTGCCGTCAAGACCTGGACTGACGTGCGAGCGCAGATCACTGCTGCCGGACCGCCCCCGCCGATCAACGTGTTCAAAGCACTGGAAGCACGCAATGGGGTGTTTTATTACCATGAGTACGTGAACTGTCCGGCAGATGCCTTTCAGACGGCGGCCAACACCTTGACCGAGCGCATCAGGCAATTTGGGGCCGACAGCGGTGACGTGCAAGAGTGGGTACGCGCCCAAGATCAGGTGTTCAGCAACTGCTCGGGGGCGCGGGCCATCCCAGCTCCCGCCGTACCGCAAAGCCCCGAGATTCTTCAGAAGGATCGCGCCTACCAAATCGCTGCGGCACATTTCTATGCCGGTGATCTAGCAGTCGCTGAGCGCCTGTTTCGTGACATTGCCGATGATCCGGCGTCCCACTGGCGACCGTTGGCCCCATATCTAGTCGCCAGGGCTTTACTGCGCCAGGGTAGCTTGGTCCCACGTTATGACGATGTCGATAAAGCCAAGCTCGCCGCAGCCAAACAGACGTTGACTGCCATTCTGGATGATAGGAATTTGCAAATCATCCATCCCGCCGCCAGACGCCTTCTGGCGGTGGTGCGTGCGCGCTTGGAGCCGGCTGAGCGCGTACACGAACTCGCGCAAAGCCTGCTCACGCCCAACAATGGGCCAACGCTGAAGCAGGATCTGTGGGATTACACTCTCCTGCTGGATCGCAGCGCGAACGAACGCAATGGGGCTGATGCCGGCACCGCCCGCCGCGATGACGTGACGGATTGGATCCTGACCTTCCAGGACACCAGCCCAGGCGGACTAGAGCATGCGCTGCAACGCTGGACGGCCACATCGGCGCTGCCGTGGCTGGTCGCATCGCTAGCCAAGGTCGGTGTGGGGCACCCTAGGTATCACGACCTGCTCGCCGCGGCGGAAAAGGTGCCGCAGGAGGCGCCGGGGTTTGCGTTGGTGACGTTCCATCGCTTGCGTCTGCTGACTGCGTCGGGAAAGCGGGATGAGGCGCGTCAACAATCGGACAGCCTGCTCTCTCAAGGGGTGCCCACGTTCCCGCCGTCAGGGCGCAATTTGTTGCTGGCTCTGCGGATGAAGCTGGCGCGCACGCTCTATGAGTTTATGACCTATGCGCCACGTCTCCCGGTGGCCATCACCTACAACATCGATGGGCGCGAGCTCCCGGAGAACATTGAGGCGAACGAACGCTTGCAGCTGATAGCGCAGGACCGGCCGCTCTTTGACGCTGACGCGGCCCGCGTCCTCAATCAGCGATTACCCCTTGATACCCTAAGGGAGATGGTACACCGCACCGTTCTCCCCACCCACCTGCGGCGTGAGCTGGCGATGGCGGTCCTGACGCGCTCCCTCATCCTGAAAGAGGACGACACCACCCGCGATCTGGTGCCGGTGGTCAAAACTCTCATCCCAGAGCTAGGCCCCTCGCTTGACGAATATCGTGCCACCATCAACAGAGAAGCCAGGATGTTCACGGGGATCTTTATGATCCTGCGCTTCCCCGGCCTCAAGCCCTATGTGCAGGAGAATGTGGGGCGGTTGACACCGTTCGATCAAATCGATAATTACCACGACAACTGGTGGTGTGCCCTCGAACCCGCGACACTTGGCACTTCGCGGGAGGGCGATCGACTCTCGGCACCGCTGGAAATCCTCTACCGCAGCGCTCAAGATCATGCCTTCGAGTTTCTCAGCGCGGCACAAGCCCACGCAGCCCAACAGGAGCTGCAGCGACTGGCGAGTCTCGGGCCGGCGCCGAACTACTTCAGCCAACAGGTGATAGCCTGGGCACAACGAGCTAGCAGCGACCCACGCGTGCCGGAAGCCCTGCACCTGGCGGTGAGGGCGACCCGTTTTGGGTGCACGGACACGGACACCGGCACATTCTCCAAAGCCGCGTTCGATCTGCTGCACCAGCGTTACCCGAAAAGTCTATGGGCGCAGAAAACCAAGTATTGGTACAAGTAGACGCCTCGACACCATCCTGCTTGGCGGCCGCGGCTGGCTGTGGTATAAGGGGCGCAAAGTGGCCTCTCCCGCTGGAGGAGGGTGCAGAGACGTATCTATGTACCATCACGAATCTATACTCACAGAAGGATGACCACGTATGGATGCAGGTGAATCGCAAGCCCTCGATGCACGAATCGCCGCTCTCGAAGCGGAGCTCTGGCAACTCAAGCGGCAACGGGCCCAACGCGCCGGACCATCACCCAAGGCGCTCGACGGCGTCCGGGTGTTGGACCTATCGCGCTTCATCTTCGGCCCCTTCTGCACGCAGATGCTTGCCGATATGGGTGCGGACATAATCAAGGTCGAGCCCATCGGCATCGGCGATCCGGCTCGGCTGGCTGGCATCGTCTCGGTCAACGGCGTCAGCACCTCGTTTCTCGCCCGCAACCGCAACAAGCGCAGCATTTGCCTCGATCTGCGCAAACCCGCCGGCCAGGAGATTGCGCTACGCCTGGTGGATCGCTGTGATATCCTCATCCATAACTTCCGCCCCGATGTCATGCCCCGCCTGGGACTCGATCCCAAACGAGTCCGCGAACGCAATCCAGGCTTGATCTACTGCTCATTGTCGGGGTATGGCCAGACTGGTCCCCGTGCTGACTGGCCGGGTCAAGACCTGCTGGTGCAAGCCATGTCAGGGATCATTAGCACGACTGGATGGGACGATGGGCCGCCGGTGGCTGTCGGCGCCTATATGGCCGATGTCGCCGGCGCGTTGACGGCCGCCTACGGCGTGCTGACGGCGCTCTACGCCCGGTCACAGTATGGTATCGGACAGGAGATCGAGGTGTCGTTACTGGACTCCATGATCGCCTTTCAAGCGATGGAGACCGTGTCGTTCCTCAATTCCAACATTCTGCCTCGCAAAAGCGGTAGTGGTCACTGGCTGCTGCCACAACCGTATGGCGTCTATCACACCAAAGATAAGGATCTGGCGGTCAATGCGCACTCGAACGACTGGTGGGGGCGCCTGGGTCGCGCCCCGGCCTTTGCCCATCTTGGCACCGACCCACGCCTGGCCACGCCGACCAGCCGTCTGGAACATCGCGCCGAGCTCACCCAAGCCTTGCAAGAGATTTTACTCACAAAAACCCGTGATGAATGGCTCGAATATCTGGGCCAATACGATGTGCTGTGCGCCCCGGTCTACGATTACCGGGAGCTGTTCGCCGACCCGCAGGTCCATCACAACCAGATGGTGGTCGAGCAGGAACATCCCAAGGCAGGGCAGATCAAGGTCATCGGTATCCCAGTGAAATTCTCCGAGACGCCGGGCGAGGTCGGCCCCGCCGCCCCGCTACTGGGCGAACACACGGAGGAGATCCTGCACTGGCTCGGATATGATGCGGAAGCGATTGATCGGCTGCGTCAAGAGAAAGTGCTGAGTCCTGAGTCCTAGGTACTGAGTTGAGGACTTTTGCATCCCTCAGCACTCAGCACTATTTTTAGGAGATTCGCTATGCCCTTCAAGCTCGTCATGGTCCCACCCAATACACAGCCCGACTGGCCCGAGAAGATTCGCGCCGCTGTTCCCGATTGCGCGGTACAGCTCTTCGACTCGGCCGAGGCCGCCGTGGAGGCAATCGTCGATGCCGATGCCGCATACGGCAACATCGTTCCGGAGCTGTTCCGCCGCGCCAAGAAGCTGCGCTGGATTCAGGCACCGGCGGCGGCTCCCCCGATCGGTTACTATCACCAGGAGCTCATCGATAGCGACGTCACCGTCACCAATCAGCGCGAGATCTACAACGACCACATCAGCGCCCACATCATGGCCTTTGTCCTGGCCTTTGCGCGCGGCTTGCATCGCTACATTCCGCAGCAGCTCAATCGCCAGTGGCAAAGACAGGGCCTCGAGGCCACCATCTACCTGCCTGAGGCCACCGCCCTGATCGTCGGTGTCGGCGGCATCGGCGGCGAAGCCTCGCGGCTGTGCGCCGCGTTTGGCATGACCGTTCTGGGACTGGACCCACGTCGCCCCGAGGCGCCTACCAGTATGAAGGAGCTACATCGCCCGGACGAGTTGCATCGCCTCCTGCCCCAGGCTGATTTCGTCATCATGACTGTGCCCCAAACGCCGCAAACCCGCGGCATGATGGCGGCGCGAGAATTCCAACTGATGAAGAAGACGGGATTTTTGATCAATATCGGACGTGGGGGCTGCGTGGTCCTCGACGACCTGGTCGAGGCGTTACGCGCCGGAGAAATCGCCGGGGCTGGCCTGGATGTGTTCCAGATCGAACCGTTGCCACCGGATCATCCCCTATGGACCATGCCCGGCGTGCTGATCACGCCGCACGTCGCCGGAGTCGGACCGTATTTACCGGAGCGCCGCACCGAGCTGCTGCTGGAGAATTGTCGTCGGTTCAGCGCAGGACAGCCGCTACTGAATGTTGTCGATAAAGCCAGTTGGTTCTGAACGAAGGTTTTTCATTTGGAGCAAGACCGTCCCCCCCTTCCTCCGGGAGAGGGTTGGGGTGAGGGGGGAGGAGCGCTAAGAACTGAGGGACACAGACGATGGAGCAGCCCTTTCGACCGGAGCATTTTCAGCGCGTCGATGAAAACCCTGACCCCGAGTTCTACAGCTTCCCACGCAAGGTCGTCCACATCGACGACGCCGCGATCGAGGCGATCAAGCAGTTCTTTGCCGAGACCCTACCGCCGAACGCCGTCATTCTCGATCTGCTGAGTAGCTGGCGCTCGCATTGGCCCACGGAATTGCCGAAGCAACGCCTGGTGGGGTTGGGACTCAACGCGGAGGAAATGGCCGACAACCCGCACCTGGATGACTACGTGGTGCACGATGCCAACGATGAGCCGCGACTGCCGTTCGACGAGAACCTGTTCGATGCCGTGGTGTTGACCGTTTCGATCCAGTATCTCACGAAACCCATTGAGGTCTTCCGTGACGTCAATCGCATTTTGAAGCCTGGAGGTCTCTTCGCCGTGATCTTTTCCAATCGCATGTTTCCCACCAAAGCCGTAGCCGTCTGGCGGGCGATGGGCGATGACCAGCATATCAAACTGGTGAACTCGTATTTCCACTACGCCGGCAATTTCGTCGGCCTGGAAGCCCAGGATCGCTCCCCACAGGCCGACGAGTACACCGATCCGGTATACGTTGTCATGGCCCGCAAGGGGAGCGCAGAAGCCTGAATCCATCCACCGTTTCCACCTGGAGAGCTTATACTCGAATTCTCTCTCCTTCTAGGAGAGCGCCCGTCCCTAATCCCTCTCCCTCCGGGAGAGGGCCAGGGTGAGGGAGATATGCCAACCGTCATCCGTCCCCGCCGCAGCACCCTCTTTATGCCTGGCTCCAATGCCCGAGCCCTCGAACGCGCCAAAACCCTGCCAGCCGATGCACTGATTTTCGATCTCGAAGATGCCGTGGCCCCCGATGCTAAGGAAAAAGCCCGCCAGATGGTGTGCCATGCCGTGCACGCCGGAGGCTATGGCAGGCGCGAGTTGATCGTCCGCGTCAATGCCCTGGCGGCCCCGTGGGGCGATGCCGACCTCGCCGCCGTCGCCACCTGTGGCGTCGACGCCGTCTTGTTGCCGAAGGTCGAAAGCGGCGACATGGTGCGGCAAGTCTCAAGCATCCTAACCGCGCACGGAGCCCCCGCGCAAATGGCCATCTGGTGCATGCTCGAGACCCCACGCGGCATCCTGCGAGCCGAGGACATTGCTGCCAGTCCACGTGTTGCGGCGTTAGTCATGGGCACCTCAGATCTGACCAAAGAATTGCATGCCCGCCACACCCGCGAGCGACTGCCCGTGCTGCCCAGCCTCGGCTGGTGCGTGCTGGTCGGCCGTGCCTATGGCCTAACGGTGCTTGACGGCGTGCATCTCGACCTCAACGACGACGAAGGCTTTGAATATGCCTGCCGTCAGGCCGCCGACATGGGCTTCGACGGCAAGACCCTGATCCACCCGAAGACCATCGCCACTGCCAATCGGATCTTCGGGCCATCCCCAGACGACCTCGCTTCGGCTCGCAAGATCATCGCGGCTCACGCCGAGGCCACCGCCCAGGGCAAGGGAGTGGTCGTGGTCGATGGCAGGCTGATCGAAAATCTGCATGTGGAAGAGGCGCGCCGCGTGGTCATATTGGCTGAGGTGACCGCGGCGCTGGAAGCTGATGTAGTCTCATAATTCCGCGGGACTCGCTGCAGGGGAGGTGGTATCCATACGTCCGGTCAGACGACAAAAGTCCGGCGATCAGATCGACAAGCTGCACCAGGCGATTGCTGCGTTAGAAGCTCAACAGCGTGAATTGAGTCTTAATTTTACCCAGCAAATCGCCGAGCTGCAGCAGCGCCTGAAAGACATGGGAGCCGCGGTGCAACATAGTCCTGGGGCGGTCGCGACCACTGGCGGGGTTGCCGCCGGCGCCGGAGGTGTGGCTATTGGGGGTGATTTGGCAGGAAATGTGTTCATCGGCAGCACGGTCACCATCGCCAGCGGTCGTTATACCGGTCCGTCGACCAACGACCCCAGTGAAGCGTTAGCCATCTACCGCCGCGCGCTGGTGGACGGATGCCGGCATATGGCGCTGCGGGGGCTGGATGTCGATGCCAGCGACCCAACCGGCAGTCAAAAGCGTTTCGATCTCGCACAGGTCTATGTCGACCTGCATACAACCACGCAGGTACCCCTTACCACTAAGGGAAAACGCCGGCGTGCAGAGCACACACCATCTGCAGAACGGGAGACTCGCCCACTGGGCGCGCTTGAGGCTGTCGTCGGCCAGCGCCATGTGGTGCTCCTGGGTGATCCCGGTTCTGGCAAGTCGACCTTCATCACACACCTGGCACTGTGCCTCGCCACACATGCCCTGGAGCCCAGGAAAAACTGGCTGGCTCGTCTCCCTGGTTGGCCGCAACAGGAAGCTGACCTCGTACCTCTCACCGTTGCCCTGTGGGATTTTGCCCGCTGGCTCCCATCCAAGGCGAATAAGGCCGAGCCACGCCCTCTGTGGAGCTTCACTGTCGACCGTCTCAAGGGGCAGAATCTGGCCTTCGTGGCCCAGCCATTACTTGAAAGGCTTGAACATGGCGGGGCCATCCTCTTACTTGACGGTCTCGATGAGATTCCCACCCAGCGGCACCGCACCTTTATTCGTGACGCGGTCGCCGCCTTCGCCACGCGCTACTCACAGTGTCGCGTCCTCGTCACCTGTCGGACGCTCTCCTACCAGGACCCAGCCTGGCAGCTCAGTGACTTCCAGAGCGTCACCCTGGTTCCCTTCATCGCGGAGCAGATCGACCGCTTCATCGCCGCCTGGCACGGCGAACTGGCCCGACTGGGAACTATCAAACCGGGAACAATCGAGGGGGCAAGCCGTCAGTTACAAGCGGCCGTGCTCCGCCCAGACCTCTGGCGGCTGACGTCGAACCCGCTGTTGTTGACCGTGATGGCCCTGGTGCATACCTACAAGGGCCGACTCCCTGAGGCCCGCGCCCTGCTCTACGAAGAGACGATTGATATTCTCCTCTGGCGCGGGGAACAGGTCAAGGCCAGTAGTGAGGATGAGGCACCTCCGCAACTATGACATAGGGATCAACTCGACAAGTGCGGTGGGATGCTTTCCGGCTGGGGCCTCACCCGCCGGATGTCTGGACATGGCGGGGAATGTGTGGGAATGGACGCGAAGTCTGTGGGAGAGGGGTCGGGGAAAGCCGGATTAGAGATATCCCTATAAGCCACAGGGCGGACGCGAGAGCCTCAAGGCCGCACGCGATATGGCCCGTGTGCTGGGGGGCGGCGCGTTCGTCGACTACCACGGGGACGTGCGATGTGCCTATCGCGACTGGGGCTACCCGGACAATTCGTTCGGGTTCGTCGGATTTCGGGAGGTGCTCCCAGCCCTTTAACCGTTGCGACTCTGGACTCTGTCCCTCTGGTTGCTGGGGGAGTCCAGAGGCGTTTACCCCTCTGGTCGCTTTTCGCGAGACGCATAGGTGTGGGAGGCAATCAGGGCAATCGCGTCATCTTAGTTCCTATCCAAAAGCCAAGGTCTTGGCCTATCGCTGGTCGAGATATTCGGGATATGCGTTTTCGGCGGCCCAGCTGTGATCCTGCCCGACCGCTCTCAGTCATGCCCGAGCGCCTCGTTCGTCGCCGCTGATCCGACGAGATTCGGCCGCGAACCCAAGCTGCTTAATGTGCTGCAGCTGCCAACTGCGATACCTCGGCCATGTCGTTGATCTGCTCCAGCTGTCCAACCGCCTCGATGATCCCATCGGCCTGCTTGGCGCTGATGATCGGTGCCGTGAAGCGTCGAAATTTCTGGCAGAGCTCCTCCCACGTAAACGGATTTCGCGGTGAGCCCTTGTGGGGTCTGGTCGGCTGAGTATAGCTGCGGCCCTGGCATTCCACGAGAACTTCCGCGGGGTACATGCCCGGTTCCGGGTGCGCATCGGCCTCGATCGGGACCAACTCGAGACGCTGCGCCAGAGCGCGCACCATGGGGTCCCACACCGCAGCATCGTTATAGAGGAGCGGATTGGACACATCGCGCGTCAAGGCGACAGCAGTGGTGAAGGGCAGGCTGTACTGGCCGCCCATGATGGTCTCGGGGTCGCGCACGGCATGGCGCTCATCCATGAGGTGCTGGTCGCCACGGATGACGATGCGCGTGATAGCCTGGGGATCGATGGAGTGTTTCTGTTTCAACTCCTGGATGGCCTGCACCACGGCTTGGTGCGTGACATGTGTGGGGTAGGATTTGAGCGACAGGGGCTGAATGGCCCAGGTGGTTCCGAGCCCCTCCAGCAGTCGATCCAGCTTCGGTGGCAGCGAAAACGCGTTGAAATAGCCATAGCGACCTTCCAGCACGGTGGCTGGGCCATGGAAGCCTTGACGCGCCAGGAGCGCACTTTCGAGACCGAGCTGGCTGGCTCGGCCCAGGTGCAGACGCTTGGTATCGGCGCCGCTCCAGGCGAACTCCAGCAGTCCGGCGCTGCCCGAGCCGGCGATTCCCAGGGCATTGGTCAGGACCTCGGCATCAAAGCCATAGAGCTTGCCCACTGCCGCAGCCGCGCCGAACGGTCCCTGAGTGCCGGGATTGTGAAAGCCGCGGGTCGTTTCCAGGCCCACCGCTGTGCGTGCGATGCGGGCGGAGACCTCAAAGCCCAGGGCCAGGGCGGTGATGAACGCGCTGCCGTCCAGATGCTCTCGTTCGCACACGGCCAGTGCCGCGGGCAGGACGGTTCCGCTGGCGTGCGACCCGGTGAGCGGCTCGCACTCGAAGGCACCGATCAACGCCCCATTGGCCAGGGCGGCGCGGGAGATGTCGGTGCGCCAGGATTGGTTGATGATCGAGGCTTGTGGTTTTCCCCCCAGTTCGTGGACCAACTCGACCACCATCCGGGCCCATGGTTGGGCTGTACCGATGATACCGGCAGCGAAGGTGTCGAGCAC